>JBKPQY010000024.1:0-8565 GCA_046734315.1 Actinomycetota bacterium | reverse complement strand
CGATACGACCAGAGCCTGGCAGACCCACCGGCATCGCGTTAGTGCTGTGGCGGATCCGGTTGTCGGCGACATCCGGCTATGCGACCGCTTGCCAGCGCGCCTAACAGCGCTCCCCGATTGGCTCCCAGGGCGATCCGCGCGGGCTCGACGTGGCAACCGGCAGAGCCACACGCAGGACATTCGCTTCACGGAGCGTCGATGGAACCAGACTCATCCACGCCAGAGCAGGCCTTCTTGGAGGAGCTGCGTCGCCGCCGCGCCGAGCTGCTGGAGTCGATGAGCGCGGTGGAACACGCGTTGGCTGCGCCTGCGCCCGGCCGCCAGGCGCGCTGGGCCGAACGCGTCCACGTTGCGCTCGTAGAGCTCTCCGCCGACTTCGGTGAGCACATCGACATCGCCGAGGGTCCCGACGGGCTCTACCGCGAGCTCCTCACAACGGCGCCCCTACTGTCCGATGCGGTAGCTCGCCTCACCCGCGAACACGCTCTGATCAGAGAGATCTAGTTGTATTCGGCCGGGTTGGTGACAGTCGGAAGGTCGGCGGTCAGATCACCCGTGCCGGATGAACTCGACACCCCCACCGCGCCAACACCAGCCAACGCGCGCGCAGACGTGCCACCGCCTTCCGCCGACGACCGACAACGGCCCGCGGATAGCCGTAGCTATTCCGAGCTATACCGAGAACAACAAACGCTGCGGACAGCGCGTATTGACCCGTCAGCGCCCGGCATTGAGGTGGCACAACCATCTTCAAGGGCGAACTGTGCCCACTCCTTGACCCAGGACAACTCTCTCCCGCGTCAAGATTTCTGGCACCCCCCGCTGTTGCGGTCGTAGGGTTGCTCGCCGGGTTCGGCTTTGGCGTGGTGACAGCAGGGGCCACAGTCGGTCCCCCCGGACCAATCCCAACGGCAGTCCCCGCTGGGCTTCGTGGGTCGCCCGATGCTGCGCAACTAATCCAGGGGCGACCGCAAGATTGTCAGCCTGCCGGTGTTGTGGGTCAAGGTGGGTTGCCGGTCCTTGCACCTGCGCCGCGTCCAGCGGGGACCGCGTCCACGGTCCGGGGGGAAAACCGTTTGAGGGGTCCCTGCTGGCGGGCCACCGATCCATGCGCCGCGGTACGGGCTCGGGTATCGGCTGGCTTTCAGTGTCCTCGCTCCCGAGCCGGTTCGGGGGTACGGCGACCACCCAATCCATCAGACATGTGCCTCCTACACGCCGATAGCGTCGCCTTGCCGTCCACCGGCGAGCCCGCGCCGGCATCGATTTCCAGCAACCGCTGCCACACGCACCCGGCCAGGTGAGTCAGAGTCGCTTGCCTAGGTGCGATGTTTCAACGAGCTATGACTCGAAGTTGTGGATGCGGGACCTGAGCGAGGGCGCGGCGTACCTTCCCGATTGATCAACAACTGGGATGCCGGCGGGCCAACGCCGGCGGGAAGGACGCCGATGTTGAAGGTAGTCGCTGATGTGGTGAGCCGTGCGGAGCTGGCGGCGAGTCTGGATGAGATCGTGCGTGAGGGTGCGCGGCGGATGCTGGCGGCGGCGTTGGAGGCGGAGGTTGAGGCGCACCTGGCCGCGTTCGCCGGCGAGCGGGACGAGGATGGGCGGCGGTTGGTGGTGCGCAACGGTCATGCGCGGCCGCGGCAGGTGAGCACGGTGGCCGGCGCGATCGAGGTGTCCGCGCCCCGCGTGGATGACCGGCGGATCGATGAGGTCACCGGTGAGCGGCGCCGGTTTCGTTCGGCGCTCTTGCCGCCGTGGTGCCGCCGTTTCGCCGAAGGTGACCGAGGTGTTGCCACTGCTGTATCTGCATGGCTTGTCCAGCCAGGACTTCGTGCCGGCGTTGGAGGAGTTCTTCGGCAGCAGCGCGGGATTGTCCGCGTCGGTGATCACCCGCCTGACCACTGATTGGCAGGACGAGCAGCGGCGCTTCGCCGAGCGCGACCTGCGCGGCGTGGACTACGTCTACCTGTGGGCCGATGGCGTCCACTTCACCGTGCGCCTCGACCAGGACCGGGTGTGCACGCTGGTGATGGTCGGAGTGCGCGCAGACGGGCGGAAGGAACTGGTCGCGCTCGCCGATGGGCATCGAGAATCCACCGAGTCGTGGGCGAACCTGCTCCGTGACTGCCGACGCCGCGGCATGCGCGCCCCGATACTGGCCATCGGTGACGGGGCGCTCGGGTTCTGGGCCGCGCTGCGGGACGTGTTCCCGGAAACCCGCGAGCAGCGAGACTGGGTGCACAAGGTCGCCAACGTCCTCGACGCGCTGCCCAAGTCCGCGCACCCGGCGGCGAAGAAGGCCCTCGCCGAGATCCGTGACGCCGAGGACCGCGAGCCCGCCGGCAAGGCCATCAGGACCTTCGCGGACCTGTTCGGTGTCAAACACCCGGAGGCAGTCGCGAAGATCGTCGACGACGCCGAGCAACTGCTCACCTTCTACGACTACCCGGCCGAGCACTGGGTGCACCTCAAGACGTCCAACCCCATCGAATCCACTTTCTCCACGGTGCGGTTACGGACCAAGGTGACCAAGGGACCCGGCAGCCGAGCCGCCGGGCTGGCCATGGTGTTCAAGCTCATCCAAGCAGCGCAAGACCGCTGGCGCGCCGTCAACGGACCGCACCTCGTCGCGCTGGTCCGAGCCGGCGCAAAGTTCGAGAAAGGAATTCTCATCGAACGGCCCGACGAGGCCAAGACCAAGGTCGCCGCGTGATCAATCAGGACACGCCGTCCACAACTCTTGACGATTGCTCTGTTTCAACCGACGGTCCCGCCTGCTGGCTTCATAGCCGACGGGACCTGATCGAGGTAGCAGTCCGGACTGATACGTCGACCTATGTAACGGGTGCTGTCGTGCGTCAGCCGCGTCGTGCGGTGTCGCGTTCGTCTTCCTGGCGCTGGTTGACGGATTCAGTGCTATCGCGGCGACTGTTGGCGATGAGATACCCAAGACCGACTGCCATAACGATGATGGTGACGACCCACAGCACGTGCGCGGCGAAGCCGATCAGCCCGAGGATCAGGGCCACACTCAAAACAGTCATCATCACCCGGCTGAGGCTTGTCCGCTGGCCGAGAAGCAGCGAGATCCGCTGCGTCAGCCGGCGCCCTTCCAGCACCTGGCGGGCGGCCTGTGATGGCTGCCTGACTCGGGACGGCTGCTTAGTGGTCGTGAGACCTGGATCTGTGGAATGGTTCGGGTTGGTTTTGTGGATGGTCATGACGAGCGCCGATCCAGGCCCAACTGCATGGGCCGGTTACTGATCGCCAGAGGGCGAGGCCGGCTTGGACACCAGCGTGCGAAATACCCTCGGTGAGGTTCACTCTACGCCGGACCCGGGCATTCGAGCCGCCCGCCGTCACGCGTCGTACGGGTCGTGGCGGGCGCGCGGTCGTCGGCGAGATCCCTGGGACGCGGGCTCGCGTCGCAGCTCCACGATCCGCAGCCCGAACATGAAGCCTGAAACGTCGCCGACCTCGTCCGTCGTGTTCAGGCTCATATGTAAGAGCGCCTGCGCCACGATGACCTGATCGCCGCTCCACATCGGGACGGGCTCCGGGTCGACGTCGGCAGGATCAGCCTGGCGCACGATAACCTTCGGGCCCTCGCGGCGTACGAAGACGACGCGTACGGGTGCGTCGGCTCCCTCAAGCGTCACCTCGGTCAGCCAGCCGTCACGTGTGCGAGTGGGGGGAATGCTGGTGGGTGATTCGGACGCTGGCGGTGTGACTCGTGGGGCTGAGATCTTTGATGCGGTGTGGGCCCGGATCCAGCCGTTGATGCCAAACTCGGATGGGTTGCGTGGGCGACCGTTTCGTGAGCATCGCCAGGTCATGGAGGGGATCGCGTTCCGGTATCGCACCGGGGTTGCGTGGCGTGATCTTCCGCAGCGGTTCGGGCCGTGGCAGACGGTGTGGAAGCGGCATCACCGGTTCTGCTCGGACGGGACGTGGGACAGGCTGCTCGCGGTGCTGCAGCCCGAGGCTGATCAGGTCGGCGAGCTGGACTGGAAGCTCAGCGTCGACTTCTCTGTCGTTCGGGCGCATCAGCACGGTGCCAGCGCCAAGCGCATGCGGGAGGATGTCGCGACCGCGCCGGCGTCACACCAGGGGCATGGTCGAATTACGCGAGGGTGCGCTGTTGCCGGGATGAACAGGGTCAGCACGCCCTCGGTCGGTAGTTGTTGGATGAGTGGCTGTCACTAGAGAGGCTGGGCATCAGCCGCGGAGGAGTCGTAGCAGGGCGGTGGCGGCGATGCCGCAGACGACGGCGAGCAGCATGGGTGCCTTGAGGGTTCGGGTTAGGCCTGCGACGCCGACGCCGAGCACCTGTGCCCAGTCGAGGTCATTCCATCCTTCCCCGCCGAGGTCGACGAGGATCAGACCGGCGAGGAGCACGGGGGCCATGAGGGTGGTGATTTTGACGGCGATCGGCGGCAGTTGTCGGTCGCCGAGTGCGAGCGGGCCGCTGGCCTTCATCGCCCAGGTCGCGGCGGTGACGGCGAGCACGGATAGCCAGAGCCTCATGATTGTTCTGCCCGACGGCTGGGCTGGGGGCGGCCGTGGATGGCGCCGATGAGGGCGGCTGCGGTGGCGCCCAACAGGGCGTTGCCCGGGGTGGTCAGGAACAACAGGGCTGCCGCGATGCCCGCCCCGACCAGGGCGGCCACCATCGCTCGCCGTGACTTGCGGACTTCATCCAGCGCGAGGACCAGGAAGAAGGCCGGGAACGCGACGTCGGCTCCGAGTGCATGCAACAGCCGCGTCGATGGCGCGGTGAGCAGGCCGACGGCCATTCCGGTCACCCAGCACAGCCATTGCGGAACGCTGGCGCCGATCAGGCGCGCGATGTCGAATCGGCCGCCTCCGCGATGCGCGACGACGAAGGAGGCGTCGGCGAGCGCCTGCGCTTGCAGGGCTCGCCGCAGCCGACCGCCGTGCAGGCTGCCGTTGAGGGCAACGCTCATCACGGCGTAGCGAGCGTTGATCAACACGGCCGCGGTGACCGCGGCCACCGCGCTTCCAGCGGAGAGGGTGGTCAACAACGTGAACTGGGCTGCGCCGGAGAACGCCACCATCGAGAAGACCAACGGGACCGCGACGCCCCAGCCCGCGACGCTCGCTGCGGCTCCGTAGGCCAACGCCAATACGAACGTCCCCGCGCCAAGGCCCACACCCACGCGCAGTGCCAGGCAGCGCGAGTGCGTTTCGACATCGCGCTAGATTCCCCACTCGTCGTGGTCCCACGTGTCAACCGGAGTCCGCGGGAGCGGTGCGCCCGCCTCTTCATCCTCGAGGTGTGTCTGGAGTGCCTGGATGAGATCCGGGGCGGGCACGCGGATCGTGCCGCGGGCAGGGTAGGTCGGTCGCCGGAGGTTCGGGTCGGCGCGATGGACGTCGAGGTAAGCGGTCTCGCCGATCACGCTGACGACGAGAACCTCATCCGCGTAGCGGAATGTGTCGGCCTCGCCGAGCGCCGGGATACTCGCGCTGCGGACATGGCGCGCTGCCGTCTGCAGCAGCAGAACCCTCAGCAGCGTGCCGGTCGGAACAATCGTCTGCAGGTACGCCGGTTGCGTGGCGTTGTAGATGTCTGCCTCACTGGTGCTGGTGTCAGCATGATCGAAGAAAGTCAGGAAACAGCACTCCGCGACGATGTCGATGCGCAAGATGCGCCGCGGCGGCTCGTAGATGACGTCGTCATCATCGTCGTAGGCCGCAATGTGGGTGCTCATGCGCATTCAGACTCAGCTCCCTGGTGATCGCGGGCGCGCAGTGGGCGGTGGCGAGGGAGTTCCCAGGCGCGGGTTCATTCCGGCAGGTCTGGGCCTGCGTAGCTGGCAGCGCTGATGGCGTTCTGTGGGTCACCCAGCGCCCGGGAAAGCTGCCGGGCGGCCTGGTTTGACCGCTCCAGAGCCACGCTCGCCGCCGCGACGGCGGCCTCCGGGTTGCCGGCGTAGGCGGTGCCGTAGTCAATCTCGATGTGACCCTGCTCGAGCTGGGCCAGCAGCGAAGGCGCAATGTGGCCGAAGACCTGAGGCAATGCTCCGGTCAGGTAGATCAGTTCCGCGAGAGCCCGGTAGGCGTCGCTCGGGTACTGCCACCCGTCCCGACAGGGGTCGAACCGCGTAGCGCTGCGGTGGTTGAACGCACGCACCGCTTGGCCGGCGACGTCGAGCGCCGCGCGGGGCGTGCCGTCGTCGAGGTCGAACCGAAGGTTCATTGCGAGACTCCTCATCGCGTGGTCCTCGCTGCCGGTCGGGCGCGCCGGGAGTCGCTGCCGTCCTGCTCGCGGGTCGCGGCCAGGTGCTCGACGACGGCTTGGTGCAGCTTGTCGCTGGTGGCGGCGATCCACGCCTTGACGTGGGATTGGTTTGCGTCGTGTAGCGCTAGTTCGGCCTCGTACAGGTGGCGGGCGGCGAGCGTGACGCGGCTTTCGTTCTCGGGGTCGGCCGGCGTGGCGATGCCGTCGATCCTGGTGGTCACTCGCTCCTCCTCGTTCATGCCGCTGGCGGTTGGCGGGGTTTCGGGATGGGCCGGATGGCTTCGGCGCAGCGGCGGCAGATGCACAGTTCGCCGTCGTCAATGCCCCAGCCGAGGTCGGGTGGGCGGTGTGGGCTGAGCAGCCAGAGGGCGTCAACGGCGTCGCGGCACAGGTCGCACTCCAGCGATCGGCGGTGGGCGCAGTACCAGGGCTCGGGCAGCGGCTGACCGGCCGGCAGGACGGCGACGTCGCAGCCAGGTACCTAGGCGGGGTCGGCGGTCATGCGGCTGTTCCGGGGCTCAGGCCGGCGTGCAGCTCGTCGCGGATGGCTTTGGCGGTCTGGTAGTCCAGGCCGTAGGCGTCCATGACCCAACGGATGCCCCGCCCGTTGCGCAAGGCGCGCCGGACACCGGCGAGATCGGGCACGCCGACGGTCGGGCTCTCCTCCTCGTCGAGGCCGTCTGCTCCGTGAGCGGCGACCTGCGCCTGCTCATAGGCGCGCCGTGCGCTCGGCGGGATGGTGCGCGATCCAGCTAGGTCGTACCCGTTGCGTTCGGCCCAGCGGCGCATCTCGTCCCGGTATCGCGTGCCGCGCTGATCGGGGGTGCCGGCCTTGCTGGGTGAGGCCGTGCGGGTGAAGAAGGGCTCGACCTTGCGTCCGCGGCCGGCGTTGTACCGCTCGATGATCACCGCGGCGCACAGCCGCGGCTGGGTGCCGCGGTGCGCTTCGCGCAGCGCGAGCGCCTTGGCGCGCAGCTGCCGCGGTGGGATGTCGCGCAGCTTGGCCACAAGCCGGTCGGTGTCGAGCTCGTCAGCGGCGTAGTGGCCGAGCACGAGGGCGACGCCCTGCAGAATGGCGCCGTCGAAGGCGTCGAACGATCGACCGAACGCGGAGGTGATCACCACCAGCACCGCATCGAGTGTCTGCAGGTCACCGAACTCGCAGGCGATCGTCTCCAGCGCCTTCGTCGCGCGAATATTGCCGTCGGCAGGGGCCGGGTTGACCTGCAGCCGATGCCATCGCAGTACCTCGTCGATGCCGCAGACCTGCGGGTCCCCGGCCCCGCGCCGCGCTCGCCACCGGTCCCACCAGCTCAGCGTCTTACGGCCGGTGTCGATCTCGTAGAACAGCCGCGCCTCGTCCTCGATGCTCAGGCCCGTGTGGACCTGGCAGACCAGGTGGGCGCCGTCGCCGCCGGCGGCACGCACGACGGCCCACCGGTGCTGGCCGTCGATGATCGCGTACCGGCCATCGACGCGTTCAGACACCTCGATCACCCCGAGCAGCGTGCGGTCGAACTCGCTGCCCATCCGCTCCACCCGCGCGGTGTCGAGGTCGCGCTGATAGGCGCTGTCCGCGAACAGGTCTCCAGCGCGCAGGGCCGCGATGTATGGATTGCCGCAGGCGGCGGCCGCCGCGCTCACGAGGCCGCTCCCGGCGTGCTAGCGCTGGACGGGGGCAGCGCGGCCGGAACGAGCTGATCGAAACGCATCTCGATCTGGCCGCAGTTGCGACAGACGATCCAGCCACGCTCGGGCCAGTGCTGGGCCTCCCTGAGCGGCTGGCCACTCCCGTCGTCGGGCATCCTGCCGTCGACCATGTGCGCTCTCGCGGAGAGTATCGCGACGAGTTCGACGGCGTGGAGCAGGTCGGTGCAGCCGCAGTGTGGGCAGGCCAGCGGTGCGGCGGCGTCCGCGATCGAATCGCCTTCGGTGACGTGGTGGCTCATCGCGGTCCCCTTCCAAGGACTCGTCAAAGCTGTCGGAACTCGAATGCCAACAGGTTAGGCCAAGTATCTTGGCGATGGCAAGTACGTTGGCCGAAGAGTTCGGCCTAACGCGTTGGCGTAAGGTGTGTAGGGTCGGTTCGTGGCGAGCTGTCGGCGCTGGTGATCTGCTCGACGACGAGCCGGGCCTTGTCGGGCTCGCCGTAGGTGGCGTGGGCCGCCGAACGGACGTACAGCTCGGCCAGCGCCGGATCACCGACCGCGTCTGTGTAGCGGCGGTACTCGAGCTGCGCGTCGCGTGGATCGTGGGCGTGGACATCGAGGATCTCTCGGGCGGCAGCACGATAG
>JBKPQY010000023.1:0-7971 GCA_046734315.1 Actinomycetota bacterium | reverse complement strand
GCCGTAACCTGTACGTCGGCCCATCGAGTGGTGGGCCGCTATTGCGTGCGCCGACCGCGGCGCGAATCCGAGGAGTGGACAGGCTCGATGTACGCCATCGTCAAGAGCGGCGGCAAGCAATACAAGGTCAACGTCGGCGATCTCATCAGCGTTGAGAAGCTCGACGCCTCTCCCGGGGACGAGATCGCACTGCCGGCCGTCCTGCTGGTCGACGGCAGCGCCGTCACGCACGAGGTCGACAAGCTGGCCAAGGTGAACGTCACGGCCGAGGTCGTCGCCCAGACCAAGGGTCCGAAGATCCGTATTCACAAGTTCAAGAACAAGACCGGTTACCACCGGCGGCTGGGGCACCGTCAGCCGCTGACCCAGCTCAAGGTCACCGACATCGCAGCCGGGAAGAAGAAGTAGAGATGGCACACAAGAAGGGCGCGTCCAGCTCGCGCAACGGCCGCGACTCCTCCGCGCAGCGGTTGGGCGTCAAGCGGTTCGGCGGCCAGGTCGTCCATGCGGGTGAGATTCTGGTCCGCCAACGCGGCACGAAGTTCCACCCCGGCGCGAACGTCGGACGAGGCGGCGACGACACGCTGTTCGCGCTGGTCGAGGGCAGCGTGCAATTCGGCCAGTCGCGCGGCCGCAAGACGGTCAGCATCGTTCCGGGGTCCTGAGGGTCCCGCGCAGCAGCACCGCCAGGGCGGGCCCCGGGGAGATCCCGGCGCCCGCCCGTTTCGTGCGGAGCGGAGGCGAACCGCCGTGTCTTTCATAGATCGCGTCGTGTTGCACGTGCGCGCCGGCAACGGTGGCCACGGGGTGGCGTCCATTCACCGCGAGAAGTTCAAGCCGCTCGGCGGTCCTGATGGCGGCAACGGCGGCCGCGGCGGCGACGTGCTGCTTGTCGTCGACCGGAATGTGCACACTTTGCTGGACTTCCACTACCATCCGCACCAGCGCGCCGGTAACGGCAGACCCGGCGCCGGGAGCAACCGCAACGGCGCCGACGGCGCCGACCTGGAACTCGCCATACCGGACGGTACGGTCGTGCTCGACAACCAAGGCGAGGTGCTCGCGGACCTTACCGGGGTGGGCGCCCGATTCGTCGCCGCGCACGGCGGCCGGGGCGGGCTTGGCAACGCCGCGCTGGCCTCGCCTCGGCGCAAGGCGCCCGGCTTCGCACTGCTCGGCGAACCCGGCGAGGAACGCGATCTCGTCCTGGAGCTCAAGAGCGTGGCCGACGTCGGCTTGGTGGGCTTCCCGAGTGCTGGCAAGTCGTCGCTGATCGCCGCGATGTCGGCGGCCCGTCCCAAGATCGCCGACTACCCGTTTACGACGCTGGTGCCGAACCTCGGTGTGGTCAGCGCCGGCGAAGCCACGTTCACGATGGCCGACGTGCCCGGGCTCATCCCGGGCGCAGCAGAGGGCAAGGGGCTCGGTCTCGACTTCCTGCGGCACGTCGAGCGATGTGCAGTCCTGCTGCATGTCGTCGACTGCGCGACGCTTGAACCGGGTCGCGACCCGATCAGCGACGTCGACGCGATCGAGCGCGAGCTGTCGCGCTACGAGGGAACACTGGGTGACCTGCGTGATCGACCGCGTCTCGTCGCGCTGAACAAGATCGACGTGCCCGAGGCGGCCGACTTGGCCCGGCTGGTGGGCCCGGAGTTGGAGAAACGCAGGCTGCGGGTGTTCGAGGTGTCGGCGGTGAGCCGAGCAGGACTTCGCGAGCTGGCGTTCGCGCTCGCCGGGGAGGTCGGCGCCGACCGCGCGGCGCATCCCATCCCGGACACGCGCGCGGTACTGCACCCCCGACCCGTCGACGACACCGGTTTCGCCGTGGAGGCAGATGCGGATGGGTTCGTCGTCCGGGGGACGAAGCCCGAGCGCTGGGTGCGCCAGACCGACTTCGACAACGACGAGGCCGTCGGCTACCTGGCCGACCGGTTGGCCCGCCTCGGCGTCGAGGACGAGCTCACCCGTCTCGGCGCCCAGCCCGGTGCCGGCGTGACCATCGCCGGCGTCACATTCGACTTCGAGCCGGCGTCCGCCCTCGCCGACGACGAGTACCGGCCGACCCGGCGCGGCACGGACGAGCGGCTGGAGCGCCCGCACCGTGTGCGCGCGGCCGAGCGGCTCGCTGCCAAGCGCGCCCGCCGGCAGCACACGGACGACACATGACCCGCGATGCGATCGCCGCCGCGCAACGGGTCGTCGTCAAGGTCGGCTCGTCGTCGCTCACCTCGCGCGGCCGGCTCGATCCGGCCCAGCTGGACGCGCTCGTCGGCGCGCTGGCCGTACGCAGGAATACGGGCCGGCAGGTCGTGCTCGTTTCGTCCGGGGCGATCGCTGCCGGCATCGCGCCGCTGCGCCTGCGCGCGCGTCCTCACGACCTCGCCACCCAGCAAGCTGCGGCCAGTGTCGGGCAGCTGCTGCTCGCCGAGTGGTATGCCACCGCGTTCGGCCGGCACGGGCTGACGGTCGGCCAGGTGCTGCTGACTGCCGACGACCTGCACCGGCGCGGCCACTACCGCAACGCCAGCCGCACCCTGGAACGGCTGCTGGCCCTCGGAGTCATCCCTATCGTCAACGAGAACGACACCGTGGCCACGCACGAGATCCGCTTCGGCGACAACGACCGGCTCGCCGCGCTCGTCGCGCACTTGGTTCGCGCCGACGCGCTGGTACTGCTATCGGATGTCGACGGTCTCTACACCGCCGACCCGCGCCGTGCGGGTGCACGTCCGCTGACGGAGGTACGGTCGCTCGACGAGCTCGCCGGGGTGCGGCTGCGCGGCGGGGGCAGCGGCCTGGGTACCGGCGGCATGACCACGAAGATCGAGGCTGCCACGATTGCGACGAGCTCGGGCATCCCGGTATTGCTCGCCGCGGCCACGTCGGTGGCCGACGCGCTGGACGGCCGACACGGTACGGCGTTCCATCCCACGGCGGACCGCACCGCGTCGCGACTGTTCTGGCTCCAGCACGCGACCAAGCCACGCGGCCAGCTGGTGCTGGACGCAGGCGCAGTCACCGCCGTGGTGGCGCGCCGGGCCTCGCTGCTGCCGGCCGGCATTACCCGGGTGAGTGGCGACTTCGAGTCGGGTGATCCCGTCGAACTTCTCGGCCCCGATGGCGCCGTGGTCGGCCGCGGTCTGGTGAGCTACGACTCCGCGGACCTGCCCATCCTCCTGGGCCGCAAAACCCACGATCTGCCTGCGGAATTTCGCCGCGAGGTCGTTCACCGCGACGACCTTGTCCTTTTGTAGGAGGGTCTTCCGTTCTACTGCGCGCAACGGCATAGTTACGTTACGCGAGGTTCGCTCGAGAAGGGCGAGGGCATGGGACGGTCAGTCAGCGCCGGGATCGCGAGCCTGGCGGCAGCAGGAACGTTCGTCGCGATGGCCGTCTTCGCCGGGCCGGCCGCTGCGACCCCGCAGTACGCGGCGCTCGGCGACTCGTACGCATCCGGTGTGGGCAGTCGCGCGTACTACAGCAGCAGCGGCTCGTGTTACCGCTCGCCGTACGCGTACGCGGTGCTCGATGCGGCTCGGGTCGGCGCCACGCTGACGTTCAACGCGTGTAGTGGCGCCAAGGCGGCCGATGTGCAGAACAAGCAGCTGACGGGGCTGTCGGGGTCGACCCGGTGGGTCACCGTGCAGGTCGGCGGCAACGATGCGAACTTCTCGTCGGTGATCACCACATGCGCCGAACCGTCGTGGCTCGGCAACTGCGACAGCGCCGTGGGGAACGCGCAGAACATCATCCGCACCACGCTGCCGGGACGGCTCGACGCCCTCTACAGCGCGATCCGCGCGCACGCCACGACAGCGCGCGTGACCGTCGTGGGCTACCCGCGGCTGTTCAACGGCGTCGACTGCAACGCAGCGACATGGTTCAGCCCTCATGACGAATCGATCCTCAACCAGACGGCGGACCTGCTCGACAGCACGACCGCCGGCCGCGCGTCGGCGCACGGGTTCGCCTTCGTAAACCCGGAGCAGGCGTTCATCGGGCACGCCGTGTGCGACAACGTCGAGTGGATCAACGGGCTGTCCAACCCGCTCATGGAGTCCTACCATCCTAACCGGAGTGGTCAGTCCGCTTACGCCAATCTGGTGGACGACGACCTGACCTGAACCAGCCCACCGCCGTAACCTTGGCTCATGGCTGACGATGCGACTGCCGATGACGTCCGCGCCGTCGCGATGCGGGCTCGGGACGCTGCCGCCGAGCTGGGCCCGCTGTCGCGTGGGGCGAAGGACGCGGCCCTGCTCGCGATGGCGGATGCACTTGTCGAGGCGACCGACGCCGTGCTGTCAGCGAACGCCGAAGACGTTGCTGCGGGGCGGGCATCCGGCACCCCTGAAGCATTGGTCGATCGGCTCACGCTCACCCGAGAGCGCGTCGCGGCCATGGCCACGGGCCTCCACGAGATCGCCGCGCTACCGGATCCGGTGGGGGAGGTGGTGCGAGGCTACACACGCCCCAACGGCCTGGAGATCCGGCAGGTCCGCGTACCGATCGGCGTGATCGCGATCGTGTACGAGGCACGGCCGAACGTGACCGTCGACGCCGCGGGGCTCACGCTCAAGAGCGGCAACGCCGTGCTGCTGCGCGGGTCCGCGTCCGCGTACCGGTCGAATGCCGCGCTCGTCGAGGTGCTGGCCGGCGCGGCCGAGAAGGCCGGGCTACCCCGCGATGCCGTGCAACTGGTGCCGGGCAGTGACCGCGCCACCGTGGGTCACCTGCTCGGCGCCCGCGGCCTCGTAGACCTGATCATCCCGCGCGGCGGCGCCGGGTTGATCAGCTACGTGGTGGAGAACGCGACCGTGCCGGTGATCGAGACCGGCGTGGGCAACGTCCACGTCTATGTCGACGCCACTGCCGATCTCGACATGGCCGAGCGCATTGTCCTCAACGCCAAGACGTCTCGACCGAGCGTGTGCAATGCGGCCGAGACGCTGCTGGTGCACCGTGCGGTGGCCGCCGAGTTCGTGCCGCGCGTCGTCGCGGCGCTTTCGGCGAGCGGCGTCACCGTGCACGGCGACGCCGCGTTCATGGCGGCGGGTGCGACCCCGGCCACGGACGACGACTGGGCCACCGAGTACTTGTCACTCGACCTGGCGGCGCGTGTCGTCGACGACGTCGACGACGCGATCGCCCACATCCGTCACTGGTCGTCCGGGCACACCGAGGCGATTGTCACCCGCGACCTCGACACGGCGCGACGCTTCGTCGCGCACGTTGATTCAGCCGCCGTCATGGTCAACGCATCGACGCGGTTCACCGACGGCGGCGAGTTCGGATTCGGCGCCGAGATCGGCATCTCCACCCAGAAGATGCACGCTCGCGGGCCAATGGGACTGCCCGAGCTCACCACGACGAAATGGGTCGTGACCGGCGACGGCCAGGTGCGGTAGCGCCACCTGTCAGTAACGGTGTGGCGCAAAGGGGCGCCTGCCGAAGCGCGGACCGCCGAAGCGGCGTCCCACGAAGAAGATCCAGATGAACGGGAACAGGAAGAACGGGGGCACCCGCAGGAACGCCACCCAGGCGACGCACGCCAGGACAAGCAGGACCGCGAATGCCGGCCACCAATTCGTCCGGGGGCGCGCAGGCTGTGGCGGGTTGAGGTCGGGCAGGTCGGCGAACAGCGGCGCGAGGTCGGACGCTGTGCGTGCCTGGTAGGCGCGCTGGACGCGCTCGTCGAACTCCTCCGTGGTGAGCCGCCCGGCGGCCAGGTGCTCGCCCAGTTCGGCGGCGGCGCGCTCCCGCTCTGTGGTGCCGATGCGAAGCTCACCCATGAGCAACACTGTAATGACTGTTACGGCGTCGTGCCATTAAGAGTCGAGGTAACGCAGCACGGCGAGCACACGCCGGTGATCCTCGTCGGACGGCGGCAGATCCAGCTTGGTGAAGATGTTGGCCACGTGCTTCTCGACCGCCCGCTCCGTGACGACCAGGCGCCGCGCGATCGCCGCATTGGACCGGCCCTCGGCCATGAGACCGAGCACCTCACGCTCACGCGGGGTGAGCACCCCCAGGGCATCGCCTCGGCGGCTGGCCCCGAAGAGCTGGGTGACCACCTCCGGATCGAGTGCGGTACCGCCGGCGGCCACACGGGTGAGCGCATCCAGGAACTCGCCGACGTCGGCGACGCGGTCCTTGAGCAGATACCCGACTCCCGCGGACGACGTGGCGAGCAACTCGGCGGCATAGCGTGTCTCGATCCACTGCGAGAACACCAGGACCCCGACACCAGGGCGCTCGCGGCGGATCGCGATGGCGGCGCGCAGGCCCTCATCGGTGAAGCTCGGCGGCATCCGGACGTCGACCACCGCGACGTCCGGGACGTGCTCGGCGACTGCGGCGCGGAGCGCCTCGCCGTCCCGGACCGTGGCCACCACGTCGTGGCCGCGATCGGTGAGCAGTTGCGCCAGCCCGTCACGCAAGATGGCGGCGTCTTCAGCAATGACGATGCGCATGCGTCAACTCCTCACCGGTAGCTCGACCGCGATCGTCGTCGGGCCGCCCGGTGGGCTTTCGATCGTCAGCGTTCCGTCGACCGTGCGCACGCGCTCGTCCAGCCCGGAAAGGCCGGTGCCTGCGCCGATGCGCGCGCCTCCGTGCCCGTCGTCGCTGACCACGGCGGAAAGCCGCCCGCCGTGCTCGCGAACGCGCACCATCACGTGCTGCGCTCCGCTGTGGCGCGCGACATTGGTGAGCAACTCGGCGACGCAGAAGTACGTGATCGTCTCGATCGCCGGGGACGGGCGCCGGGGCACGCGGGCGGAAAGCTCGACCGGCACTGCGCTGCGCGCGGCGAGGGTGGCCAGCGCCGCCTCGAGCCCCTGGTCGAGCACCGGCGGGTGGATGCCGCGCACCATGTCGCGAAGCTCCGCGATCGCCTCCTTCGCGTTGTCGTGCGCGCTGCCGACGAGTTCGCGCAGCCGCTGCGGGTCGGACGACTCACGAGCCTGGCCCAGGCTCATCGCCAGTGCTACCAACCGCGCCTGCGTGCCGTCGTGCAGGTCCCGTTCGATGCGGCGCAAGGCAGCGGCCGAGTCCTCGACGGCGCGCGCCCGGGTGCGCTCCAGTTCGCGCATCCGCGCCCCGCGTGACGTCGGGCCGAGCAGCCAGCGCATCAGCACTCCGTCGAGCGCCACCACTGCCCGCACCGGCCATGGCACGAGGAAGATCGCGACCAGCCCCACTGCAGATACGAGCATCGCGCGCGGCCACGTCTCGATGAAGTAGTCGCCGAACTGGAGACCCGAGTGGTGCACGACGCCTTGCGAATCCGTGTTGGTGGGGTCGAACACCTGCCACCAGACGGGGTACGTGAACGCCAGCGCTGCCCACGTCCAGAGCACGCACGCACCCAATGCGCCGGCCATCCCCAGCACGAACTTGACGATCAGATACGCGTTGGCCCGCCATCCTGTGCCGTCGGCCAACGCCGCGCCGAGCCAGCCCAGCAGCCCCGGGTTGCGGCGAAACGGCGGCGGGTCGGCGATGCGGATCCCGACCAGGGAACGGCCCAACGCGCGGTGCAGGCGCCCGAACCACCGCCCGGCCAGCACCGTCAACCCGATCAGCGGCAGGCCCAGGAAGGTGATCGCGAGCAGCGTCCCGGCCGCCAGGAACGTCACGGTGAAGCAGAACCCGACCAGCGCGAGGGGCGCGCTGATCAGCAGGTAGCCGAAACTCGCCCAGGATCGCGCCGCGACCGGCGCGCGGAGGAACGCCCGCGCCTGCTCGTTCATGTCCGTCCAGCTTGCCAGTTCACGCGATCGAGTCTGCCGAGGCCCGCAGTCCGGCTCGATGGCGCCAGCACTGGCGTTCGCGGTGCGGTTAGTACGAGCCCGGGGTACGTAGGATCACGCTCTATGTCGAGGCGACGTGTCGGGATCATGGGCGGGACGTTCGACCCGATCCATCACGGCCACCTCGTCGCAGCCAGCGAGGCGGCGCACAGCT
>JBKPQY010000022.1:0-3602 GCA_046734315.1 Actinomycetota bacterium | reverse complement strand
CGTGATCCATCGTTCGCCGAACCACACTCGCGGGCGCACGCCCTGGGCCTTCAGCTCCTCCGGGCGGGTATCGGTGGCCTGCTCGAACAGGGCGACGCGGGTCTCGCGCCAGAGCTCCTTGCCGAACAAGAACGGCGAGTTTGCACCAAGGGCGAGCTGCACCCCGGCCAGACATTGCGCCGCGTTCCAGTTTGCCGCGTAGTCCTGCGGACTGACCTGCAGATGAAATTGCACGCTGGTACACGCTGCTTCGGGCGCGATCGTGTCCGCGTGCGTGGACAGCCGCTCTACGCCGTCGATTGCGATGTACAAGTCCTCACCCCGGGCCGCGAAGATCTGTTCGTTGATGAGCTTGTACCGGGGGTTGGCGCTCAGGGATTCGCCGGTGAGATGCTCCGGGGTGAGCGTCGGCAGCATGCCGATCATGACAATGTGCGCCCCGATCGCGCGTGAGCGTTGCTCGGCATCGTTGAGGCTCGCCCGCAACTCCACTTCCAGGTCCGCGACCGCCTTGCCGAGCAGGCTGCGCGGAGGAACGTTGATCTCGATATTGAACTGCCCGAGCTCGGTCTGAAAGTCCTCGTTGGCGATCGCGGCGAGCACGTCGGCGTTGCGCATCGCCGGATTCTGCTCGGCATCAATGAGATTGAACTCGATCTCGAGGCCGGTCAGCGGGCGCTCAAAGTCGAATTTGGCCTCGGCGAGCATGCGGGCGAACACGTCCAGGCAGCGTCTCACCTTGGCGCGATACTGCTGCCGGTCCAGTCGCGTGAAGCTCCGGCTGTCGACGTCCTCGCCCATGACCGCCACCTCCCCGCGGCGCGATACGACCAGAGCCTGGCAGACCCACCGGCATCGCGTTAGTGCTGTGGCGGATCCGGTTGTCGGCGACATCCGGCTATGCGACCGCTTGCCAGCGCGCCTAACAGCGCTCCCCGATTGGCTCCCAGGGCGATCCTCGCGGGCTCGACGTGGCAACCGGCAGAGCCTGAGCAGGACATCCGACTGTCCACTGTGGACACTCTGCCCACGAAGCTGTCCACGAACGCCGGTCGTCCGCTGACAGGCCAGACAGCAGTAACAGGCACAAGGTCAGCATTTCTGGCGCCAGACAGTGACATTGTCACTGACGTCGACGCACGCGGACTACAAGTGTCCACTGTGGACGGTCTGTGATCGGCCGCGTCATCGAATACCCGTGCGCGGCTGCCACGCATGCGAGCGATGACAGCGACGAGGCCAGCATTTTCCGGGTCCAGACAGCCATAGCGTCTGCGGATCAAGTGCTTCGCCGTCCTGGGGGAAACGGACATCTGCGGCCGGGACACCTGTTCGTCTGACGCAAGCTCGGCTGACCGGGCCGCCGCGGTCTATTTCCCAATACGCAAGCGCGAAGACCAGGACGTGGGTCAGCAATACCTGACCGGCGGCGCCGAGCAGCTGCCCACCGACTTTCGCTTCGCCGAGCACCAGCGAGCGGACCAGCAGCACGAGCACCGCGAGGTTGGACAGTGCGATCAACAACAGTAGCGCGATCGACAGGCGCCGTAGGAGCCGGTTCTGCCGACTCATCCGTCGCGGGTTGGCGAGCATCAGAGGGACGAACCAGATCAGTTCCAGTCCGGGTAGGACGTAGCGTGGACGGAGGTGACGGCAGAGAGAGAGCCGAGCCGCTGTTGCCGGGTGCTGCTTAGCCTTCGTGTCCCGCGATAGCCGGGGCGGAGGTGCGAGTTCCCTTGCCCGCACCTGGGCAGGGTGCCGATTATGGGTTGTGCTGGGCAGGCTCGCCGCTCACAGGTGGGCCGGCAGCGGGTAGAGGCCGAGGCGAGACGGATGCAGGACCCGCCGGGGCGGCAGGACACGCCGAGTGCCGGGCTGACGGCTGCGGGGGAAGCGATCGCGGCGGGGATTTACCGGCCGCTGGCTGCGGGCGGTGTCCCAGTTCGGTCTGGTCTCCCGCGTGGCGGTGTACCTGCTTGTCGGCTACCTCGGCCTGCGCCTTGCGCTCGCGGTCCAGGGACGTGCCGCCGAGCCGGTCAGCGGAGCGGGGGCCGTGCAGGAGGCGGCCCGCCACTCCTGGGGTCAGGCGTCGCTGCTGCTGCTCGCCGCCGGATTCGCCGGCTACGCGCTCACGCAGCTCGTCGAAGCGATCTTTCGTCCCCGACACGCCGGTAGCAGATTCGGCCGGTGGCGTCAGCGGGCACTCTCGACGTGGGGATGCCTTTTGTACTCGGCATTTTGCGTTAGCACCATCTCGTTGCTACTCGCGTTTCGACGCCGCGCCGGCACCGCTCGTTCCGAGCATCTGCAGGACACCGAAGTCACCGCGGCGGTGCTGCGCACCGTAGCTGGGCGCTTGGTGCTGTTCTTGGTCGGCAGCTTGGTGGTGATCGCCGGCGTCGAGCTGGGCCGCCGCTCAGTCCGGCTCACCTTCCAGGAGCGGTTCACCACCCAACTGCGGCCCAGACTGTTCGGCACCACCGTCCGCGCGCTGGGCGGCTTCGGCTGCCTCGCCCGCGCCACCGTGTGCGTGCTCATCGGCGGATTCATCCTCGAAGCCGCAGTGTTGGGCAACCCACGGGATACCAAAGGACTGGACGCGACCTTCCGCGCGGTGGCCCGCTCCGCCTACGGCGCGATCACATTAGCTGCGCTGGCGATAGGCCTGTTCTGCTACGGCCTGTACTGCCTGCTCGAAGCCCGCTACCGCGACCTGACACCGGGACGATGAACGCGGCCAGGCCGCCGTACCCCGGAGACTCGCCGGGCACGAATCCACTCCCGGAACGGGGCTGATCGGTGTGCCGCACGAAGGTGAAGCCCCGGAGCGCGCCAGCGCTAATGGTCAGTTTGCGCACTGCTCACCGCGGCCGGCAGATGACCGAGCAGATGAGCCACGACAATGCGGATCATCGTCTGCACTGGGACGGGCCAGCCAGCGCACCCGGACGTGCGCGCGGACCGATCGGCGCACGAGCCCTGAGGTGCCCGGATGGCTCGGGGTGCTGGGTAACGGGTGGCTGTCGTGCGTCAGCCGCGTCGTGCGGTGTCGAGTTCGTCTTCCTGACGCTGGTTGACGGAGTCGCTGCGGTCGCGGCGACTGTTGGCGATGAGATACCCCAGGCCGAGTGCCATGATGATGATGGTGACGACCCACAGCACGTGTGCGGCGAAGCCGATCAGGCCGAGGATCAGTGCCGCGCTCAAGACGGTCATCATCACCCGGCTGAGGCTTGTCCGCTGGCCGAGTAGCAGCGAGATCCGCTGCGTCAGCCGGTGACCTTCCAGCACCTGGCGGGCAGCCTTTGATGGCTGCCTAGCTCGAGACGGTTGCTCAATGGTCGTGTGACCCGCATCTGCGGAGCGCTTCGCGTTGGTTTCGTGGATAGTCATGACGAACGCCGTCCCATGCCCCGGCTACGCGGGACCGGTTACCTGATCGCCAGGGGGCGACGCCGGCATGGAACCGGCGTGCGAAATACCCTCGGTGAGATTCACTCTACGCCGGACCGGGGCATTCGAGCCGTCCGCCCGTCACGCGTCGTACGGGTCGTGGTGTGGCGCAGGCGGTCGCCGGCGAGATCCCTGGGACGCAGTGGATC
>JBKPQY010000021.1:0-30051 GCA_046734315.1 Actinomycetota bacterium | reverse complement strand
GCAGATCCCGGCCGGCCCTCGTGAGCGACGTCAGCACCGTCGAGGTTGGAAAGCGCCGAGGTTGATGTTGTGCGTGACGATCAGAAAGGTGGCGTCGGTCTGTGCGTTGACGTCGACGAAGAGCTGGCTGATGTATGTGGTGCGCACCGGATCGAGGCCGGAATCCGGCTCGTCCACCAGGATGATCTCCGGGTCGAGCACGAGCGCCCGGGCGAGGCCGGCCCGCTTGCGCATACCACCGGAGATCTCCCCGGGCAGCTTCTTCTCGTTGCCTTGAAGGCCGACCATGGTCATCTTGTCGATGACGATGCGCTCGATCTCGCGCTCGCTCTTGCGGGTGTGCTCGCGCAGCGGGAACGCGACGTTGTCGAAAAGGTTCATCGAGCCGAACAGCGCGCCGTCCTGGAACAGCACCGGAACAGCTTGCGGGACTCGTAGAGCTGGTGCTCGCGGCAGCGTGCGATGTCGACGTCGCGGATCACGATCGAGCCCCGGTCCGGCTTGAGCAGGCCGATCAGCGACTTCAGGAACACCGACTTACCCGTGCCGGACGGGCCGAGCAGCACGGACACCTCGCCCGCCGGCAGGGTCAGCGTGACATCGTCCCAGATCAGCTGCCGACCGAACGACTTGGTCAGCTCCCAGATGGCAACTTCGATGCCCACGCTCGTCCCCTTCCTGGCGGTCGGCAGACCAGCCCTTCGCGTGACCGGCGTAACGGCCTAACGAGCCAGATACCGGCTGGTAACGGGTCACGTGAGCCCACGAGTCATTCGACGATGACCAGCCGGCCACGGGCGTCCATGCGGCCGATGTGTCCCGCCAGACGCTGCGCCTCGCCCGCCGGCAGGTCGAGCACCTGCACACGGCCGACCTGGCCGATCCCGGTGGGCCGGCCGTCGGGACCAAGTACCGTGAGCCGGCAGCCGAACGCGGCCGGGCCGACAGTGCCGGGTGCGGCCCGCCAGTCCTGCGGCGTCGCCACTGCGAGCACCGGCAATGAGGGCGTGCCGTACCAGGCATACAGCGCGTCGCCGAGACCGGCGGCAACCGCGGTGTCGGGCGCGCCGCAGCTGAGCACGGCACGCGCCGGCCCGGGCAGCCGCGGCAGCTGTTCCGGCATTGCCGCCAGCACCGGGCACCCGTACCGCTCCAGCGCCGCTGCCACCACCGGCGGCTCGGCACGGCGGCACAGCACGACCGGGCAACCGAGTGCGAGCGCGACCATGCAGGGGACCAGCCCGGCGATGTGCCCCAGCGGCGCGGCGACGAGTACCGCGGTGTCGGACCGCAGCGGGATCCGGTCAAGGAACCGCGCCGCGACGCGCACCGGGTCCGCCCGGCACGGCACCCCCCGGCTCACGCCCTTGCGAGACGGAGCCAGCAGCACCAGCCCGCCCGGCTCGGCCGGCCGCGGCGGTTCGTGCGGCGGTGCCGCGGCGATCAACTCGTCCAGCGCGACCGCGTCGTGGCTCCCGCCGACCCGCGCTGCGAAGCGGGCCACGCGGTCCGGCAGCGCCGTAAGCAGTTGCGCGAACTCGTCGTCGTAGACCAGCGCCGTCACGCCTTCGTGCTGGACGGCGTCGACCAGCGCGGTTGCGCCCAGCTCCGTATCGAGCAGCACAACCTGGGCGCCGAGCTTGCCGGCGGCGAACACCGCGTCGAGCAGCCCGCGATGGTTGCGGCACAACACGCCGACCGCCGAATCCTGCCGCACGCCCTGTCCGCGCCAGGCCCAGGCCAGCGCGTTGGAGCGGCGGTCGAGATCACCGAGCGTCAGTGCGCCGCGGTCGTCTACCATGCCGAGCGCATCAGGCCGGCGGCACGCCGCGATCCGAACCGTGCCGGCCAGCGCCCCCCACCGGCGCAGCTCCCGGCCGTCCCGCATTGTCATGACCGGATGCGCCAAGCGGAGCAGTCCCGCGCCTTGGAGGATCCGCGCCCCGGCAAGCGCCCACCTAGCGCGCGCAAGCCGGAGCCGAGCACCTGCGACCGTTTTGAGCATGCAAACTCCCCAACGACAGCCCATGGCGGTCGCAGGCAACTGGGGTTGATCGACACCGTAGGGGTAGCGGGGCGGCTGATCAAGCCGTCGGCGTCCACCTCTCCGATCGAGCAAGAATTCCTCGTCTGAGACGAGCGAATCTTGCACAATCGGTCAACGTGGAGCCGTTCGCCGATGACGCGGTGATCCGCCGCGTTGCGGCTGAGGTCGTGCTCATCGCGGGCGGCAGTCGGGCAATCCTGCTGCAGATCGCACACCCCAAGGTGGCAGCCGGCGTCGTCGCCTACAGCGACTTCCAGCAGCGGCCGTTGCATCGGATGCGCAGGACGGCGGGATACATGCTCGGCATCGTGTACGGCGACAGCAGGGAGATGCAGCGCGTCGCCGACGTCGTCAATGCCGTGCATCGCCGCATCAGCGGACCTGGATATTCGGCGAGCGATCCCGACCTGCAGGTATGGGTCGGCGCGACCTTGTACGAAAGTACAGTCATGCTGTATGAGCGGATCATGGGCCCGTTGCCGGCTGAGCAGCGCGGCGAACTGCTTCGGGAGTACGGCGTGCTGGCGACGGCTTTGCACTGTCCGGCCGACAAGTGGCCGGCTGACGTTAACACGTTTCGTGCCTACTGGGACGGCATGATCGCGACGCTCGAAGTGAGCGACGAGGCTCGCGACATCGCGCGGGCGGTGCTGTACCCGGCGAACATTCCGGTAGCGCTGCGGCCGCTGGCTCCCGTGAACCGGCTGATCACGGTAGGGCTGTTACCGGCCCGCATCCGCGACGGCTTCGGCCTGGCGTGGCCGCCTGCCCGCCAGCGCACGCTCGACGCCGGGTTCGCGATCTTGCGACGTACCTACCCGCACGTTCCGGCACGGGTACGGCACGCGGGCGTCACGCCGTACCTGCGCGACCTGCGGCGCCGCCGACGCGCAGGCCGGTGAGCGCGGAAGGGGCGGCCCCGCCCCTGGCGGAGCCGCCCTTTGCCGGCTACTTGAGGGTGACCGTGGCGCCGGCGCCCTCGAGGGCAGCCTTCGCCTTGTCGGCGGCTTCCTTGTTGACCTTCTCGAGAACGGGCTTCGGCGCGCCGTCGACAAGCGCCTTGGCCTCGCCCAGGCCGAGGCTCGTGAGGGTACGAACCTCCTTGATGACCTGGATCTTCTTCTCGCCTGCGGCCTCGAGGATGACGTCGAACTCGTCCTTCTCCTCGGCCGCCTCGGCCGGCGCGCCGCCACCCGGGCCGGCCGGCGCGGCGACGGCCGCCACCGGTGCGGCAGCGGTGACGTCGAATGTCTCCTCGAACTGCTTGACGAAGTCCGAGAGCTCGAGCAGCGTCATCTCCTTGAACGCGTCGAGCAGCTCGGTGTTGCTGAGCTTTGCCATTGTGGTTTCTCCTTTATTCTGCGGGCTCTGAAGTCTCTGCGGGCTCTGCGGTTTCGGTGGGCTGCTGCTTGTCTTCGAGTGCCTTGGCCAGGCGGGCCATCTGCGACAGCGGCGCCTGGAACAGGCCGGCGGCGCGGGTAGGCAGTGCCTTGAGGACGCCCGCGACCCTGGCGAGCAGCACCTCGCGGGACTCGAGGTCGGCGATGCGGTTGACCTCGTCGGCGGACAGTGCCTTGCCCTCGACGAGGCCGCCCTTGATCACCAGCATGGGGTTGGCCCTGGCGAAGTCACGCAGACCCTTGGCAGCAGCAACCGGGTCGCCGTTGATGAACGCGATGGCGGTCGGGCCGACGAGAAGCTGCTCGTCGATTGGCACACCGGCCTCGGCGACAGCGCGCTTGGTGAGCGTGTTCTTGATGACGGTGTACGTCGTCTCGCGCCCCAGAGCCCGCCGGAGCTCTGTGAGCTGCTTGACGGACAGGCCGCGGTACTCGGTGATCACCGCAGCGGACGAGCTGGTGAACTGTTCGCTGAGCTCGGCGACGGCCGCTGTCTTCTCGGCATTCGGCATGCTTCCTCCTCTCCGGATGTCGGGGCTGGCCGTTCCGGCATCGGAGACGAGAAGCGCCCCGGCGCAGGGCGCACGGGGCGAGGCGACATGGTCGCATCGAACCGTCCAACCTGCGCGGGCCGCTCCGGCGCATCCGGAGGCGTTCGGTCGCGTGCGCGCACGCGACGACCAGCGGTCTTCGGGTGGATCGCCGTCAAGAGTACGTGGCGGCCACGCCGGCCGCCAAATCAGCCGTTCGGCAGGGTCGCGTTCGCGTTGCGGGCGGCGCTCGTCTTCGCGGGCCAGTCCGCCCGCAGGTCGGTTGCGGATTGCGGGGCCGCGACGGTGACCTGCGCGCCGGCCGCCAGCGCGTCGGACAGCGCGCCCCAACCCTGCTCGGACGAGTACTGGCTGCCGTCGCCGACGGCGGCGTACTCGGTGAGCGAGCCGGAGAAGGCGACGTGGCCACCGCTGGCGAACGCGAGGTTCGCCCACTGCCACGCCTGCTGCAGGTAGTAGATCTGCGGCGATGCGACGATGCGTGTCGGGTTCAGGCCGTGCGTCAGCCTGATGTACTGGGCCTGCGTCCAGGTCTTCAGGATGCCGTTGTCGTCGGACACGGAGCCGCACGACCCGGTCGCGCCGAATGCCGTTGGGCACGCGTCGAGAGATCCGTCATAGACGAGATTGGCGGACGTGTTCCCGAGATAGGCGGTTTCCCAGTTCTCGGCGTCCGCCTCACTGCTGGAGAAGCCGGCCTCGATGTCGTTCGCCCCGACCACGTCGATCCCGTTCTGGCCGGCGACGTGCGTGCGGAGTTTCTCGATGACCTGCGTGGCCCAGTCGGCACCCTTCTCCGCAGCGGTGTACGTCTGCCAGTCGCCGTCGTTGTTGGTGCCGATCGCGATCGTGACGGACACCGAGCCGGTACGGCACCGGACGTAGCCGTCGAGGTAGCCCTCGAGCGCGGTGACCAACTCCGGGTAGGTCAGCCGCGGCGTCGCATTCTCCGCGAAGCCGGTCAGCGCCACCCCCGGCTTCTGCTTCGACAGCGGGGCGTGCTGCGACTGCGCGCCGATGTGGAGCAGATGCAGGTACGGCCCAGTCCCCGTGTCGGCCGCGGCGTCGGCACAGCCCTCCGTGTTCATGGTGCTCACGTCAGCCGCACCACCGTCGCTGAGGTTGCGCACATAGCGGCCGGTGGACGCCGCCGGGGCCGGTCCGCGGTCCGCACCGAGCACGTACCCGAACACGTCGGCGATGAGCTGCACGGTGCCTGCCGAGCCGTTGTAGAACGACACCGTGCCGTCCGACGCCACCGGCGTCACGACCAGATTCGCCACCGTCTTGCCGGCGTCGAAGTTCACGCTCGACGTCTCCGGACGAGTCCCGCCACCCCACACCGCTACCCAGCCGTAACTCGACGGCTGGGTCACCGCGACGTTCAACATGACCGCCGACACTGCGCTGGGCAACACCCAGCCCCGGCCGCCGACCTTCAGTACCACGGTCGCGCCCGAGGCGACGGTCCCTGCGGCCGGAACGCCCGTGCCGTCACGCGTGTCCAGCACCCGGTCGGGCGGCACCGGCCCGAGGCCTCCGTCGAGCAACGGGCCACCTGCGAGGTAGTAGCCGAAGACGTCGGCTATCAGTTGCACGGTGCCCGCCGAGCCGTTGTACAGCGACACCGTCCCGTTCGACGACACCGGCACGGTCACCTGGTTCGCCACCGTCTTGCCGGCGTCGAAGTTCAGGTTGGACACGTTGGGACGCGCACCGCCACCCCACACCGCTACCCAGCCGTAACTCGACGGCTGGGTGGCCGCGACGTTCAACACGACCGCCGACACCCCGGTCGCCGGAGCCCCGCCCCGACCGTCGACCTGCAGCACCACAGCCGCGTGAGCGGTGACGGCCCCCGCTGCCGGCACGCCGGTGCCGTCACGCGTGTCCAGCAGCCGATCCGGCGTGACCGAGGCGAACATGCCGGCGGCTTGCGGGGTGCCGTCGACGTAGTAGCCGGAGATGTCGGCGATCAGCTGCACGGTGCCCGCCGAGCCGTTGTACAGCGACACCGTCCCGTTCGACGACACCGGCGTCGTCACCTGGTTTGCCACCGTCTTGCCGGCGTCGAAGTTCAGGCTCGACGTGTCCGGGCGCGCGCCGCCGCCCCACACGGCGATCCATCCGAAGCTCGACGGGCGGGTCACCGTGACGTGCAGGACCGCCGCCGACACCCCGGACGCCGGAACCCCGGCCCGACCGTCCACCTGGAGCACCACCGTCTCGTGGGCAGCGACCGCCCCCGCCCCCGGTACGCCCGTGCCGTCGCGCGTGTCCAGCACCCGGGCCGGCGTCACCGACGTGAAGGAGCCCGGGGCGGACGACGCCGCCGACGCCGGCAAGTCGTGCACCACGAGTGCCACGCCCGCCGCGACGAGACTGGCGACGGTTCCGGCAAACAACCAGGGCGTGCCGGTACGGCGCACAATCCCTCCAAAGGGTGTCGGAAGTCGCCCGCAGACCCTACGGCATCGGCACAAAGTGGTGCCAGCCGGGTCGGAAACCCCGGCGCAACCACCGATCGCGCAAGAATTCCGCGCGTCGAATGAGGAATTCTTGCGCGATCGGGGGCGGCGCCGCCCTTGCGAGCTACGGCATGGTCACGCCGGTCAGCGTGACGGGACTGTGCACGGTGTAGTCCAGCTCATCCGATTGCGCCACACCGGCGGGTGTGAGCACGTCCATCGCCTTGGGCACGGCGTTCGGATTGAACGTGCAGTGCGGATCGCTGCTCGCTGTCGCGCAGACGCCGAACTGGAACTCCTCCGGAGTCGACTGGAAACCGCGGGCTTGATCCGGACTGAACCCATCCTGCCCGGTGAGCACGACGGTAAACGCCCAGCCGGACGCCGGCGTACCACCCAGTGCCGTCTTGTCCACAGAGAACGTGATGTAACGCGAGATCTGGTTAGCGCTGATCGTGATCGTGCCAACCGTGTTCGTATTGGTCGAATCGACGAATCGCTGGCCGAAGCCCTGTACCTCGAGCAGCCTGCTCCAGGCACTCCCCGGATCGATCACGTAGTTGCGTTGCGGGAACGACGGCGCGGTGGACGCCGCCGAGGCACCCGGCTCATGCACGTAAACGTCGACGAGCTGCGCGCCGAGCGGGCTGCCGAAGGTCGGTGTCAGGTCGCGCGTCTTGACGCGGAAGGTCACGGTCGACCCGGTGTTGTAGACCTGGAAATCTTCCAGGTCGTACGCGCCGGGCTGGAAGTTCGACGAGGTCGGGTAGGCATAGTTGCCCGGCCCGTTGTCGTCGCCGGTCGGGTCCGTGCTGTCGAACAGCAGGGTGCCTTCTACGACGTCGTTGACGACCGTCCGAACAACCTGGGCCGTACCGCCGTCCGGAGCGGTGCTAGTGACCACCAGAACGTTGTTGCCGACCAGCGGGGCGATGTCGAAGCTGAACGACCCATCCGCGCCGGCCACTCCGGTGGCGTGCGTGGTCGTACTCGTGCCTACGTCGGCCACGTCGATGGTTGCACCAGGCACCGCCGTTCCCGCGACGTGGATCGGGTCGGTCGCCGCCGTCTGGTCGGGCGGCGACGTGACGGTCAGCGTGGTCGCCTTCTGAGTGTGCGTGATGTAACGGTCGACGGTCTGGGTGGGCTGCTCAAGGACACGGCCCGCGCTCAGGTCGGCCGTCAGCCGAACGAGCGATCCGGCACCCCACGTCAACGGCCCGGCCGAGCCGTCCGGCTTGCCGTTGACGAAACCGATTGAGGCGAGAGTCGGATCGGTGCCGAACGGCGAGGCCGCAACGTTCGGCGCGTCCCAGACCTGCTCGGGAACCAGCCCGACGCCACCGGACATCGCGATCATCGCCGCGAGTAGCTTGCCCGCTGAGGAGGCGTTGCCGGTGGCCAGGTCCTGCGCGCCGCGTTCGGCGGATAGCACCGGCCAGGGGTGCCCGGTGCCCTTGTTGGACGGCGCCCATGGCCTGCCCTCGAGCGGGCAGGTGTGGTCCGGCAGGATGTGGCAATCGCCGTAGCCGTCACCGTTGTATCGCAACCACCCTGGGCCGCTGGCGGTCTGCTTCTCGATGGTCTTGTCCACCACGGTCAGTGAGTTCTGCACGTCAGGGTCGGTCGCGGATAGCTCGCCGAGGCGGACCAGCTCAAGGAAACCAGCGTCGATGACCTCACGCTGGTCCAGCGTGGGTCCGCCGTTGCCGACGTTATAGGTGATCGCCGCATTCGGGTCACCCGTCTTGGACAGCCGGATGAAGTACGGCTGGCTCGACAGCGAACCGTTGGTCGTTACCGCCCAGCCCTTGATCGAGCGCTGGTACTGGTCCGCCGTGGCCAACCAGATCCGAGCGTCGGCGGGCGACGCATGCTGCTGCGCGATCGTCGCCGCTGCGACGAGCCCGGCGATCTCGGCGGCGATCGTCGACGGCGAATATCCGCTCTGCTCCTCCCAGCGTTCCGGTCCGAACGACGGTCCGTGCGCGATCAGATAGTTCGCGGCGGCCTGGACGTGCGGCCACAAGCCGGCATCGCCGGCAAGTCCAGACTGCAACACCATCAGGATCGGGTAGGCAACCTCATCCAGCTGGGTATTGAACGAGTCGGGAGCGAGCTTGCCGTTGACGAGTGAGTTGCGCGGCAGCGACCCATCGGGAAGCTGCTGCTTCCCGAGCAGGAACCTGGTGGCATCGCGCGCGGTGGCCAGGTCGCCGTCAGTGAGCAGTGCCGTCCACGCCTCGTAAAGGTCACGAGAGAAGACCTCCCGGTACGAGCCGAAGTAGGTGTTGGCCGGGTCGCCCGCCGAGACCGCCTGGCCCCACGGCGACGCTATGGAGGCCACGATCGCGCCCGGGAACGTCTTGTCCTCGGACGCCTTGACCACGTTCGCCGACGTGTAGTACGCGCGTACTGCGGCCTTCTGCTCGTCCTTCGTCAGCCCCGGCAGGTTCCCCGACAGCTGCGCCAGGCTGTCGTCGTAGGACTTCCAGCCGCTTCCGTACTGGCCCTTGAGCTTCCCCAGGGGTGTGTTCAGCGTGGCTCCGGCCGTGGCGACCGCCGACGACTGCGTGGTGCCGAAGCCGAGCGCGAGCATGAAGTCGCGCTGGCTGATCTGTGCGGTCTGCTCGACATTGCCGCCCAGTGCCGTGTCGTTGGGTGTCAGGGCATGCGCCGAGTCGAGCTGCGTCAGACCGTCCGACGGCGTGCCGACGAACCCGCTCGACGCCTGGGAGAAGGGCCCGCGCAGCGCGAGGAACGACGGCACGGCGTAGTCACGGTTCGCCGCATTCGTGGTAGTCACCGTGTCATAGGAGACAAGCGCCCCGGACGGGTCGATCGTCGCGTTGTCGGCGCCGCCGTTGTCCGACCCGCCGCCGCCGTTCCCGCCGACCGTAGCGTCCATGCGTACGTAGAGGTGGTAGCCGCTCGCGGCTGCGGTTAGCGGCGTGTACTGCGTGCTCATCACGACGCTGGCCCGCGCCGGGTCCGTCAGGTACGTGGTCGTGAGCCGATATGCACCGGACTTCGCCGTTGCCGTCACCGTGCAGATCATCCCGGTCGAGTCGGCCGACACGGTGTAGGTCGTGTCACGCGACTGGAGGTCGGTGAACGAGGAGCCGTCGGTGACGAGGTACTGCAGCGTCTCGACGTTCGTCGTGTCGATCGTCGGGGCGTAGACGTCCGAGAGCACGCCGCCGGCGACTGTGTACCAGATCTTCGACGTGGTGTTGCGGGCGGTGCCCAAGCAATCCTTGCGTGCCAGGTCGAAGTGGCTCAGCGCCCCAGGGCCGACGCCGGCAGGCGTGTCCGCGTGTGTCGCCGGCGAGAATCCGACGAGTGATCCGGCCACCACGACGGCGGCAATGAGTGCTCGCATGTAGCCCGTCTCCTTCACTCGCGTCCTGCGCGATCGAACCATGCGAGAGGGGGCTTAGCTAGGGCCAATCTGGCTGGGCGGCGGCGCGCTGATGTGGACGTCCTCGTTGAAGTGGTTCAGCCGCAACTCGAGAGCCGCGGTCGCCTGCTCGGTCGTGACCTTGTCGGTGACCTTGCGGACCAGGCCCTGTCCGTCGACCCACAGGTTGAGCGGGATCGTGTCGACGCCGGCGTCCGCGGCCTGCTGCATCTGCTGACCCTGCGTTCCGGGCAGCTTCTGCGCGGCGCTGCGCGTGTCGACCGAGAGGCTGTAGTGCATGCACGACACGCCGTCGACGGTCGGCTGACCGACCAACTTGAGATTCTGCGCGGCCGCGACCATCAGCACGAACTGGCGTACGCCGGACTGGGTCAGCGTCCCGGAGATGTCTTTGGCGAGTTCGGCGACGATCGGGTCCGGGCTGTCCGGGGTGGCGATGACCCATGGCTTGCCGTTCTGCCCGCGTTCGACGTAGAGCGTGCCGCCGACGATGATCATGTGCAGCCTGGTGGTGTTGCCTTGCAACTTGGTGGTATAGCGGGCTTCGAGCGCCACGACGTTGCCGCTGTCGAGCTTCCCGGAGAACGTGCCGGTCTCGTCGATGGGTCCGGCGGTCAGGTGGAGGCTGCCCTGCTCCGACTTCAGCTGTGCATTGGCATGTGCCAGCGCCGCCCCGAGCCCGGCCACAGTGGTGTACGCCGGACCGATGCCGGTGCCCTTCGTCGTGGTCGAGCACCCGCAAATGACGAGCAGCGCCCCGGCCAGCGCCGCGACGCGCGCGCGGTTCATGACGTCCGACCCTAGCGTCCGCTGCTGGGCGGAGTGGGGCGGTGTGCCTGCGCTGCTCCGCCGACGGCTCTACCGGGCGGCATGTATCACCTGACCGGGTAGTGCGTTCCGTCCTGACGTGATGGGCGTGTCGGGGGGCCGCCCGTCACCGTGCTGGGGATCGGTCACGAGCGGAGGGTACGGCGCTACTCCGGGACAGGTACGCCGGGCATTCGTGACCGATCCCCAGCCCATCCCAAGCCGCCGGTCGGTGTCTGGCGGCCGCGCCGCCAAGCGGCCGGCGGGCTCTTCGCGCAAGCGATCATCGCCCGCGCGCACCTATGAGAGCTGCCCGCTTCCACTCGCCTCGTCGAGCAGGTTGCGGGTGCGGTTGGCGTCGACCGAGATGCCCGGGCCCATCGTCGTGGCGAACGTGACCTTCTTCAGGTACTTGCCCTTCGCCGACGAAGGCTTGGCGCGCAGCACCTCGTCGAGTGCGGCGGCGTAGTTCTCGACGAGCTGCTCCGGGGTGAACGACGTCTTGCCCAGGATCAGGTGCAGATTGGACTGCTTGTCCACCCGGAAGCTGATCTTGCCACCCTTGATGTCGCTGACCGCCTTGGCGACGTCCGGCGTCACTGTGCCGGTCTTCGGGTTCGGCATCAGCCCGCGCGGGCCGAGAATGCGGGCGATGCGGCCCACCTTCGCCATCTGGTCGGGGGTCGCGATGGCGGCGTCGAAGTCGAGGTACCCGTCCTGGACTGCGGCGATCAGGTCGTCGCTGCCGACCCGGTCGGCACCTGCGGCCTCGGCCTCTGCCGCCTTGTCTCCGGTGGCGAAGACGATCACGCGGACCGTCTTGCCGGTGCCGTGCGGCAGGCTGACGGTGCCGCGCACCATCTGATCCGCCTTACGCGGGTCGACACCGAGCCGCAGCGCCACCTCGACGGTGGCGTCGAACTTGGTGGGCGAGGACTGCTTGGCCAGCCGCGCCGCCTCGAGTGGGGTGTAGGTGCGGTCCGGCTCGACGAGCTCCGCGACCTTGCGATAGGCCTTACTGCGCCTCATTCTTGTCTCCTTTGTGGTAGTCGCGGACGCTTGCGCGCCCTCCCACGGTCGCCGGCACTCAGCCGCTGACGGTGATGCCCATCGAACGGGCCGTCCCGGCGATGATCTTCGCTGCCTGGTCGATGTCGTTGGCGTTGAGATCTTCCATCTTCGTCTGGGCGATCTCGCGCACCTGGTCCATGGTCACGGTGCCGACCTTGTTCACGTGCGGCTCACCGCTGCCCTTCTCGACGCCGGCGGCCTTCTTGAGCAGCTGTGCGGCCGGCGGCGTCTTGGTGACGAACGTGAACGAACGGTCCTCGTAGACCGAGATCTCGACCGGGATGATCTGCCCGCGCTGCGACTCGGTGGCCGCGTTGTACTGCCGGCAGAACTCCATGATGTTCACGCCGTGCTGGCCCAGTGCCGGACCGACGGGCGGCGCAGGGTTGGCGGCACCCGCCTGGATCTGGAGCTTGATGATCGCGGCGAGCTTTTTCTTGGGAGGCATTGGCTTCTTTCTCAGATCTTGGCGACTTGGCTGAATGACAGCTCGACAGGCGTCTCGCGCCCGAAGATGGAAACGAGCACCTGCAGTTTCTGGTGCACCGGGTCGATGTCGCTGATCGTGGCCGGCAGCGTGGCGAACGGGCCGTCCATGACCGTGACGGACTCGCCGACACTGAAGTCCACGACCTGGACCTCCGGCTTCGCCGTCGTGGTCGTGGTGCCCCGGGCGACCGCGGCGGCCTTCTGGGTGGCCGGCGCGAGGATCTTGGCGACCTCGTCGAGCGACAGCGGCGACGGGCGGGACGTAGCCCCGACGAACCCGGTCACGCCCGGCGTGTTGCGCACTGCGCCCCACGACTCGTCATTGAGATCCATCCGGACCAGGATGTAGCCCGGGAAAACCTTGCGCTGGACCTGCTGGCGCTTGCCGTTCTTGATCTCGACGACCTCTTCGGTCGGCACCTCGACCTGGAAGATGTACTCCTCCATGTCCAGGCTCTGGATGCGGCTTTCGAGGTTGGCCTTCACCTTGTTTTCGTAGCCGGCGTAGGAGTGCACCACGTACCAGTCGCCCACCTGGGCGCGCAGCTCACGGCGCAGCGTCTCGAGCGGGTCCTCATCCTCGACCGATGGTTCCTCGGTGACTGCCTCGGTCGATGCCGCAACCTCGGCCTCGGCCTCGGCCGGCTCGGCCTCGGCGTCGCCCGCCTCGTCGCGTACCTCCACCTCGGCGACGCCCTCGGCATCTTGCTCGCTCGCGCCGAGCAGTCGCGCGGCGGCGGCGAGGTCGCCAGGCTCTCTCGACCGTGCGTCGCCGGGCGCGCTGTCGTAGTCGGACACAGCTTTACTTCCTCACGTGCTTTGTCTGCTTGATCGGGGCGGGGACGTGCTCGGTCAGCCGAACACCTTCAGGACGAGTTTGGCGAGGCCGAGGTCCAGGAAGCCCACGATCGACACCATGACCACCACGAAGATAATGACGACGATCGTGTACGTGACCAGTTCCTTGCGCGTGGGCCAGAGGACCTTGCGCATCTCCGAGATGATCTCGCGGATGTACCGCCCCGGGCGGCCGCCGGGTCCCCCGCTGGACGGACGGGGTGCTGCGGTCTCGGTGCGGGTCGCAGTCACGCTCTCTCCTCTCGGCGGCGTGCCGGGTGGTACGCCGTGTTGCTCGGGCGCCGACCTGACGCATCAGCGCTCCGCAGGGGCGACAGGACTCGAACCTGCAACCGCCGGTTTTGGAGACCGGTGCTCTACCAATTGAGCCACGCCCCTAGGCCCTCATAGGTACAGCCCAGGCCGGGACGACATCGGTGCATGCTGACGCAAGGCCTCGCCGACCCCGTATGCGAGTGTACGGCCCGCCGGCCACCGCCTCCAAGCCGGCGCCGATCCGTCGTCCGCCTCGTCAGGACGGCGGGACGCTCCGCGCCGCCGGGTCGGCCCTGCCGGGGCCATCCTCGCTGGGCGCGAGCGGCGCACTGAGCGACCTACGGGCGGTTTCCAGAATGGACGCACCCTGGGTGATCAGCCCGGCGAGCACCTCGTTCACGCCGGACGCACCGTTCAGCACGGTGACGTTGGCTCCGGTCAGCCCACGCGACGCCGCGTCGACGATGGCGGGCAGGACCTCGACGAGGTGGTTCGCCGCGATCAGCTCCTGGTTACCCTCGCGCAGCGACTCAGCCCGCTTGGCGTTCGCCTCGGCGTTGGCCTCGGCGGTGGTCCGCTCGGCATACGCGGAGGCTTCCGCCTGCGCTCGCACCGCCTGCGCCTCGCCCTCGGCGGTCGCCTGACGGGTGTACGCCTGGGCGTCGGCCTGTATCCGGGCGGCTTTGGCCTCGGCGTCGGCGACGGTGGTGCGGCGGTATGCCTCGGCCTCGGTCTGGAAGCGCGCCTGGTCGCGGGCCGCCTCGGCGAGGGTGCGCTGCCGGTACGCCTCGGCGTCGGCGGGCCGCCGTACCTCGGCCTCCAGGCGTTGCGCGGCGAGCTCGGCTTGCCGCTGCGCCAATGTCGTCTGCTGCGTGATCACTTCCTGGGCGGAGCTGGCCTCGGCGAGCGGGCCGGCCTGGGCCGAGCGAGCCCGGGCCTCCTCCACCTCTGCCTGGAAACCGGCGTGCTTGATCGCGGTGTCGCGCTCGTACTGCGCCTTCAGCGCTGCCGCCTGCTGTTCGCGCTCGAACGCCTCTTGGTCGGACTTGGCGGCCGCGATGCGTGCCTGGCTCGCGACCGCCGCGGAGTACGGCGCCGCGATGTTGTCGATGTAGCCGCTCCCGTCAGCGATCTCCTGGATCTGCATGGCGTCGAGGATGAGGCCGAGCTTCTCCATCTCCGAGTGGCTGCCCTCGGTGACCTCCTGCGCCAGCCGGTCGCGTTCTCGGATGATCTCCTCGACGGTCAGCGCACCGACGATCGAGCGCAGGTGTCCGGCGAGCACCCGTCCGACCAGCTCCTCCATCTGGTCCTGCTCGGTGAGGAACCGGCGCGCCGCATTGGCGATCGAGGCCTGATCGTCACCGACCTTGAACGCTGCCACGGCCTGGACGTTCAGCCTGATGCCCTGGACGGTCACGCAATCCTCGATGATCTCCGATACCCGCAGCGCCAGCGACAGTGTGCTGGCCTTGCGGAAGACCGGCAGCACGAAGCTGCCCCGGCCGGTGACGATGCGGAACGGCGCCTCGGTGCCACGCCGCTTCGAACCCGTGATCAGCAGCGCCTCGTTCGGCGCGGGAACATGCCAGAACAGCATGATCCACTTCCTCTCTCGCCGGTACCGGCTACGGATACCGGGTGACGACGACCGAGCGCCCGGACAGCGCCTCGACAACCATCACGCGGGCGGACTTGGGGATCGCCTGATCTGCCCAGGCGGCGAATGCCTCGGTTCCACCTCGTACGGGGAGCATGACCTCGCCCGGTCCGCCCTCCGGAATGGGCACAGTCACGCGCCCGATGGCACCGATGAGCTCGGCCCCGTCCTGCATAGCCGCACACGCTAGCCGCAGCCGGTTAGTGCCGTCTGGGAGGATAGGCCCATGGGACCCCGGATATCTGACCGCGTCGGCGCGATCGCCGAATCCGCAACGCTGGCGGTCGACGCCAAGGCGAAGGCGCTCAGGGCGGCCGGCCGGCCGGTCATCGGCTTCGGCGCCGGCGAGCCGGACTTTTCCACCCCCGAGTACATCGTCGACGCCGCGATCGCGGCAGCGCGCAATCCCAAGTATCACCACTACACGCCCGTGCCCGGACTCCCCGAGTTGCGCGAAGCCGTCGCCGCGAAGACCAAGCGCGACAGCGGATTCGAGAGGGCGGCAGGCAACGTCCTCATCACCAACGGCGGCAAGCAGGCCGTCTACAACACGTTCGCGGCACTGCTCGACCCCGGCGACGAGGTGCTGCTGATCGCGCCGTATTGGACGACCTACCCGGAGGTGATCAAGCTCGCCGGCGGCGTGCCGGTCGAGGTGCTCACCGACGAGACGTCCGGGTACCTGGCCACCGTGGAGCAACTCGAGACGGCGCGCACCACGCGGACGAAGGTGTTGCTGTTCGTCTCGCCGTCCAATCCGACCGGTGCGGTCTTTCCCCCGGAGGCGATCGTCGAGATCGGGCGCTGGGCAGCATCACACGGCCTGTGGGTGGTGACCGACGAGATCTATGAACACCTCGTCTACGGCGGCGCCCGGCACGTCTCGATCGCGACCGCCGTGCCTGAGCTGGGCGACCGCGTCGTCGTCCTCAACGGCGTCGCCAAGACCTACGCGATGACCGGCTGGCGGGTCGGCTGGCTGATCGGCCCGATCGACGTCGTCAAGGCGGCGACCAACCTCCAGTCGCATTCCACGTCGAACGTCTCGAACATCGCACAGGTCGCGGCGCTCGCCGCGGTCAGCGGCGACCTGTCCGCCGTCGCGACGATGCGCGAGGCGTTCGACCGCCGCCGCCGCACGATCGTGAGCATGCTGAGCGACATCCCGGGTGTTGTCTGCCCCGAACCGCTCGGTGCGTTCTACGCGTACCCGTCCGTCAAGGGGCTGCTCGGCAAGGCGCTGCGCGGACGCGTAGCAAGCAGCTCGGCGGAGCTTGCCGGCATCATCCTCGACGAGGCCGAGGTGGCCGTCGTCCCTGGCGAGGCGTTCGGCACGCCCGGCTATCTGCGGCTCTCCTATGCCCTCGGCGACGCGGACCTCGCCGAGGGCGTTAGCCGCATCGCCAAGCTCGTCGCCGACTCCGGCTGAGCCGTAATACGGCGGCAGGCCGGCCGCCGTGCTGACCTCGGATCCCGCCGACATCGTTGCCTACCTCGACACCTTGGCCCGCGCGCGGGTGCTCGTCCTCCCGGTCTAGGCGACCAGATCCTCGTATTCGGGGTGCCGGGCGATGAAGGCGCGCACGAACGGGCAAAGCGGCACCGCGGAAAGCCCGCGCCGGCGAACGTCATCGAGCGCCCATCGGATGAGCGAGCTCGCGACACCCTTGCCCTCGGCCTCCGGCTCCACCTCGGTGTGCGTGAACACCACGACGCCGGGCTCGGCCCGGTAATAGGCGAACCCGACCGGCTGGCCGTCGAAAAGCACCTCGTACCGGGATTCGTCGCTGTTGTCACGTACCTCGATCATGGTAGGGCGTGTGCCTTTCGGAGGACGGAGATCGCCGCGGGCAGCCCGCGCAACGCGGTCTCGAGGTCGGATGGGTTGGCGATGCGCCAGGCGTTGGCGTTGACGTAGCAGCGGATCGCCGCGTCGAACCTCGCCGGTCCCGCGGCTGCCCGGGCGGCCTGCAGCGCGGCGGAACCCTTGTCGTACGTCACTCTGAAGTACAGGCCTTCGTAACCGCCGTAGGACGCCGTGGGCGCGTCGACGTTGCCCGGCATGCTCAGTGTCCCAGCAGGCGGCGCGTCGTCGTCGACGAGTTGCTCGGCGTAGGACGCGAAAGCCTCGTCCAACCAGGCGTGGTTAGCCTGCGAATCGCCCACCATCGCATAGAACCACTGGTGGGCCGTCTCGTGCACAGCGACCACCTGCGAGCTGTCGAGCATCAGGATGGAGCTCGGGTACTCGATGCCGCCGCCCGGCGCCGGCACCCGCGCCACCGATAGGGACGGGAATGGGAACGGCCCGAACCGCTTGGCATGCTCGGTCATCGCCAGCCGGAATAGCGGTACCAGCCGGTCACGCTCCTGCGCTGTCGGCGCCCCGACCCGCAGCTTGACGCCGTTCACCGCGGAGTCGCGCACCACGAAGGGGCCAACTGCGACGCTGACGTCGCGGGCGGCGGCAATGGTCGAATGCCAGGTGCGGGTGCTGCCGCCGGGCGGCGGATCGGCCGGGTCGCCCGACATGATCACCGTCTCTGCGGCGGGCGCCACGACCGTGAGATCGGTCTGCATGGCCTCGCTGGTCGCGCTCTCGGCGGTGAACTTCAACATCGGCTCGGTGTGCCAGCCGTAGCCCCGTTCCCAGGCCAGTAGCGGCTGCGCCGACGCGAACCACGCGTATCGCTGCGCGCCGGCGCCGACGGTGCCGAAGCGGTCGAACGACTGGTTGCCGAGTGACACGGTGAACGTGATGTCGGCGCTGACGGTCGTCCCGGCGGAGATCCGTGCCGCGAACGGGATGCGCAGCAGGCCGCCCTGGGTGCCCGGCGCGGCGCCGTCGCCGTCGTAGTGCGGGGCGCCGCCGCCGTGATCGGCCGACGCCGTCTCAATCACGATCTTGTTGCCCGCCGCGACGGTCGGCGCCGTGTTGGCGGTGAGCCGGAAGACCAGTTCTGTGATGGGGAGGTCCGGGGTGAACTCGATGTGCTCGCTGCCCCGCACCGTGCCGAGGTCGGCGCCGACGGTGAACCGCAGCGTCACTTTGGGCCGGTGCGTATCCGGCGGGATGTAGTTCGCGGGGCAGCCGCTCGGCGCCGGACTGCTCGGCGATGCGGCCGGAGTGGTCGGCGTGGGCGACGACGGCACGGCCGGCCCGGACGGCGACGATGCGAGCGAGCCGTGACCCCCGGTCGTGGCTGTACAACCCGCCAGCACGAGCGCGGCACCGGCGGCCGCCAGCCCGAGCCTCACGACGGCGGACGCACGATCGCGCGAGCCCTCGCGAGCACGGTCTGGCCGTTCACACTCGCGGTGAGGTCGACCACGACGAGCCCGTCGTCGCGCACTGCCGACACCTCGCCTGCGACGTCGAGCACGGCACCGTCCGGGTCCGGCACTACGACGGGGCGCGTGAAGCGCACGCCGTACTCCACCAGTGCGCCGGGGTCACCGGCCCAGTCGGTAACGACCCGAGCGGTCAACGCCATCGTGTACATGCCGTGCGCGATGACGCTGGGCAGGCCGACCGACGTGGCGAAACGCTCGTTCCAGTGAATCGGGTTGAAGTCGCCGGACGCCCCCGCGTACCGCACCAGGTCCGCGCGCGCGATCGGGAAGCTCTGCGCAGGCAGGGCCGTCCCTACCGTGATCATGAGCCCGCCCCGCGAACGACGAGCGTGCTGTACGCGGTGAGCACCGGCTCGCCGTCCACAGTGGACACCTCCCCCTTCGTGGAGACGATGTCGTTGCCGGCCGCCGAGCGCACGCTCTCGACCGTCACGACAACGGACAGCGCGTCGCCGGCGCGTATCGGGCGCACGTAACTGAAGCGCTGTTCACCGTGGACCACCCGCGAGTAGTCGACGCCGAGTTCGGGATCCATGATCACCTGGTGGCCGGCGCGCGACGTGACGATGATGCCGAACGTGGGCGGCGCGATCACGTCCGGGTGGCCGAGCTCCTTCGCGGCGGCCGGGTCGCGGTAAGCGGGGTTGGCATCGCCTATCGCGTCGGCGAACTCGCGGATCTTCTCGCGCCCCACCTCGTACGGCGGTGTGGGCGGGTAGACCCGCCCGACAAAGGACTGGTCGAGCGGCATGCACCGACTCTATCCGCCGGCGTTCGACGCGGGCTCTTCGCGCAAGCGCTCATCGCCGTCCTGTCCGCCGGACCGTGTCTCTCGGCCGCGCCCCCAAGGGGCGCACCCTCGAACCACACCACGCCTTCGGCGCGCATCGCGGCTTTATTCGTCGTCGGGCAGGTCGGTCTGGACGAGGAACGGCGGCGTGCCGAACCCCCCGACGCGGTAGCGCCTCCACGGCTCGACGTCGGTGAGCGCCGTCCGGGCCTCGCCCTGCGGCGTGCGCAACGTGACAGTCCTGGTGCCTGCCTCGACGAGGGCAGTCACGTCCGGGTCAGCGGCCACCCGCCCGTACCAGCTGTAGGAGCCGCTGATCGCGTCGAAATGCCGGCGAGGCGCACCGAGACGGGAAGCAGCCGCGCGCCGGTGATCATCTCCACCGGTCCGTCGTAGCCTTCGTCGATCCTCATCTCTCACGCGCCGGCGCGCAGGTCATCGGTGACCCGTCGCTACGGAAGGCAACGGATCGTCCAGGCCGAGTGCAATGTTCGCCCGGCGCAGCTCGCCGTCGATGACGTCCCAGATCGCGTTCCGCAGGTGCTCGACGAGATCGTGGCGGTTGATCGCCTGGGACTTCATCCACCAGGCAAGGGTGTGCTCGACCATCCCGACCAGCGACTGCGCCGTCGGCTCGGCCAGCCTGGTTGGCAGCCCGAACGCCACCGTGACCTCGCGAAGCAGCGCGGCGAGCTGATCCGCGATGGTGGCCTCGACGTCGCCGAGTGCGGTACCCCGCCGCCGCAGGAACTCGTACTGCCGCGGATGCGCCTCAACCCAGTCGGTCAGCGCCTCCAACGTGCCGCCGATGATCTCGTTCGCCGTCGTGCCGAATCGCAGCGGCGCCTGGAGCTCGGCGATCACAATCTCGCCGATCCGCCGGGATACGGCGCCGCACAGGTCCTCCTTGTCACGGAAGTAGCGATACAGCACGGTCCGGCTGACCCGGGCCGTTGCGGCGATCTCTTCCGCGCTGGAGTCCGCGCCGTAACGGTCGATCGCGGCAACGCCCGCATCGACGAGGACAGCGCGACGGCGGACCCGGTGGTCGTTCCACCGGTCGCGGCGCCCGTCGACCGGACGTGCGGGCTCACTCATGCGGGCAGCGTATCGCTACCTGTGACGCCCCGTACTAGTTAGCGCGTTTCGCGGTGCTCGGTGTGCTTGCCGCAGTTGGGGCAGAACTTCTTCAACGTCATCCGGTCGGGGTCGTTACGCCGGTTCTTGCGGGTGATGTAGTTGCGGTGCTTGCACTCCTGGCACGCCAAAGTGATCTTGGGACGGATGTCGGTGGCTGCCACAGGAAGTGCCTTTCGAAGAGACGGACGAACGTCGTAGCGAGGGCCGGATTTGAACCGGCGACACAGCGATTATGAGCCGCTTGCTCTGCCAGACTGAGCTACCCCGCCACTGGGTGTCAGTATGAGCCCCTTTACGGAATCGAACCGTAGACCTTCTCCTTACCATGGAGACGCTCTGCCGACTGAGCTAAAGGGGCCGAGCCCGCATACCGCGCGCCGACGGACGAGCTTACACGACCGCGGCAGCGCGCCGGGTGCGCCGAGTGTGACCGGCGAGATGTTGGCAACTGTGCCCTGTGGTACAAGACTGCGTGCACAGGCGCAGAAATGCGCCCCACGATGAAGTGGCTAGGAGAGGCCCGCGTGAGCACCGCGACGACGACCGACACCGGCGTCCACGCCCCCGGCAGAGCTAATATCGCCCCCCGCACGCTGCGTACTGACCGCTGGTGGGTCCAGCCGGCGCTCGTTGTGACGGGGCTCTCGATATGGCTTGCCTACGGTGTCGTGCGGATCACGAGCCAGCGGGCGTTCTTCGTGGAGCGCTACCACTACCTGTCTCCGTTCTCGTCGCCGTGCGTGTCGGCGTCCTGTCCCAAGGAGTCGCGCGACTTCGGCACGTGGTTCGGCCACTTCCCGCCGTTCCTGCCGTTGGCGATCATCACGTTGACGTTCCTGCTCGGCTTCCGGTTCACCTGCTACTACTACCGGCGCGCGTACTACCGCTCCTTCTGGTTCTCGCCGCCGGCGTGTGCCGTCCCCGAGCCACGTGCCCGCTACACCGGCGAGACGCGCTTCCCACTGATCATCCAGAACGCGCACCGCTACTTCTTCTATGTGGCGTTACTCATCTCGCTGGTCAACACGTGGGATGTGATCCGCGCGTTCCGTGGTGCCGACGGCGACCCCGGCATGGGGCTGGGCACGCTGATCATGCTGGTCAACGTCGTGCTGCTGTGGGGCTACACGGTGTCCTGCCACTCGTGCCGGCACATCGTGGGCGGGCGGTTGCGCAGTTTTTCCCGCCATCCGCTGCGCTACCGAGCCTGGACGTTCGTGTCGACCTTGAACGCGCGCCACATGCAGCTAGCGTGGATAACACTCGGCACGCTGGTGCTGACCGACGCGTACATCGCGCTGGTCGCCTCGGGGGCATTCGGCGACCCGCGCATCATTAATTAGAGGCGACCACACATGACCGAGTTCGAGAAGTACAACTACGACGTCGTCGTCATAGGGGCAGGCGGCGCAGGCCTTCGCGCCGCGATTGCCGCGCGCGAGGCCGGCATGCGCACGGCGATCATCAGCAAGTCGCTGTTCGGCAAGGCGCACACCGTCATGGCCGAGGGCGGCATCGCGGCCAGCATGGGCAACGTCAACCCGAAGGACAACTGGCAGGTCCACTTCCGCGACACGATGCGCGGCGGCAAGTTCCTCAACAACTGGCGGATGGCCGAGCTGCACGCCAGGGAGGCGCCGCAGCGTGTGTGGGAGCTGGAGACATACGGCGCACTGTTCGACCGCACCAAGGACGGCAAGATCAGCCAGCGTAACTTCGGCGGCCACGAATACCCGCGGCTTGCCCACGTCGGCGACCGCACCGGCCTGGAGCTCATCCGCACGTTGCAGCAGAAGATCGTCTCGTTACAACAGGACGACGGCGGTGACGGCAAGCTCAAGGTGTTCGCCGAGTGCACGATCACCGAACTGCTGCGTGACTCGTCGGGGCGGATCAGTGGCGCGTTCGGCTACTACCGGGAGAACGGCAACTTCGTGCTGTTCCGGGCGCCGGCGATCGTGCTCGCGACGGGCGGCATCGGCAAGTCGTTCAAGGTGACATCGAACTCCTGGGAGTACACCGGCGACGGGCATGCCCTGGCGCTGCGCGTCGGCTCGACGCTGCTGAACATGGAGTTCGTGCAATTCCACCCGACGGGCATGGTATGGCCGCCTTCGGTGAAGGGCATCCTCGTCACCGAGTCGGTGCGCGGCGACGGTGGCGTGCTGCGCAATTCCGAGGGCAAGCGGTTCATGTTCGACTACGTCCCGGACGTGTTCCGCAAGAACTACGCCGAGACCGAGGGCGAGGCCGACCGCTGGTATACCGACCCCAACCACAACAAGCGGCCACCCGAGCTGCTGCCGCGTGACGAGGTGGCCCGCGCGATCAACTCCGAGATCAAAGCGGGACGTGGCTCGCCCCACGGTGGGGTGATCCTGGACATCGCGACGCGGCTGCCGGCGGCAGAAATTCTCAAGCGGCTGCCGTCCATGTATCACCAGTTCAAAGAGCTGGCCGACGTCGACATCACCAAAGAGCCCATGGAGATCGGCCCGACCTGCCACTACGTGATGGGCGGCGTCGAGGTGGAGCCGGACACCGCGGCAGCGGCACGGGTACCGGGACTGTTCGCAGCGGGAGAGGTCGCCGGTGGCATGCACGGCTCGAACCGGCTCGGCGGCAACTCGCTTTCGGACCTGCTCGTGTTCGGCTACCGCGCCGGGCTGGGCGCGGCCGAGTACGTCCGGCAGTTCGGCGGGGTTTACCCGGCCGTGCGTCGCGACCAGGTCGAGGCGGCCACCGCGACGGCACTTGCACCGCTGCGCGTCAACGGCGGAGAGAACCCCTATGCGGTGCACCAGGAGTTGCAACAGCTGATGAACGACCTGGTGGGCCTGATCCGCACCGCGGACGAGATGAACGAGGCGCTCAAGCGCCTGGACGAGCTGAAGGTCCGTGCCGGCAAGGTCAGCGTCGAGGGCGACCGGCACTTCAACCCGGGCTGGCATCTCGCGCTCGATCTGCGCAACATGCTGCTGGTCAGCGAGTGTGTGGCCCGGGCCGCGCTGCTGCGTGAGGAGAGCCGCGGCGGGCATACCCGCGACGACTTTCCGATGATGCGCCCCGAATGGCGCACGAAGAACCTGGTGTGCTCGCTCACGGACGCCTCCGCCGTCGACGTGGTCGAGCAGCCGCTACCGCCGATGCGTCCCGACCTGATGGCGTTGTTCGACCGGGACGAGCTGGCCAAGTACCTGACTGCTGCGGAACTGCCAGCCGAGGAGCCCGCATGACCCACCGATCGCGCAAGATTCGCTCGTCTCAGACGAGGAACTCTTGCGCAATCCGAAAGGGAGTTCGCCAGTGAGCTATGACGCGCACTTCCGGGTGTGGCGCGGCGATGCCGACAAGGGCGACCTCGTCGACTTTACCGTCGAGGTGAACGACGGCGAGGTCGTCCTCGACGTTATTCACCGGCTCCAAGCCACTCAGGCCGGCGACCTCGCCGTGCGGTGGAATTGCAAAGCTGGCAAGTGCGGCTCGTGCGGTGCCGAGATCAACGGCCGGCCGAGGCTGATGTGCATGACGCGGATGTCGACCTTCTCGCCGCACGAGACGGTCACCGTGACCCCGCTGCGCAGCTTCCCGGTGATCAAGGACCTGGTCACCGACGTCTCGTTCAACTACGTCAAGGCACGCGAGATCCCGGCGTTCGCGCCGCCGCCCGGCCTCCAGCCCGGCGAATACCGCATGGCGCAGGTCGACGTCGAGCGCTCGCAGGAGTTCCGCAAGTGCATCGAGTGCTTCCTGTGCCAGAACGTCTGCCACGTAGTGCGCGACCACGAGCAGAACAAGGAGGCGTTCGCCGGCCCGCGCTTCCTCATGCGGGTCGCCGAGCTGGACATGCACCCGCTCGACGCCCTGGATCGGAAGAACCAGGCCCAGGATGAGTTCGGGCTGGGCTACTGCAACATCACCAAGTGCTGCACCGAGGTCTGCCCGGAGCACATCAAGATCACAGATAATGCGCTCATCCCGATGAAGGAACGGGTCGTCGACCGGAAGTACGACCCCATTGCGTGGCTCGGCAGCAAGATCACCCGCAGGGGAAGCTAGCCCTGCGATGAGCGCTCGCGCGAAGAGCCCGCTGCCGCGACGCGGCCCGAGCGATAGCGCGGAGCGGTGCGCGAGACGGGCCCGAGCGCAGCGAGCGGTCCGGATTGCGCGCCGCACAGGCGGATAAGTCAGCGATGAGCGCTTGAATGAAGAGCCCCGCCGCCAGGCGCGGCGCTCGCAGAGCGAATCGGAAGTGCGAGCCGGGCCGCTGCGACTGAGGGTTGTGAACCCGCCCGCGATCGCGGACATCGTGCTGCGCTGCGTCTCCGACTTCGAGCTTCGAGACCGTGAGGGTCGGAACGGTCGCGGCTTCACCAATCTCAAGCGCATTCTTGGCCGTCCGTCGGACTTCGCCCTCGTTGTCGGCGAACTTGCCCGAACCGTGCCCGCCGGTCACGCCGTCGCCGCACGTGACGAGCGTCTGCCGCGCGGCGCACCCGTCCACTTGGTCGATGACCTGGTCTTCTCCGGGCAGACACTCCGATCGGCTCGTCAAGCTCTCGAACCAGTCGGTCTCGACGGCAGAACCGCGTCAACCATCCTGTGGCCCCATCGAGCCGACGCCGCCGATGGCGGAACTGGCCGCAGGGGCATGGCCGAGGTCACCTCGCCCACCAGGCCTTGATTCCGCCATGAGCGTTCGAAGCACGCGCGGATGTTCGTCAGTCGTTGCGTAATCACCGGTAGGCGGTGTCGCGGATCCGATCACGTAGCTCAGGCGGCCGCACGGGGGAACGGCCACCTGAGCTAGGGCCTAGTATGCACACCGGGTAGCCATCTGGCAACGCCTAGTGAGAACCCGGCAAACGGCGTGAGGCTGGCGTTCAGGCGTCGTACACGAGGCCGTGTTGTCCTCGCCGGGACGTTCGGCCCTGTCCGCGACCCGGCCTGACGGCAGATGATGAGAGTGGCTCGCGGGACGTGCGAGGGAGCCGGAGAGAGACATACTCGAGGCTGAGAGGCGTCGGATCAGGTTGTCCCGACGCGACCTCCACTACCTGGCTTATGTTTGGCCCAGGGAAAACGCCCCGCGAGTCTCCATGTCCAAACTGGGTCCGTAGTGCGCCGTCTGGGACCAATGACCGCGCGAAGACAGGGACTTCGCCGCTTCCGCGACGATGCCTGACCCGGGCAACCTGGGGACGGACGGGAGAGGTCGCGTGATGAATGCCCTGCTCCTGGCGCACCAGGTGCGCAAGGTGTACCGGAACGGCAGCGTCGCTGTAGAAGCGCTGCGTGCCCTTGACCTGACCGTGTACCCGGGTGAGCTGGTTGCCGTGATGGGCCCGTCAGGTTCCGGCAAGACGACCCTGCTCAACTGCCTGTCGGGCCTGGACGACATCGACGGCGGCCGGGTCGAGGTCGACGGTCGTGACCTGTTCGCGATGTCCGACGCGGAGCGCACGGCGCACCGCGCCCGTTCGATGGGTTTCGTGTTCCAGGCGTTCAACCTCATCCCGGTGTTCTCCGCGGTCGAGAACGTCGAACTGCCCCTGCTGCTGGTCGGCACCCGCGCGGACCGGGCCCGCGCCCGAGCGGTGGAGATGCTCGCCCGTGTCGGGCTGGCCAGCCGCGTCGGCCACCGCCCCGCCGAGCTCTCCGGCGGCGAGCAGCAGCGGGTGACGATCGCCCGGGCACTGGTCGCCCGTCCGGCGATCGTGTGGGCCGACGAGCCCACCGGCAATCTGGACTCGGCGATGGCCGGCGCCGTCATGGACCTGCTGTGTGAGCTCAACCGCGATGAGGGTCAGACGATCGTCCTCGTGACCCACGACGCCGCGATCGGGCAGCGCGCGCCCCGCCTGGTGCGGATGCGGGACGGCGAACTGGCCGACGATCTCCGGCAGCACGCCGCGCTTCTTGCAGGCTGACCATGTACCCGAACCTGCTGGCCCCGCTGCTCGTACTGGTGGCCTGCCTGCTGGCCGGGCTGGCCTTCGTGGCGCTGCGACAACCCGTGTCGCGGCGCCTGGCCGCCCGCCAGCTCAACCGGCGGCGCAGCGAGGCGGCACTTGCGATCACCGGCGCCACACTCGGCACGGCGATCATCGTCGGCGCGCTCGTCGTCGGCGACACCCTGAACTTCTCGGTGCGGCAGGAGGCGTACCGCACGCTCGGCCCGATCGACGAGCGCATCGTGTCTGCATCCACCGCAACCGGGGCAGAGGTTGCCGCGCGGCTCGCCCCGTTGCGGTCGGACCCCCGCGTCGACGGCGTGCTCGATGCACGCGTCGACCAGGCCGCAGCACTCAACGCCAAGGGTGACAGCTACGCCGAACCGCGGGTGCTTGCCTGGGACATCGACTTCGCCCAGGCCGCGGCGTTCGGCCGGGCCGGCGGTCCGTCCGGCCTTTCCGGCGCCCGGCCCGGCCAAGGGCAGGTGGTGATCAACCAACCGCTTGCGCAGTCACTGCATGCCGGGGCCGGCGACCCGCTCGCGCTGTTCCTCTACGGCAAGACGTACCAGTTCCTCATCACCCGGGTCGTGCCCGAGCGCGGCCTGGCCGGAGCCGGCCTCGGCGCGGAGGTAAACCGGAACGTGTTCCTGCCCTCCGGCGTACTCCAGACAGCGGCGGCCGTAGCCGGCACCGAGCCGCGCGCGGTCACGTTCGTCTCCAACCGTGGCGGCGTCGAGCGGGGTGCCGCGCTGACCGCGCCGGTCACGGCGCAGATTCGCGCCGCCGTAGCCGGTACGAACGCGCTGGTCGAGACCCCGAAGAAGTCCGTGCTGGACGCCGCACGCAAGACCGGCGACGCGCTGGGCGCACTGTTCTTGATGATCGGAAGCTTCAGCATCATCGCCGGGGCACTGCTGCTGGTGAACATCTTCGTCATGCTCGCCGAAGAGCGGAAGTCGCAGCTGGGCATGCTGCGCGCGATCGGCACGAAGCGCTCGCGACTTGTCGGGTCGTTCAGCCTGGAAGGCAGCGCCTACGCACTCGCCGCCGTTGTCCCGGGCGTGCTGCTCGGCCTCGGCGTTGGGTGGGCGGTCGCGCTGATCTCCGCGCAGATCTTCCGCGGCTGGTCGGCGAACGGGTCGGGCCTGGCAATCCGCTTCGCCGTGACGCCAACCAGCATCGTGAACGCGGTCGCGCTGGGCCTGATCATCTCGTTCGTCACGATCCTGGCGACCAGCGTGCGGATCAGCCGCTTCAACATCATCGCGGCGATCCGTGACCTGCCGCGCACGGCCACCCGCAAGGCTCGGCGCCTGACCCTCGTCGCTGCAACGACGCTCGCAGTGGTCGTCGCGGCCGCGGCTGTGCCCGCGGTCGCGCAGAGCCAGCCCGAGTCGACGCTGGTGTTGCCCGCGCTCGCGGCCGCGCTGGCGATTCCCGCGCTGCGCCGGGTGCTGCCCGCGCGCTCGGTGTTCAGCGCAGTTGCCGCGGCCGTGCTGGTCTGGAGCCTGGTGGCGAGCGTGGTCCGCCCGCGCATGTTCGACAACCCGTCGATGGCCGTGTTCGTAATCCTGGGTGTGCTGGTCGCGTTCTCCGGGGTGACGCTGGTGAGCCAGAACCAGGCCGTGCTGCTGCGGTCCGTGCGGCGGCTGGTGGAGCGACCGTCCGAGAACGGGCTCGCGGTGCGCCTCGCGGTCGCGTACCCGCTCGCGAAACGGTTCCGCACCGGCGCGACGCTGATCATGTACACGCTGATCATGCTCGTTCTCGTGCTGCTCGTCGAGATCACCGGAGTCATCGACAGCAGCGTCGCCACCAATGTCGCTCAGGCGACGGCCGGCTACTCCATGCGGGTGGACGTCAACCCGCAAGACGCCGGGCCAACCCTGGCCGACCTGCGCCGGAGCCCGGACGTCGCGGGCGTTACGCCGCTGGTATCCGCGACGGCGCTCGCATCCGACCCTGGACATCGCACCACGGCGCAGCTCGCGGCGATCGCGGTCGGCGTGCCCGGAGGCGGGCTGACGTCGATGACGTTCAGCTCACGGGCACTGCGACTGGACAGCGACCGCGCCGTCTGGGATCTCGTCGCCGCCGACCCGCGTTACGTCCTGGTCGACCAGTACTTCGGCGCCACCGGCGGGCCGAACGGCCGCTTCTACAAGCCGGGGGACACGTTCACGGTGACCAACCCGCGCACCGGCGTCACCGAGCGCAAGACGATCGCCGGCATTCTGACCAGTGCGATCGCTTTCTATCCGGCGTCGAGCAGTTCCGGCACCGTTTACCCACTCGTGGCCAGCGCGCAAGCGGTGCGGACGCAGTTCGGGCCGGCCGCGCAGGTGGGCGCGGCGCTCGTCCGGACCCGGCCGGGCGTCGATCCACAACGAATAGGCCCGGCGTTACAGGCCCGCTATCTGTCGGCGAGCCTGGTAGCCACCCCGATCGCAGCCGACGTCCGGCGGATGTTCGCTGCCAACACCGCCTTCTTCCGGCTGATGCAAGGCTTCCTTGCGCTCGGGCTGTTCGTGGGCATCACCGGACTCGGCGTTGTCATGGTGCGCGCGGTGCGGGAACGGCGCCGCACGATCGGCGTGCTGCGCGCGCTGGGATTCCGTGCCCGCACGATCGAACGCTCCTTCCTCGTCGAGAGTGCGTTCATCGCCGTCGAGGGGGTTCTCCTCGGCTCCGTGCTGGGCGTGCTCACGACGTGGCTGATGTACCAGAAGAGCGCCGCGTTCGACGGAATCCGCAGCGGCTTCCCGATCGAGTGGGTCACCATCGCTGCCCTCGCGGCGGCCACGCTGGTCGCGTCGGTGCTCGCAACGCTGGCGCCGGCGCGCCGCGCGGCGAAGGTACTACCCGCCCTGGCGGTCCGGGTCGCGGACTGAGCGCGCTAGCGGCACGGCGGTGAGCAGCACCGTCGAGTCCGTCAGGGCAGAAAGGCCGTGGCGGGCGTTCGGGATGAGGAGCAGGTCACCGTCGCGGCCCTGCCACCGGTCGGCGCCGGCGGTCAGTTCGACGCGCCCGTGCAGCACGAGCACTGTCGCCTCGCCGGGGTTCTCGTGCTCGTCGAGGCTCGCCCCCGCGCAGAGCGCGACCAGGGTCTGGCGCAGCGTTGCCTCGTGCCCGCCGGCGACGGTGCGCGACGACCGCTTTGACGGGGCACGGCGCGCAGCATCGAGTTGCTCACGAGCGAGGGCGTCGAGGGAGAGCTTGTGCGTCATCGGGATCGTTTCCGTCCGGGGCGGGTCTCGACCGGAACGCTAGCCGATCGACCGGCTGACGCGTGATACGCCTACCCGCACCGCCGTGCCGCGTGGGCGCAACGGCAGCAGTACGCCGTTGCCGGCTGCGGGCGGCAGGCGGCAGGAAAGCTAAGGGTGCCGCACAGCGCCCGCTGGGGATGGGCGCCGAGGAACAGGTGGACCTTTCCGGTCTACGGATGCAGTCTCCAGGTGCGGCTGACCGCGAAGTCCGGTATCTGCCTGCCGCCGCCGTGCGGCCTCGGCTCCGGCGTCGGGCCAGCGTGTCTCGGTGACGCGTCCGCCGATGACGGTCGCGTGCAGGCGCACGGGTCCGTCAGGTTTGCAGTGCAGCTGGTAGTGCCCTTCGGGCAGGGCCGGGAACACGGCTGTGTGCGCTCGGTGCACCGAGCCCACAGGGCCGGAAGTCCCGGCGCCTACCGACGCTGGGCCTCGCATACGGGTCGGCGCAAGCGCAGAATCCGCGAGTGGGCACACTGCGACGGATCCGGCTCGCGCTGGGCGCGTTGGGCCTGGT
>JBKPQY010000020.1:0-15487 GCA_046734315.1 Actinomycetota bacterium | reverse complement strand
CGCGGAGCGGAGCCGGGGCTGCACCCGAGCGCAGCGAGCGGTGCGGACACGGATTCGCCCAGGCGGGATATAGGAGGCGGCGCTCGCGCGTAGAGCCGCGCCGCCGCGACGCGGCCCGCGCCGGAGGCGCGGAGCGGAGCCGGGGCTGCACCCGAGCGCAGCGAGCGGTGCGGACACGGATTCGCCCAGGCGGGATATAGGAGGCGGCGCTCGCGCTGCACCCGAGCGCAGCGAGCGGTGCGGACACGGATTCGCCCAGGCGGGATAAAGAGGCGGCGCCGCGCGATGCGGCGCCGCCTTGCACACCGTTCGCCGGGTTACCAAGCGTGCACCTGTTCCGCATGTCAGGCGCGGGCCGGTGGGCCGGTCCGCGTCGACTCACCTGTGGCGTGGTGGGGTCGCCGCGTGGGTGCCCGGTGGACCGTGCCGGCTGAGGACCGCTGGGGGCTGGACCGCCATCGACGTGCCTCGTCCGGTGTAGTCATTTCACGCCCGGATCGGCCGCGACACAAGACCTACAGGCCTTGTAATTCGGGCAGTGCGCAGGGCGTCTTCGGAACCTGATGCCCTGACCGTGTCCTGGACGGTCAGCCCGGCCCGCCGCGACGGCGCCGGGTCGCGTACCAGGCGAGGCTGGCCGCGGCGACTCCCGCACCTGCGAGCGTGAGCGTTGCAGACGGCTTCGGCGCGCGCAGCCGCTCGTGCAGCGGCACGGCGTTGCTGAATTCGCGCATCGGCCAGCCCCGCTCGAGGGCGACCTTGCGCAGCGCGCGGTCGGCGTTGACCACGACGGGGTGCCCGACCTCGTCGAGCATCGGCAGGTCGGTGATCGAGTCGGAGTAGGCGTAGCAGTCCTCGAGGGCATAGCCCCGCCGTTCGGCGAATTCCCGGATAGCCTCGGCCTTGCCGATGCCGTACACATAGCGGGCGATCTCGCCGGTGTACTTGCCGTCCTTTACGACCATCTGGGTGGCGATCACCTCGTCAGCACCCACCATCTCCCCGATGGGTTCGACGACCTCCGCGCCGGATGACGAAACGATCACGACCTCGCAGCCGTCCTCTTTGTGCTGTTCGATCAGTCCGACGGCCTCGTCGTACACCAGCGGGTCGATGATGTCGTGCAGCGTCTCGGCAACGACGTCGCGGACCTGCGCAACGTCCCAGCCGGTGCACATATCGGTGATGAAGCTGCGCATGCGGTCCATCTGATCTTCATCGGCGCCGGCGAGCGCGAAGACGAACTGGGCATATGCGCTTCGCAGCACGGTGCGCCGGTTGATGAGCCCGCTTTGATAGAAGGGCTTGCCGAATGCGAGCGTGCTCGACTTTGCGATGATCGTCTTGTCAAGATCGAAGAAGGCCGCGGACGTTGCCACGCTGTCCGAGGATAGGGCGTCCGGGGTTTGTCAAGTCGGCTGTCCACAGGCGGGTCGCTCATCCACAGATGCTGCTGGACGGCTTTCTGGGCTCGCCGTTGTTCGGTTCCCTGGGCGCGTGGACGCGATATGGCCGGTGATCGGCGTGGTCGGGGGTCGCGGCGGTGCGGGCGCCAGTACCTTCGCCGCCGTCCTCGCCGCCATGGCCGGCTTGGGCGGGCGCGCCGTCCTCGTCGACCTCGATCCAGTAGCCGGCGGTCTGGACGTGCTGCTAGGCGTCGAGGGCGTGCCGGGCGCCCGCTGGTCCGGACTGCGACTCGACGGCGGACGCCTCGACGCGATGGCGTTGCTCGACGGGCTGCCCCCGTGGGGGCGAGTAGCAGTGCTATCGGCCGATCTCGACCCAGCGTCCGCGGCCGTGGCGCAGGTGTTGGACGTCGCCGCGCGTGCTGGTCCGGTGGTGGTCGACCTGGGTCGATGGAGTACGCCGTGGCGGGCTGCGGCGCTCGATCGCTGCGCACTGGTCGTGCTCGTGTGCGGTGCGGACGTGCGGTCTGTGACCGGTGCCCGCGCGGTGCGGCTCGGACTCGGGACGGCCGTCACCGGCTTGGTGGTGGTCCGTGCCGGTGGCGCTGCCGCACCGGCGTCCCGGGTGGCCGAGTTGGTCGACATGCCACTGATCGGCGCTGTGCCAGCGTTTCCGAGCGGCGCCGAGTCTCCGCTCGCCGTGACGTCGTTGCCACGTGCGATGTCACGTGTCGCGCGCGGTGTGCTCGACGCGGTGCAGTCGTGACCGAGCTCGCGTTCGTCGACCGCGTGCGGCAGCGGCTCGCGCTCACTGCGTCGGAGCCCTGGGCGGTGGGCGACGCCGTGCGAGACGAGCAGAGTCGCGCGTCCGTCATTGCCGACGACGCCGCGCTGGCCGCGATTCAGCGCGACGTCACTGCCGAGGTGGCCGGCGCCGGGCCGTTGGAGCCGCTCCTTGCCCTCCCAGGGGTGAGCGATGTGCTTGTCAACGGGCCCGACGACGTGTGGCTGGATCGCGGGCGCGGCCTGGAACGCACCGCGGTGCGATTTTCAGGCGACGCCGCGGTACGCCGGCTGGCGCAGCGCCTCGCCGCAGCGGCCGGACGCCGCCTGGACGACGCCTCGCCCTGGGTCGACGCTGCACTGCCCGATGGCACCCGCTTGCACGCCGTGCTGCCCCCGATCGCGCCGTGGACGACGCTGTCGTTGCGCGTGCTGGCCCGTCGCCGCTTCGACCTACGGGAGCTGGTCGAGGCGCGAGTTGCGGAGCTGCTGCGCGCCATCGTCGCAGCGCGGCTCACGGTCGTGATCGGCGGCGGTGCCGGCAGCGGCAAAACGACGTTGTTGGGCACGTTGCTCGGCTGCATTCCCGCGTCGGAGCGGTTGCTCGTTATCGAGGACGCGCCGGAGCTCGTGACATCGCATCCGCACGTGGTGCGCCTCGTTACGCGGACGCCCAACGTCGAGGGATCAGGTGCGGTCGGGCTGCGCGAGCTGGTGCGCCAGGCGTTGCGCATGCGCCCGGACCGCCTCGTTGTCGGCGAGTTCCGGGGCGCCGAGATCGTCGAGCTGCTCGTTGCGCTCAACACCGGGCACGAAGGCGGCGCAGCAACGCTGCATGCGAACACGGCAGCCGATGTGCCGGCTCGGTTGTATGCGTTGGGCGCGCTCGGCGGTTTGTCGCAGGCAGCGGTCACCAGCCAGGCGGCGAGCGCGCTCGACGTCGTGCTGCACCTCCGACGCGCGCGCTCGGGCGATCGCAGGGTGGCCGAGATCGGACTGCTCGAGCGGGTCGGCGACGAGCTGGTGGTAGCGCCGGTATGGTCCTGCGCGCGTGGGGTGGAACGGCGAGCCGGCGCGCTGATCGAGCGGTTGGCTGATCGTGGCGTCGACCCAGGCGGGTTGCTGTGCTGACCGTGGCGCTGCTTGGCGCCGCCGTGGCGCTGCTGATTTGGCCGGATCGACACCCGGCCCAGCGGCGGCTCCGCGAGCTGACCGCCACCTCTCGACTCGCCGGCTCAACCAGATCGGCCCCGCGACGGTATTGGCCGGTGCCCGCCCCCTCGCGTGGCTGGACGGTGGGCCTGTCGTCGGCTGCGGGTCTGCTCGTTGCGATGTGGTGCGGTCCGGCCGTCGGCGTGGCCGCCGCGGTGGCGACAGCAGTGTGCCTCTCCGGCACGGCGCGGGCTATCCGTCACGGGCAGGCTCGGGCGCGCGACCGCGACCTGTCGGCCGCGTTGCGGTTGTTGCGCGCCGAGTTGGACGTCGGCAGCTCCGGACCGGTCGCCCTCAAAGCGGCCGCCGCCGTCGCCGGCGCATATCGGCCGGCGTTCGAGGCCTGCGCACACGCCGTCGCCGATGGCGACGACGTTGTGGCGGCGACGTCGGGCGTTGCGGGTGGCCACGAGATGGTCATGATCGCGCAGGCCTGGCAGCTGGCGACGGCACTCGGTGCGCCGGTCGCCGGTGTGCTGGCTCGCGTCGACGACGATGTGCAGGCGCGGCGCGCGCAGCGCCGAGCGGTCGCAGGCGCCCTGGCCGGCCCGCGCTCGTCGGGCGCCCTGCTCGCGGGGCTGCCGGTACTGGGGGTCCTCCTCGGTGTGGCCATGGGGGCCCGACCGCTGCACATGCTGTTCAACACGTCGGCTGGGAAGCTGCTCCTCTGCACCGGCGTCCTACTCGACGCTGCCGGCGTCGTGTGGACCACCCGGCTCATCAGCTCGGCGGAGCGGTCATGAGCGCCGCGTTGTGTCTGTTGGCGGCGGCCATCTGGTTGTCGGGTCGGCGTGCTTCACGGGTGCGGCCAGGCCACACGCGGCGCAGACGAACCGTGGTGAATCGGCGGCTGTCGCCCGCCGTGCTGCGGTGCCTCGCCGCCGGCGCGGTTCTGGGTGCGGGCGTCGCGTTGTTCGGACCCATCCGTGGCGGGCTGGGAGGGCTGACAGCTGCGCCGCTTGTCGGGTGGCTGGTTGGCCTCGCACAGGCACGTGCCGCGGTGCGTGCGCCGCCCGACGCGGCAGGCCGGGTCCCGCTGGTCCTGGATCTGCTGGCCTCGGCGCTGCGTAGCGGCCAGCCGGTGGCGACGGCTGTCGCGAGGGTCGCGCCGATGGCCGGCAACGATCACGGCGAAAGGCTGCAACTGGTAGCAGGCCTGCTGCGGTTCGGGGCCGATCCCGCTGTGGCGTGGGCCGCGCTGTCCGACTCGATGCTCGCGCCCGTCGCGACTGCGGCGGTCCGCAGTGCCGAGAGCGGGCTACGCCTCGCCCGGGGCTTCGAGCTGCTCGCCGCCGAGTTGCGCGACGAAACTCGCACAGCGGCGTTGGCCAAGGCGCACCGGGCCGGAGTGTGGGCGATGGCGCCTCTTGGGCTGTGCTTCCTTCCGGCCTTCGCGTGCCTCGGTGTCCTGCCGGTGATTGTCGGTATCGCCCGCGATGTGCTGAGCGGCACCCCGTGAGCGTGCCCTCACGGCGCCGCGTCGGATGCAGCTGACGGCGATTATCTGCGTGCCGAGCGGCGGCGCGCGGCCGACACGGGGGGCCTTGTGCCTCGACGGTAGGGCAGCAGCCCGCTACCCGTTATGCCACCGTTACGGCGACGGCAGGAGGCTGGACACATGCGGGTTCTGGTTGCCGAGGATGAGAAGGCGCTGGCCGAGATCCTCGTGGAAGGCCTACGTGCTAAAGGGATTGCGGTTGACTCCGCTCTCGACGGCGGGCAGGCGTTGGAGCGGCTCGCGGTGAACCGATACGACGTGCTGGTGCTCGACCGCGACCTGCCGGTGGTGCACGGAGACGACGTGTGCCGGGCGGTCGTCGCCAGCGAGGCACCGACCCGGGTGCTGATGCTGACGGCTGCCGGGTCGCTCGAGGACCGTGTCGAGGGCCTCGACCTCGGCGCCGACGACTACCTGGCCAAGCCGTTCGCGTTCAGCGAGCTGATGGCGCGCATCCGCGCGCTGGGCCGGCGCACTCATCCCGCGGTGGCACCCGTGATGGTTCACGGCGACCTGACGTTCGATACGGCACACCGGACCGTGACCCGAACCGGCCGCGATATTCCCTTGTCCAGCAAGGAGTTCGGCGTGCTCGAGGTGCTGCTCGGCGCCCAGGGCACGCTCGTCACCAGCGAGGATCTGCTCGAACGCGTGTGGGATGTGAACGCCGACCCGTTCACCAATGCGGTGCGTGTCACCGTCATGCGGCTGCGCCGCAAGCTCGGCGACCCACCGATCATCGACACGGTGCCCGGTGCCGGGTACCGGATGCGCTGATGACGACGCTGCGGTGGCGCTTGACCGCGCTGTACGGCGCACTGTTCCTCGCCGCGGGTGTGACGATGCTGACCATCGTTTACGTCCTGCTCTCCGGGCGCATTCCGCGCGCTCCGCGGATCGACATCGGCAGCGCCGGCGTGCGGCGTGAGTTCCGCCAGGCGCTGCGTGTCGCACTGACGCAGCAGCGCGATCGCGCCCTGCACGAGCTCGTCGTCGGGTCGCTCATCGCCCTGGCAATCGTGACCGTCGTGGCAGGGGTGCTGGGCTGGGCAGTGGCGGGGCGCGCGCTGCGACCGCTGCGCGACATCACGGCGACGGCGCAACGGCTGTCCACCAACAATCTGGACGAGCGGATCAACCTGGATGGTCCGCCGGATGAGCTGAAGGAGCTGGCCGATACGTTCGACGCGATGCTCGACCGGCTGTCGGGTGCATTCGATGCGCAACGGCAGTTCGTCGCGAACGCGTCGCATGAGCTGCGCACGCCGCTTACCGTGCAGCGCGCCGCGATCGACGTCGCACTGGACGATCCTGAGGCCACCGTCGAGAAGCTGCGCACCATGGCGGTTCGGTTGCGCGACGCGACCGACCGCAACGAGCACCTCATCGAGAGCCTCTTGACGCTCGCGCGCAGTCAGGCGGGCGTGGAGCGCTTCGACGACGTCGACCTCGCGGCCGTGGCACGGGCCGCGCTGACGGCCGCACCGGCGCGCGACGTGACCGTCGAGCCGGCGCTGCAGTACGCGCCGGCGCGCGGCGACAGGGCGCTACTAGAACGGCTCGCCGCGAATCTCGTCGACAATGCGTTGCGACATAACGTGCCGGCCGGCTGGGTCTGCGTCGAGACGGCAACCGACGGGCATACAGCCATGCTGCGGGTCAGCAACTCGGGCCGGATGGTGCCGGCGGAGCTGGTCGAGCAGCTGTTCACGCCGTTCCGCCGCCTCGACGCCGACCGCACCGGCCACGGCCTTGGGCTATCGATCGTCGCGGCGATCGTGGCGGCGCACCGCGGCTCGCGATTCGCGCGCGCGCTTCCGGGCGGCGGGCTGGAGATCACCGTCGTACTGCCCCGTTAGCTACGCCTGTCGGGCGCGCGTCGACGCCGCGCGGGTCAGTGACCGTGAAGCCGTCGCAGGTCCCGGCGTAAGTGCCGCAGGTCCCGGCGCAGGTTGTTCAGATTCGGCGGTGGGTCGCCGACGGCCCGCGCCGTGCGGGTGCCACCGGTGCGCCGGCCGGCCACGGCCACCGTGTCGCCGAGCTTGATGTTGGAGGTGGTCTCCTTCTTCAGGTCGGCGCCGCGCACCTTGGTGTCGCCGTTGAGCGTCCACGTCCACGTGGTGCCGTCGGAGCTGCGGACGGTCATGCTCGAGGGCGATATCGTGGTTACCGTGCCACGCTGGGCGTCCACGGTGACGATCGTGCCGTCCTTGTCCTTCACGACGCGTTCGCCGTGCAGCAGCTGCCCCGTCGGTGGGGCAGTCGTGGTGGTCGACAAAGCGGCGGCGTAGATGTCATCGGGCGACGACGGAGATCCCCCGGATGTCTCGCCCGAGCTCGCATACGACGCGAGGGAGAACGCGATCACGCCGCCCGCGATCGCCGCGGCGCTCGCGATGGCCAGCGTTCGCTTCATGCTCGCACTCCTTCCGTTCTGGTCATACCAGCAGCATCGCGCAGCACCACTAACAACCGTGTAACGGGTGGCCCGGAACGCCGGCTCACCGGTCCCGCCGTGCGCGCTGACCGCCGTCGATGGCCTCAGCGGTATGCCGCGGTCGAAGCTGAACCTGGGGCACCACTCGGACCTTCTGATCCCGGATGTTGCTTCTCTGCTACGGCGAGCAGGTGGTGGGCTCATCAACCGCGGCGCGATCGTCGCCGTCGCGGTGGCCACGCTCTCGCTTGTCAAGCTGGTCGTCCACAGGCGCGGTGGTTGTCCACAGATCACGTTGACCTGCTGCAAGCGGGTTCGCGCGCCGGTTGGCTGGCGGCATGAACACCTTTCAGCGAATCCTCCGGCGCATTCACGCAACAGTCGACGCCGGCATGACCACGGCCGAGTACGCCGTCGGCACGGTGGCCGCGGTCGCGTTTGCGGCGGTGCTGTACAAGGTCGTGCGCAGTGGCACCGTGCAGGCGGCGCTCAGCTCGATCATCCAGTCGGCGCTGCATGCGATTTGACAGCAGCGAGCCGCTCCGGGGTGCCGGCCGATCGCCACGCCGGGCGGTCTGCGGACGGGCGCGGCACGCTGTAGATCGCACGGGCCGCGACGCCGGAATGGTCACTGCTGAGTTGGCAGCCGCCCTGCCCGTTCTAATGATCTTGCTCGGCGTCGCGCTATCCGCGGTGTCCGTGGCTGGGCAGCGGGTTCGTGCAGCGGACGCCGCGCGGGAGGCCGCTCGCGCTGCGGCCCGCGGTGATCCCACGACCGGGTCGAGGCTCGCCGTGCAGGCCGCGCCGGGCGCCGCGGTCAGCATCAGCCGCTCCGGCGATCAGGTCGTCGCCCGCGTACGGATCGCCGTGCATCCGATGGGTGGCTGGTTGCCCGCGGTACACGTCGTGGAGCAGGCCGTGGCCGCGGCTGAGCCGAACTCGCCCATAGGGGTGCCGCCGTGACTTCGGGATGTGGGTCCGAGCGCGGCTCGGCGAGCGTGTGGGTGCTCGCCTGCTCGGCGCTGGTGTTGCTGATCGGCGTCGCCACGTCGCTGCGCACCGCGGCCGTCCTGGCACGCCATCGTGCGGAGTCCGCCGCTGACTTCGCTGCCCTGGCGGCGGCAGGACGGATCGGCGTAGGGGGCGACGGCTGCGCCGCGGCGGCAGCGCTAGCGGCCGCGAATGGTGCCGCGCTGGTGCATTGCCTGCTGAACCTTGGGTTTGACGACCGCACCGGCACTGTCGACGTATCGGTCAGCATCACGATACGACTACCGGCACTCGGCGTGGAGCGGGTCATCGCGACCGCGCGCGCCGGGCGGCTAGGCGCGGCTGCAGCCTGTGACGGCGCACGTGCCTGTGTGGCGGTCCACGCACCGCGGGACGGGCCGGTCGAAGGGGGCGTAGCTCACGCTGGGTGACCTGCAGCGACGAGTGGTTCACAGGCAACGCTAGACTCGCCCGGATCATGTCCCGCCGCGTCGGTTCCCGACGCAGGCGCTGCGCGACACCGATGCCTCGAGCAGCATTGTTAAGGAGTTCTGCATGGCGCTCGCCAATCACTCCGTGGTCGCCGCCCCGGCGATCTCCGGCGGCGAGCACGGCCTGGTTGCCGTGATTCTCGTCGTAGCTCTTGCCGCCCTCGCGTTCGCCTACTGGCTCGCCCAGAACGTGCTCAAGGCGGATCAAGGCACCCCGAAGATGCAAGAGATCGCGCGAGCCGTGCAGGAGGGTGCCCGCGCGTACCTGAATCGGCAGTTCCGCACACTCAGTGTCTTCGCCGTCATCGTCTTCTTGTTGCTGCTCGCACTGCCGGTCAACGACGGCGGATTCATCGTGCAATTCGGGCGCGCGCTGTTCTTCCTCGTCGGTGCCGCGTTCTCGGCCACGGTGGGTTACGTCGGCATGACGCTCGCCACGCAGGCCAACGTCCGCGTCGCGGCGGCCGCCCGGGGCGGGCAGGGCGCAGGCGGTTTCCGGACGGCGTTTCGCACTGGCGGCATCGTCGGCATGCTCACCGTCGGCCTGGGGCTGCTCGGAGCGTCGATCGTGCTGCTCATCTTCAACGACCACGCGCCGACCGTGCTCGAGGGCTTCGGCTTCGGCGGTGCACTGCTCGCGATGTTCATGCGTGTCGGCGGCGGCATCTTCACCAAGGCGGCTGACGTCGGCGCTGATCTGGTCGGCAAGGTGGAGGCCGGCATCCCTGAGGACGACCCACGCAATGCGGCCACGATCGCCGACAACGTGGGCGACAACGTCGGCGACTGCGCGGGAATGGCCGCCGACCTGTTCGAGTCCTACGCGGTGACCCTCGTCGCTGCGCTGATCCTGGGCCAGACGGCGTTCGGCGCGAAGGGCCTGCTGCTGCCGTTGATCATCGGCGGCGTCGGCGTCATCAGCTCGGTCGTCGGCGTGCTCACCACCCGGCTGCGCAGTACGGACCGCAACGGTCTCGTCGCGATCAACCGCGGCTTCTTCATCTCCGCAGGAGTGTCGCTGGTCCTCGTGGCGATCGTCGCGTTCTCATACCTGCCGAGCAAATTCTCCGAGCTCCATGGAGTTGCCAACAGCAAGGGCAACCCGGGCGTCATCGCGTTCGTGGCCGTGCTGATCGGCATCGTGCTGGCCGTGGTCATCCAGCAGCTCACCGGCTACTTCACCGACACGTTGCGCCGCCCCGTGCGCGACCTCGCCGGCACGTCGCTCACCGGCCCGGCCACGGTGATACTCGGTGGTGTCGCCCTCGGCCTGGAGTCGGCGGTATACACGGCCATTCTGATCGCGCTCGCCGTGTTCGGCGCGTTCCTGCTGGGCAGTGGCTCGATCGCGGTCGCGCTGTTCGCGGTGGCGCTGGCTGGCTGCGGGCTGCTCACCACGGCAGGTGTCATCGTGTCCATGGACACGTTCGGTCCGGTCACCGACAACGCCCAGGGCATCGCCGAGATGAGCGGCGACATTGACGAGCAGGGGGCGCGCGTCCTAACCGATCTGGACGCGGTCGGCAACACCACCAAAGCGATCACCAAGGGCATCGCGATCGCCACCGCGGTGCTCGCCGCGACGGCACTGTTCGGGTCGTTCACCGACGCCGTGAGAATCGCGCTCGACAAGACCGGGGTGAAACCCGCTCCCACGAATTTCGCCTTCATCACCGACCTGACCCAGCCGAACAATCTGGTCGGGATGATCATCGGCGCGTCCGTCGTATTCCTGTTCAGTTCGCTGGCGATCAGCGCCGTCGGCCGCGCCGCGGGCCGGGTCGTGTTCGAGGTGCGTGAGCAGTTCCGCACGAGGCCCGGCATCATGGCCGGTACCGAGCGGCCCCAGTACGGCCGGGTCGTCGACATCTGCACGAAGGACTCGCTGCGCGAGTTGGCCACCCCCGGTCTGCTCGCGATCCTTGCGCCGATCACGATCGGGTTCACGTTCGGCGTCGCGCCGCTTGCCGGCTACCTCACCGGCGCTATTTCCGCCGGGGTGCTGATGGCAGTGTTCCTCGCCAACTCCGGCGGTGCGTGGGACAACGCCAAGAAGACGGTCGAGGACGGCATGTACGGGGGCAAGGGCAGTGAGGCACACGCCGCGACGGTCATCGGCGACACCGTCGGTGACCCCTTCAAGGACACGGCCGGTCCGTCCATCAACCCGCTGATCAAGGTCATGAACCTGGTCTCGGTGCTGATCGCTCCCGCCATTGTGAAGCTGAGCATCGGGCACAGCGCGTCAGCCGCTCTGCGGGCTGTGTTCGCAGTCGTCGCATTCGGCATCATTGTCGCGGCCATCGTCGTGTCGAAGCGGCGCAAGATCTCCCTGGGCAACCAGCCGGAGCCGGTGCGGGAGGAACCGGTCTCCGCCGCCTGAGCACCGGCCGCGCCGCCATCGGCGACGCCGGGCCGAGTACAGAGACTCGCCACGTGGCCGGCCGGGCGTTGCGCGCGCACCGGTCGGGCTGCTGCTCTGACACGCTTGACGCGTTGAGCGTGTGCGCGCAGAGCGGAGGTGCGATGAGCGCTCGTGCGGAGAGCAGTGGTGAGATGAGCGCTCGCCCGAAGAGCAGTGGCGCGCTGCAGCTCTCGCTGTTCGGGGCGGAAGCCGCTGACCCGGTGCTGGACGACTTGGACGGCGTTCTGCTCGGCGGCGGCCACTGGGCGCGCCTCGGCGGCACGGCTCGGCTGTCGATCGTTGTCCCGGACATGTGGCGGGCGCTCGCGCTGGTGGGCGAGTTCGCCGCCCGCGACGTCGCCGCTCAAACGGCGGCGGTGCAGCCTGCGCACCAGGGGTTCGTCGCGCGGACGGCGTTCTGCGCTGTGCTGTCGCCGCCGGCGGCCCGATGGACGCGCGGGGCCAACCAGGGAGTACCGCCCGGCCTGGCCCTCACCGCGGGCGGGCTGCGGCTCTGGGCGCTCGCCGCAGGACGGGCCGACGGCGCCGGCTACCTGATGAGCACCGCGGCCGCCGGCGATGCCGTGTATCTGATCGCCGGTGCGCAGCTGGCCCGGCTTGGCCTGGCTGCGGTGGCGCTCACCAACCGTCCCGGACCGGGGTGGCGGATCACGTCGGTCAAGCGGCTGCGCCGGCTGGCCGAATTGCTCGGCGAGCCACCCGACGGAGCAGGCGACGACTGGCCCCGTTAGGCGGCCAGAGAGCGGCCCGCTGTGCCGGCGCGCAGGCTGCAGCGGTTGCGGGTGCGGCGACACGAGCGAACGCGCAACGTGTTAGCGGCATAACTCGTCGGCCCGTACCGTTCAACGCACGGTCACGGGTGTGATGTACCGTCCGCCCGTTGAAGCATGAAGCAGACCACCAACGAGGAGCAGCACGTGGCGACCAAAGCGAAGGCGAGCACCAGCACCAAGCTGGTGATCGTCGAGTCGCCTGCCAAGGCCAAGACGATCCGTGGGTACCTCGGCAAGGGGTACACGGTTGAGGCGTCGATCGGCCATATCCGCGATCTGCCGCGCAACGCGGCCGACGTCCCCGCCAAGTACAAGGGCCAGGCGTGGGCCCGTCTCGGAGTAGACACCGAGAACGACTTCGAGCCGCTGTACGTCGTGAGCCCCGACCGCCGCCAGCAGGTCAACAAGCTCAGGGCACTCGTCAAGGATTCCGACGAGTTGTACCTCGCCACGGACGAGGATCGCGAAGGCGAGGCCATTGCCTGGCATCTCGTGGAGACACTGCGCCCGAAGGTGCCGGTGCGGCGCATGGTCTTCCACGAGATAACCCCCCATGCCATCGCCGAGGCGGTGGCCGCGCCCCGCGACATCGACGAACGCCTCGTCGACGCCCAGGAGACCCGGCGCATCCTCGACCGTCTCTACGGCTACGAAGTCAGCCCCGTCCTGTGGAAGAAGGTGCTGCCGCGTCTCTCGGCCGGCCGCGTGCAGTCGGTCGCCACCCGCATCGTCGTCGAGCGGGAGCGGGCTCGGATGCGGTTCCGGTCTGCCGAGTACTGGGACGTCGAAGGCACCTTCGCCCCCGTCAACCCCAATACCGGCGATCCCGAAACGTTCACCGCCACGCTGCTCGCCCTCGACGACATTCGGATCGCGACCGGACGTGACTTCGGCCCCGATACCGGCCGCGCGCCGTCGGACGTGCTGCATCTGGACGAGGCGGGCGCGCGGGGTCTTGCCGCACGCCTTGCCGGCCGGCCCTTCGAGGTCACGCGCGTCGAGGAGAGGCCGTACCGCCGCCGCCCCTACGCGCCGTTCATGACATCGACGCTCCAGCAGGAGGCAGGCCGCAAGCTGCGCTGGTCGTCGGCGACGACCATGCGCGTCGCACAGCGGCTGTACGAGAACGGCTTTATCACCTATATGCGGACGGACTCCACGAACCTCTCAGATACCGCCCTGGCGGCTGCACGGCAGCAGGCTCGCGAACTGTACGGCGACGCTTACGTCCCGGCCGAGGCGCGCATCTACGCCCGCAAGGTGAAGAACGCGCAGGAGGCGCACGAGGCGATCCGCCCCGCGGGCGACACATTCCGCACCCCCGGCGAGGTCGCCGGGCAGCTCAGCAGCGACGAGTTCCGTCTCTACGAGCTCATCTGGCAACGAACGCTCGCTTCGCAGATGGCCGATGCGGTGGGGACCACCGTGTCGGTGCGCCTGGGCGGTACGTCGCTGACCGGCGAGTCGGCGGTGTTCGCCACGTCCGGGCGCACCATCACGTTCCCCGGTTTCCTGCGTGCCTACGTCGAGGACGTCGACGGGCAAGCCGAGAAAGACGATGCCGAGAAGCGGCTGCCCCGCCTCGACCGCGGTCAGCCATTGAACGCGGTCGCATTCGAGGCGGAGGGGCACACGACGACGCCGCCGGCGCGCTACACCGAGGCGTCACTGGTAAAGGCTCTCGAGGAGCTCGGCATCGGCCGGCCGTCGACGTACGCGTCGATCCTGCAGACCATCCAGGACCGCGGGTACGTCTGGAAGAAGGGCGCTGCCCTGGTACCGAGCTGGACGGCGTTCGCGGTCATCGGGCTGCTCGAGTCGTACTTCGCCCGGCTCGTCGACTACGGCTTCACCGCCAGCGTCGAGAACGACCTGGATTCCATCGCAGACGGCGAGCTGTCCCGGGTCGAGTGGCTGCGCCGCTTCTATTTCGGCGCGAACGGTGCGGTGACCGATCCGAAGCGGATTTCCGCACAGGGCGGGCTGAAGCGGCTGATCGAGTCGCGCCTTTCTGAGATCGACGCGCGTGGCGTCAATTCGATCCCGCTGTTCGACGACGTCGTCGTGCGCGTCGGGCGGTACGGGCCGTACCTGCAGCGTGGTTCGGCAGACACCGGCGAGCGCGCGTCCATCCCCGACGACCTGCCCCCCGACGAGCTCACCCGGGAGAAGGTCGACGAGCTGCTCAAGGCGCCGTCCGGTGACCGCGCCCTCGGGGTCACCGACGACGGCCGGGAGATCCTCGCCAAGTCAGGCCGGTACGGGCCTTACGTTACGGACGGTGAGCGCTCGGCGTCGCTGTTCAAGTCGATGTCACCCGAGACGGTGACGCTCGCCGACGCGAAACGGCTGCTGACCCTGCCGCGTGTGCTCGGCGAGATCGAGGGCGAGGAAGTGACGGCACAGAACGGCCGCTACGGCCCGTACGTCAAGAGGGGTTCGGACTCGCGTTCGCTCGAGTCGGAGGAGCAGCTGTTCACCGTCACCCTTGACGAGGCGGGCACGCTGTTCGCCCAGCCTAAGACGCGCGGGCGCCGAACTGCGGCCGCGCCTCCGCTGCGCGAGCTCGGCGATGACCCCACGATGGGAAAGCCGATGGTGGTGAAGGACGGCCGCTTCGGCCCGTACGTCACCGACGGCGAGACGAACGCGTCGCTGCGCCGGGGCGACTCCGTCGACGACCTCACCGTCGAGCGGGCCGCCGAGTTGCTCGCCGAGCGCCGCGCCAGGGGTCCGGCGACCAAACGTGCACCGCGGAAGGCCGCGCCCCGCAAGGCCGCGAAGAAGACGCCGGCGAAGAAGGCCAGAACGCCCTGAGAAATGACTGAGTGAGTTCTCACTCACTCAGGTATGCTGGCGGCCATGATCGATACTGTCCGCCGCCGGGCCCGGCCGCTACCGCCCGCCGAGCGCCGTGCCGCGCTGATCGCGGCCACGCTCCCCCTCATCCGCGAGCACGGCGCGGACGTGAGCACCAGGCAGATCGCCGAGGCGGCGGACGTCGCGGAGGGGACGATCTTCCGCGTCTTCCCGGACAAGGCCGCGCTGATCGACGCGGCAGTCCAGGCGGCATTCGATCCTGCGTCCGTCGTGGCCCGGCTCGGCGAGATCGACCTGTCCCTGCCACTGGCGGAACGGCTGACGCAGGCGGTGCGCCTCCTTCAGGCGCGTGTCGCGGACGTGGTAGGGCTGCTCACGGCACTGCGCGGTCGGCATCACCGAGACGGCCAGCCTCACGGCCGTCCGCGGAAGGAGAACGACGCGGTCGATCGGGCCGTCGCGAAGCTGATCGAACCTGCCCGCGCAGAGCTGCGGGTCCCGCCCGCCGAAATCGTCCGGCTGCTGCGGCTCCTGGTCGTCGCCAGTGCCATGCCGTGGCTGAATGAGGGCAGACCTCTTACCGCTCGGCAGGTAGTCGATGTCGTGTTGGACGGCGTTCGCAGGCGTGAATCGGCCATGCCATGCTGATCGC
>JBKPQY010000019.1:0-4123 GCA_046734315.1 Actinomycetota bacterium | reverse complement strand
GCCCTGCACCGAGGTGAGCCGACCCCGGCGCGAGCGGCGCACGGTGATCGAGTTGGACAGGGACTGCATCACGAGCAGGATGATCGTCTTCTCGGACCAGCGCCGCGGCACGCTGGACGCGAAGATCAGCTGCGGGTGGCGCGCCGCGACCCGAAGCCATTGGCCCCACCTGTGCCGGCGGGTACCGCCGTCGGTCAGAGCCGTGGACAGCAGCCCCATGGCGTTGCTGCCTTTGCCGTAGCGCACCGGTTCGAGATGCGTGTCCTCGTCCGGATGCCACGACGATGTGATCGCTACGCCGCGTGTGTAGTCGGCGCCAGGGTCCCTGGAGACGGCGCCGAGCAGGGACTCGGAGTTCGTCCGGGTCAGCCATCCCAGCCGGTCGGATACGCGCGGCAGCGTGGTGGCCCTCAGTTGGTGCAGGAGCGTCTGCGTGCCGTACGTCCCGGCGGCGAAGATCACGTGAGTGGCCGTGAACGTCTGGTCCGGGCGCCGCCGGCGGCGGCCGGTGCGCACTGCGTCGACCCCGTAGCCCCCGCCGGGCAGCGGCCGCACACCGGTCACGGTCGTCAGCGGCAGGATCTGTGCGCCACCCCCCTCCGCCAGGGCCAAGTAGTTCTTGACCAGGGTGTTCTTGGCGTTGTGCCGGCATCCCGTCATGCACGAGCCGCACTCAAGACAGCCGCGTCGCGACGGACCGGCACCGCCGAAGTACGGGTCACGGACCTCCACGCCGGGGCCTGGCCCGAAGAAGACACCCACCGGCGTCAGGTGGAACGTCTCGCCCTTGCCGAACTGGGTCGCGAGCCGCTTCATCTGCACGTCGGCCGCCGTCATCGTCGGATTGGGTACCACCCCGAGCATCTTCTTCGCCTGGGCGTAGTGCGGGGCCAATTCGGCGCGCCAGTCGGTGATGTGCGCCCACTGCGGGTCGTCGTAGAAGGGCTGTAGCGGTTCGTACAACGTGTTGGCGTAGTTGAGCGAACCACCGCCCACGCCGGCTCCGGCGAGGATCACGACGTCGTTGAGCAGGTGGATGCGCTGGATGCCTGTAAGGCCGAGCCACGGCGCCCAGATGAAGTCGCGGATCTGCCAGGACGTGCGCGGCAGCTCGTCGTCGGCGAAGCGCCGGCCCGCCTCGAGCACCCCGACCCGGTACCCCTTCTCGGTGAGCCGCAACGCGGCGACGCTGCCTCCGAATCCGGAGCCGATGACGATCACGTCGTAGTTCGAACGCTCAGGCACGCCGGCGCTCCTATTTGATTACTGGCCAGTAGCCGAAGGCTAGACGACGTGGTCGCGAGGACGCTAGGCCGCGCGCACCATCCCGACGACAGTACGGAGGCGTACGGCTGCGAGTCTGGCCAGCCTCATAGCGACGAGTGCCGTGACGATCGCCGGCACCAGCCCGGAGATCAGCATGCCGGCCCGGGGGCCCAAGTGCTCGTCGAGCCAGCCGACGAGCGGCCCGCCGATCGCTCCGCTGCCGATGAACACCATCAGGTACACGCTCATCACGCGTCCGCGGATCGAGTCGACTGCGGCGAGCTGTACGGTCGAGTTCGCGGAGGTGTAGAGCAAAAGCGTGGCTACGCCGACGCCGACGAGCACCGGGCAGTACGTCCACTCGGACGGTGCGAGCCCCGCGATCATGTACAGCGTCGCGAGTGTGCCGGCGATGGCGAGCAGTGCCCGCAACCGGGTGCGCACGCGGCCTGCGGAGATCAGGGCGCCGGTGACGGAGCCGACGGCCAGCACCGATGTGAGCAGCCCGTACCCGCTCGGGCCTATGTGGAACACCGAGCGCGCGTACGCGGCGAGGGTCACCGGCAGGTTCACGGTGAACAGTCCGAACACGCCCACCAGGACGGTCGGCCACAACACGTCGGGACGACTCGCGACATAGCACAGCCCGTCACGGACCCGCGTACCGCTGCTCGCCGCCCGCGCCGGATAGAGCTCACTGTCGCGCATCATCAGCAAGGCCGCCATCGACGCCGAATACGTCGCGGCGTTGACGGCGAACGCGTAGCCGGAGCCTACTGCGTTGATCAAAATGCCGCTGAGCGCCGGACCGATCAGCGCTCCGAGCTGGAAGACGGAGGCATTGATGCTGACCGCATTGCGCAGGTGCTCCGGCCCCACCATCTCGTTCACGAACGACTGGCGCGTCGGGCTGTCGATCGCCACCACGGTGCCGAGTCCGAATGCCACCAGGTACACGTGCCACACCTGCACGTGGTGGCTCACCGTCAAGATCGCGAGCGCGGTGGCCATCGAGGCCATGCCGACCTGCGTGCACATCAGCACCCGTCGCTTGGGATACCGGTCGGCGATGACCCCGCCGGCGAGGCCGAACAGCAGCGTCGGCAGGAACTGCAGGGCGGTGGTGATGCCGACTGCCGTGGCACTGCCGGTGATGCTCAGGACCAGCCAGTCCTGGGCGATGCGTTGTACCCAGGCGCCGGTGTTGGAGACGAGCTGCCCAGTGGCGAAGAGCCGGAAGTTGCGGGTATGGAGGGAGCGGAACGTGGATCTCTTCAGGTCGGCCGGGGCGCTCAACGATCATCCAAACTAGTTTCGTGCGGGTTCTCGCCCTCCATCCTGGTCATGTCCCGATCATTCTCCAAACGAATTGATTGAATGACTGTAATAGCATTTCGCTATGACCCTCGATCCGGACCTGTTGCGGTCGTTTCTCGCCGTGGCCCAGTCGCTGAGCTTCACGCAGGCGGCGCAGCGGCTCGGGCTGCGGCAACCGACGGTGAGTCAGCACGTCCGCAAGCTTGAAGAGGTGGTGGCGCGCCCGCTGTTCATCCGGGACACGCGGTCGGTCACGCTCACCGCGGACGGCGAGGCGATGGCCGGCTTCGCGCGCACGATCCTCGCCGCCCACGAGCAGGCGGCCGGCTACTTTTCCGGATCGGGGCTGCGCGGGCGGCTGCGCTTCGGCGTCTCGGATGACCTCGCGCTCACGGCGCTACCGCGGATCCTGCGTGACTTCCGCCAGCTGTACCCGCGCATCGACCTCGAGCTGACCGTGGCCCAGAGCGGGGCGCTGTACAGGCGGCTGGAGTCGGGGCATCTCGATGTCGCGTTCGTCAAGCACGACGTCGGCGATGGCGGGGGACGGCTTGTGCGCCGCGATCGGCTGGTCTGGGCGGCAGTGCAGGGGCTGCGCCTCTCCGCCGACCGGCCGATGCCGCTGGTGGTGTATCAGGCTCCGAGCCTGTCACGCTCGCGCGCCGTCGAAGCGCTGGATCGGGCCGGCCTTCCGTATCGGATCACCTGCACCGTGCGCGGTGTCAACGGCATTCTGGCCGCGGCCCGAGCCGGGCTGGGCGTGGCGATCTTCGCGCGCAGCCTGGTGCCGGACGACCTCGTCGAGCTGCCGGCCAGCGCCGATCTCCCCGAGCTCGGTGAGATCGACCTCGTGCTGCTCACCAACCCTCGGGCGGCGACCGAGCCCGCCGAGGCGCTCACCACGGCCATCCTCAGCAGCAACCCGGTGAAGAGAGGGTGACCGTCGTCGATTACGCAAGATCTGCTCGCGTGAGACGAGGGATTCTTGCTCAATCGGGGGGTTAGCCGAATCGGCCGCTGATGTAGTCCTCCGTGCGCGGGTCGCTCGGGTTGGAGAAGATCTTCTCGGTGTCGTCCATTTCGACGAGCTGTCCCGGCTTGCCCAGTCCGCTGAGGTCGAAGAACGCCGTCCGCTCCGACACACGTGCCGCCTGCTGCATGTTGTGCGTGACGATCACGATCGTGTAGGTCTCTTTGAGCGTCTGGATGAGGTCCTCGATGGCGAGCGTCGAGATCGGGTCCAGCGCAGAGCAGGGCTCGTCCATCAGCAGCACCTGCGGCTCGACGGCGATGGCCCGGGCGATGCACAGGCGCTGCTGCTGACCGCCCGAGAGCCCGGCGCCGGGCCTGTTCAGCCGGTCCTTGACCTCTTCCCAGAGGTTGGCGCCACGCAGGGACCTTTCCGCGACAGCATCCAGCTCGGACTTGCGCATCCGGCCGCTCTGTAGCTTGAGGCCGGCCACGACATTGTCGTAGATCGACATCGTGGGGAACGGGTTGGGGCGCTGGAACACCATGCCGATGGTGCGCCGCACGTCCA
>JBKPQY010000018.1:0-7317 GCA_046734315.1 Actinomycetota bacterium | reverse complement strand
CCACGAGGGGGGGCACACCTCGAGCCACTCCGCGCCTTCGGCGCGGGCCGCGTGGCGGCCGGCGGGCTCTTCGCGCGAGAGCTCATCGCGTGTGGAAGAATGACTCGCGACAACTGAAGAACCGCTCATCAAGAGGGGCAGAGGGAACGGCCCAATGAAGCCCCGGCAACCACTGCGATGACTCGCTCCTGAACCTTGCGAGGCCGCCGCAGCAGGTGCCAATTCCGTCCCGGCGCAACCCCGTCCGGGAAAGATGAGGAGAAAGGCCTCGCGCTGCCATGACGGCTGTACTGGATTCACCCGCCTCCACGCTGGTATGTCGCAACTGCGGCGCCGAGTACCCGCTCGGCCCGCAGCACGTCTGCTTCGAGTGTTTCGGCCCGCTCGAGATCGGCTACGACCAGGACGCCCTCGCGCGGGTCACGCACGACGAGATCGCCGCCGGGCCACACTCGATCTGGCGCTACGCAGGACTACTGCCGGTCGGCCAGAACCCGCAAACCCGGGTGGACTTCCGAACCGGCATGACCCCGCTCGTCCGCGCCGATCGGCTGGCCGACGAACTCGGTTTTACAGCACCGCTGTGGATCAAGGATGACTCGGCCAACCCCACGCATTCGTTCAAAGACCGCGTGGTCTCGGTCGCGATCACGGGAGCCCGTGAGCTCGGTTTCGAGCGCATTGCCTGCGCCTCGACGGGCAACCTGGCCAACTCCGTGGCCGCCCACGCCGCACGCATCGGCATGCCCTCGATCGTGTTCATCCCGTGCGACCTGGAGACGCCGAAGGTCGTCCAGACCGCGGTGTACGGGCAGACGCTCGTCGCCGTCGAGGGCTCGTACGACGACGTCAACCGGCTGTGCAGCGAGCTGTCGGAGACGGACGAGTTCGTGAACACCGCCTTCGTGAACGTGAACGTTCGTCCCTACTACGCCGAGGGTTCCAAGACGCTCGGCTTCGAGGTTGCCGAGCAGCTCGGTTGGCGGCTGCCTGCGCAGTACGTGGCCCCGATGGCGTCCGGGGCGATGCTCACCAAGATCAACAAAGCGTTCGGAGAGCTGATCGCGGCGGGCCTTGTGCGCGAATCCACGTGGCGGGTGTTCGGGGCGCAGTCCGCCGGATGCTCTCCGATCGCGACCGCCTTCGAGAACGGGTGGGACGTGGTGCGGCCGGTACGGCCCACCGGCATTGCCAAGTCGCTCAACATCGGCAACCCGGCCGACGGGCCGTACGCGCTGGACGCGGTGCGTTCGACGGGCGGCGCGATGGCGTATGTCGGCGACGACGAGATCCGCGACGGCATCCGGCTGCTCGCCCGCACGACGGGTGTCTTCGCCGAGACGGCAGGCGGCGTAACCGTCGCGGTGCTGCGCAAGCTCGCCGAGTCGGGGCAGCTCGACACATCCGCCGAGACGGTCGTCTACAACACCGGCGACGGTCTCAAGACCCTGGACGCCGTCGCCGGAAGCGTGGCACCCACCGCCACGATCCCGCCGACACTTTCGGGCATGCGCGAGGCCGGCCTGCTCTCGTGATCAACGCAGGGGCAAGCTAGCGGCATGACAGAACTCGGCAAGAACGGCCCGACCGTCAGCCGGCTGGGTCTCGGGTGCATGGGGATGTCAGGGGCCTATGGTGCCGCCGACGACGCCGAGAGCGGCGCCACGATCCGCGCCGCGCTCGATGCCGGCATCACGCTGCTCGACACCGGAGACTTCTACGGCTCCGGACACAACGAGATGCTGATAGGACGCGCCGTCGCGGAACGGGACCGGGAGGGCTTCCTGCTCAGCGTCAAGTTCGGCGGGCTGCGCGGACCGGACGGCGAATACGGCGGTTTCGACGGCCGGCCCGTCGCCGTGCGCAACTTCCTCGCCTACTCGCTGCGCCGCCTGGGCACCGACTACATCGACATCTACCGCCCGGCACGTCTCGATCCACACGTCCCTATCGAGGAGACGATCGGGGCGATCGCCGAGCAGGTCGGGAGGGGCCACGTGCGCTACGTCGGGCTGTCGGAGGTGGGCGCCGAGACCGTTCGCCGTGCGGCTGCGGTGCACCCGATCTGCGATTTGCAGATCGAGTACTCGCTGCTCTCGCGTGGCATCGAAACCGAGATTCTGCCCACCTGCCGCGACCTCGGTATCGGCATCACCGCGTACGGCGTGCTGTCCCGCGGGTTGATCAGCGACGCACTATCACCGACGTTCACGTCGACCGACTTCCGTGCGCACAGCCCTCGCTTCCAGGGCGACAACCTCACGCACAACCGCGGCCTCGTCGACGCCCTCGCACAGATCGCCCGCACCAAGGACGTCAGCGTCGCGCAGCTCGCCATCGCCTGGGTGCTTACCCGCGGCGAGGACATCGTGCCGCTCATCGGCACGCGGCGCGGTGACCGGCTCGCGGACTCGCTGGGCGCCCTCGACATCGTGCTGACCGAGGACGAGCTCGTCACGATCGAGCGGGCCGTCCCACCGGGTGCCGCCGCCGGCGAGCGGTACAACCCGGCCGGCATGGCCTCGCTGGACAGCGAAAAATGACCGTCACGCTCCGGCCGATGACCGAGGCCGAGTACCCGGCTTTCCGGGAGCGGTTGCTCGAGCACTACTCGGCCGACATCGCCGGCGCACGCGGTCTGCCCGCAGGTGTCGCCCTCCGGCAGGCCACGAAGCAGACGGACGAGCTGCTCCCTCGTGGCGTACACAGCGACGGGCAGCTGCTGTTCACCGCAGTGGACGACGCCGGCCGGCCGGTGGGACTGCTCTGGCTCGCGACCCACAGCCCGAACGGTGCGCAGGCGGGATGGATCTACGACGTCGAGGTGGACGAAGCCCACCGCGGCAAGGGCCACGGCCGCGAGATCATGCTGCTCGCCGAGCAGGAATGCCGGCGCCACGGGCTGACGTCCCTCCGGCTGAACGTGTTCGGCTCGAACGCTGAGGCGCGGAGCCTGTACGAGTCGCTCGGCTACGAGGTCACGTCTCAGAACATGGCAAAGCGCCTAGATTGAGCGCTGCAGTATCTGGCCCTTTTGCAGCGGGCCGTGTACCGTCCGGGCCTGGTCGTAGTTACGAGTGTTTCGGCCATTGGAGTACCACGTGGGCAAGCACGCCGCACGTGCACTGCAGTGACAGCGGGACCGAGGAGCGAAGACCCTGGCACTACGACGGGTGGTGCCAGACGCCCCTAGCAAGGAGTGCACGTGGCACAGGGCACTGTCAAGTGGTTCAACAACGAGAAGGGCTACGGCTTCATCGCGGTAGACGGCGGCCAGGACGTCTTCGTCCACTACACGGCCATCCAGGCCGACGGGTACCGGTCGCTGGACGAGGGCCAGCGCGTGGAGTTCGAGGTCGCCCAGGGCCCCAAGGGCCCGCAGGCGGACGGTGTGCGCATCGTCAACTGAACCACAACGGCACAAGGTCGGTCCGGTCCGCTCCCGCGGATCGGACCGATTGCTTTTGCGGTCCGCCGCTCGGTGAACCGCAGGGCCGCCGGGCTCTTGCCAATCGCCTTGCTGTAGGAGAGACGATCGAGCCGTGAGTGCTCCCGCCGCGCAGGGCAAGCGACTGCACTGGGCCGAACTTCCGGCTGACGTGCGCGCCGCCGTCGCCACGATTGCCGGTGCCGCGATTGCCGGCGCGCAAACCCAGCCGCACGGTTTCTCGCCGGGTGTTGCCGCACGGCTGCGGCTGGCCGACGGACGGCGCGTCTTCGTCAAGGCGGTCAGCGCAGCCACCAACCCGGAATCGCCGGCCATGCATCGCGCTGAGGCGCGGCTGACCGGCGCGTTTCCGGCCGGCGTTCCGGTGCCGCGGCTTATCGGCGTTCACGACGATGACGACTGGGTGGCCCTCGTTTACGAGGATGTCGAGGGACAGCATCCGGCGATGCCGTGGCGTACCGATGAACTCGAGCACGTGATGGCTTCGCTGGTGCGGCTGCACGAGGCGTTGACGCCCTGCCCGGTTCCGGACTGGCCGCGCGTCGTCGACGATGCCGACACAGCCGAGGAGTTCGCCTCCTGGTCGACGGCCGACGCCGACACACTGGACGGCTGGGCGCGTACCCACCTCGGCGAGCTGATCGCCCTGGAGAGCGAGTGGCGGCCTGCTGCTGCAGGTGAGACGCTGCTGCACCTGGATCTGCGTGCCGACAACATGCTCATCCGCCCCGACGGCGAGGTGGTGTTCGTCGACTGGCCGTGGGGCGCACGCGGCGCGCCGTTGCTGGACGTGGCGGGGTTGGCGCCGAGTGTGCGAATGCAGGGGGGTCCCGATCTGGACTGGCTGCTTGCCCGGCATCCCGGTGCGGCGGCCGGTGGCCGGCGCGCCGCGGACTCGCTGCTCGCCGCGATCGCCGGGATGTTCACCACCCGCGCGCTACGGCCGCCACCGCCCGGGCTGCCGACGCTGCGCGCGTTCCAGGACGCCCAGGGCCGGGTTGCCCGGGAGATGCTGGCTGCGCGACTCGGGAATCCGTGACGCGGCGCCGGGCGTTGATCCCCTCGTGAGCGATTTCGGTGCGCTGCTGCAGTTGACGGCACAGGACGGCAAACGCGACGAGCTGCTGCGCGTTCTTGGCAACTACGTCAACACGCTCGACGGCGAGCCGGGCACCACGTTGTTCGCGGTCGCCGCGGATCCCGGCGACGACGACCTGGTGTGGGTGTGGGAGGAGTTCGCCGACGCCGGCGCCGTACGCGACCACTTCCAGCACGACTTCTTCCGCGCATTGCAGCTCGAACTCGGCGACCTGTTGGCCGCGCCCATCGCGGTGCGCCCGCTTGCCCCGTTCACCCGCCGGGTGAACCCACTAGCCGAACAGCGGTAGCTTCGCCGCGTCCGCACCCAGCGCGCCGCGTTCGGTGTCAGTCAGGGGCGCCCGGCCGGTGCCGATCTGGGCGTAGCGCGCGTCGTCCCAGTCCGTGGGCGCGGTACGTCCGAGCAGGCCGTCCAGGGTCTCACGCACGAGCGCGAGGCTCTGGGTACCAGGTCCCGGGCCGTCGCAGAACGCGACGAGATCGAGATGGTGCACGGTCGCCTCGACCGCCAGCGTCGCGAGGAGGTCGTCCGCGGTCAGTACGTGCCCCTGTGTCGCGACAAGGGCGGCGCCGTCCACCCGAGCCGCCTGCACCAGAACCGCCCGGGCGGTCTCGCCGTACAGCGCGGTAAGCGCGCTCGTCTCGGTCCAGACGCTGGCCATGATCCGGATCGACCGCCGGCCCGCCTGCGCACCGGGCGTATCGGGCTGCCACGCCCGCCAGTAGCTGACCGCGTCGACGTCAGCAACACCCTCGGCAGGCGTGCCCAGCGCGACGAGAGCCCGTTGCGCGTCGGTGAGCAGATGGAAGACGAGGTCGCGCACCGTCCACCCGGCACAGCCGGTCGGCCGCCACGCTGCGTCCTCGTCGAGGGCATCGGTGTGCGCGAGCAGCTCGCCGTACGCGGTGCGGAGGGACTGCAGGCCATCGGTCACCGATCAACCGTAAACTCCACGCGCACGCCGAGAAGTCGCACCGGGCGGTCGAGATCGAACCGGTCCAGCAGGCCCACGGCGGCGCGCGAAATCGTGTCGGCATCCTGCGTCGGCGCCGGCAGCGTCGTAATGCGCGACCTCGTGTAGAACGTCGCGGTGCGCACGGTCGTCGCGACGCGGCGCACTGCCCGGCCGTCGGCGGCCACCTCGGCGGCGAGCCGGCGTGCCATGTCCTCCAGCCGCCGCGCCATCTCGGCACGATCGGTGAGGTCGCGGGGAAAGGTGATCACGTGACTGCGGGAACGGGCCGCACGCGGTTCGCTGTGCACCGGCCCGCTACCTCCGCCGAGCGCGAGCTGCCGCAGCCACGGGCCGGTCGTCGGCCCGAACCGCTCCGCCAGGACCGCCGGGTCAGCCGCGGCGAGCTGCCCGACCGTTCCGATCCCGTGCGCGGCGAGCCTGGCGGCGGTGCGCCGGCCGACGCCCCACAGCGCGTCGGTCGGGCGGCTCCCCATGACCGGCATCCAGTTGTGCCGGTCCAGCCGGGCGATGCCGGCGGGCTTCGCGAATCCGGTCGCCAGCTTGGCGCGCAGTTTCGTGTCGCCGACCCCGATCGAGCAGGACAAGCCACAGGCTTCGGCGACCGCGATCTGCACCTTGCGGGCCAGCGCCTCCGGATCGGAAGACGCTGCGCCGAGGAACGCCTCGTCCCATCCCCAGACCTCGACGTCGGCCGGGAAGCCGCGAAGTGTGGTCATCACCTGCGCCGACGCCGCCTCGTACGCGACCGCATCCAGCGGCAGGAACGCCGCGTCCGGGCATCGGCGCAAGGCCGCGCGCAGCGGCATCCCCGCGTGAACGCCGAATGCCCGCGCCTCGTAGGACGCGCAGGTGACCACCTTGCGTGGCTCGGTCGGGTCGCCGTTGCCGCCGACAATCACCGGCCGCCCGGACAGTTCCGGACGCCGCAGCCGCTCGACCGCAGCCTGGAACTGGTCGAGGTCGACGTGCAGCACCCACCCCACGGAGCCCACAGAGCCAGTGTCCCCTTCTTGCACTCGCACCACCCGAGTGCTAGAACCGACTTGGCACTCGGCTAGGCTGAGTGCCAGCGCAGCCGGCCTGACGAGGCGGGAAACCGCCGTCCGTCGCGGGCGTCGCGCCGGAGCGCACTGTTCCGCAAGAACAGCCAAAGTCCGTCAACCTAGGTAAGGACGACACCGCATGGCAAAGTTGATCGCGTTTGACGAGGACGCCCGGCGCGGCCTCGAGCGCGGCATGAACATCCTCGCCGATGCCGTGAAGGTGACGCTGGGGCCCAAGGGCCGCAACGTCGTGTTGGAGAAGAAGTGGGGCGCCCCCACGATCACCAACGACGGCGTGAGCATCGCCAAGGAGATCGAACTCGAGGATCCGTACGAGAAGATCGGCGCTGAGCTGGTCAAGGAAGTAGCGAAGAAGACCGACGACGTCGCCGGTGACGGCACTACCACCGCGACCGTGCTGGCCCAGGCCCTGGTCAAGGAGGGCCTGCGCAACGTGGCCGCCGGCGCGAACCCGATGGCGCTCAAGCGCGGCATTGAAAGTGCAGTGGAGGCCGTCTCTGTGGTGCTGGGCGACCAGGCCAGGGACGTCGAGACCAAGGAGCAGATCGCCGCGACCGCGTCGATCTCGGCCGCCGACACCACCGTCGGCGAGATCATCGCCGAGGCGATGGACAAGGTCGGCAAGGAAGGCGTCATCACCGTCGAGGAGAGCAACACCTTCGGCCTCGAGCTCGAGCTCACCGAGGGCATGCGCTTCGACAAGGGCCACCTGTCGCAGTACTTCGTCACC
>JBKPQY010000017.1:0-3788 GCA_046734315.1 Actinomycetota bacterium | reverse complement strand
TCGCGCGGATCGCTCCACGAGTCAGCACGCAATGCGCCACCATCGCGGCTTGCAACCTCGACCACGTACCCGTGTTCGACGAACTCCCAGTACGGGTGCGTCAGCTCCGCCCACCACAAGCCGATCAGCCATCCCGTCTGCCCGGATGTCGCGGGGTTGGACGCGACGATCAGCACGCGCTTGGGATGCTCTGGGTCTCGAACACTTATCCGGCCGCTCATACGCAACGGCCCCCCTTTGCGGATAACGGAACTTCTTGATCTACTCCGCCGTGCCGGTCGTTATCCAGCGCTCGAAGGTTTGCAGCTTCGGCTGATCCCATGGGCCGTCACAGGGCATCGAGCCGCTCTGCAGTCGCTCGAGGATCGCCTTTGCATTGGATTTGACGTCGTCGTAGTTCCACAGGTCGAACGCGAAACTCATTGACTGCCGGTCGCGGCTGCGGAAGAGCGCCTTGATGTGGCGCTCGAAGCTCACACTCTCGTCGGGCCCCGGCAGTGCGGTCGCGACTTCGCTATCTTCCTTCGCGTTCGTGGACTCCCGGCTCGTTGGTCGCCCGGATGCGCCCCAATCCCACTGCGGCACCTGGGACTCCTGCCGATCGCCTGCGCCAGCCGACGGGTTCGCAGGCGTTCGGGAGTCCCACTCAAGGAAGGACGCGAAAGCCGAGCGGAATTCCGGGTCTGCTGGCAGGCCTGCCTCGTCTGCGGATTGAAGCATGAGGCTGACCCACCGGACCCGCGCGGGCTCAGGCAGCTCTGCCCCGGCGCCCTGTGAGATCAGCCGGTTCGGCGGTCGCCCGTTGGGGTAGCGGCGGCTGTCGAGCTTCGGGCCACCGAAAGCCTCGGCCAACCAGGCGGCCGCTCGCTCATGCTGGTCAGGCGGCATGCCCGCGAACAGGGGCGCGAGTTCGGCATCGGCAGGCACGTACTTCTCGTAGAACAGCTCCGTCATCCTGCTCAGCGCCGGCATGCCGCCGGCCCATTCGAACAGGCTGGGCTCGGAGCCAGGGCTCGGTACCGGGTCCTTGAAGTCCACGTACCAGTGCATGCCGCTACAGAACGGCTTGTTCAGTGAGTGCCCACATCGACACAGCGCATAGTGCTCACGCGAGCTTCCCTCGGCTCGCGTCACGTCGGCCCCGTCGTCGTCCGTGAGGGCGATGCCGCCGGTGACGCGGTATGGGCCGTCCCTGCTGACTTCGATGCCTGGAACCCGCTTGTTGTGGTGGTCCACGGTGGTGCGCGCTTCGACGCCGTCGACGGCGTAGCTCAGCGCACCGGACGGGCAGCCCCGGACGGCTCGGACAAGGTCGTCCATGCGTCCGCCATTCGGGGTGACGAACGGGTCCGCGTTGGCATGGAAGACTGTCGAGAGCTGCGTCGAGCAGATACTCGAGTGCTGGCAGATGCCGCGGTTGTCGAAGATCGTCACCTGCTGGCCGGGGTAGGTGTCGCGGCGGTCTGGGACACGCTTGGGGTCCTTGGCGCCGCTGAAGCCGATCCGTGCGTGTGTTCCGTCGCAGAACGGCTTGCTGGTTGATTCGCCACACCGGCACAACGCCATCTGCGGCCTGGCAGGCAGCTCTTCGCCCAGCCAGTTGCGTAGATTCTCGGCGTTGGTGACCAGGTACGGCCCGTCGACGGAGACCCGGATGCCGGGTGCCATCCCCGCCTGCAGCGTCCGCAGCTCGGCTAGCCTGCTCGCCGCGTTGTCCGGCCCTCGCGCCGGCGCCAGTCGGCATGCCAGGTCCTGAAGTGCCGCGGTCGCCTCGACCAAACCGGCCGGCGCATTGGGCGCCGCGCCCAACCGCGTGGCCGCCTTCGTGACCTCCCACAGCTGACCTGGGAGCGAAGACCCTTTCGCAGGTGGGTCGGGTTCTCGCGCCTCCGGCTCTTCCTCGCGGCGCTCGCTCGCCGGCGGAAGCGATTCGGCCAACGGCCGCAGCACACTGTCGACGAGGCGCGCCAGTACCTCCGTTCCGACATCCGCCGCCCCAGCAGCCCGGGTGAGCGTGTGCACGTCGGCCACCAGCCTCACCAGCGAACGCGATGCTGCGCCGTCTGACCGCCGCGACGATCCGGCCAGATCGCCGGCTCGTACCAGCAGCGCCTCCACCACGGGTCCTGTCGCTGGTGCGGCAGCTCTCGCAGGCCGATCGTCCGCCCACCGGCTGGTGCTGCCCCAATCCGGGAAATGGCCCGCGAGTGAGTCGGCGAGTTCGTTCAGAGCAGGGCCGATCGGTGCGAGGCCGTCGCTCACGCGGGAGTCACCTTCGGCGCGAACTCGGTCCGCGTAGTCGGCCGCCTCGCGCAGCCGCTCCTCCAGCAGCGCCCACGCCGCCGCGCGGTGCGGCATCAAGTAGTCGGTCTCGTAGAAGAGCTCGAAGCTGGGTCCAGCCGTCCGTCCCGGATACTCGGGGCCCGCCGGAAGCGTCGTGATCAGATCACCAAGCGGTTTGATCACCCGGAGCATCAGGCCGACCGTCAGATCGGTCAGCGTCGCCAGCTGGGCATCGCTCTCTTCGGTGTGGGCGAAGTAGCGCTCCAGCGCTTGCAGCAGAACCTCGTAGGCGACGTTGAACAGGTCGGTGCAGTGGGCGGTCACCGGCTCCGTGATCAGGGGCACGTCGGCGTGTTCGGAGGGCCGCACGTTGACCGCGAGTACCGGCCGAACCGGGTCGAAGTCCGGGTTGGCTGCCCGCATCGTCTGGTACTCGTCGAGCACCTTCACGAACTGGCCGAAGTGCGCGTTCTCCCAATGCCCGCGCGCCCCTTCGCCCTGCTCCAAGATCTCCTCCACGGCGCGCCGGGCCGACGCCAGATCGGTCACGGCCACCAGCTCCGGCCATTGGAAGTTGCCCGACGTAGCCTGCGCGCGCGGCGGACCGACGAACAGCCACCGCTCACCGAACTTCTCCGTCAGATGCACCAGCCCGTGCTCGATCGACCGGTACAGATGGCCTACCGTCGCGAAGTCCTGTAACCGGGGAACGATGTCGTATGCCCCCATCAGCGGCTCTGCCTTGCCTATTGCGGCCAGCCCTTCGGCGTCCTCCATATCCATGCCCTCGGGCCGCTCCAGGAACATGAAATGCCGTAGCGCCCGCTCGCCGAAAGGCAGCAACGCCAGCTGTACCCCGGCCGGATAATGATTGGCGGGTTGCGGAAGATTCGGCCGAGCCAAATGCGGCGCCGCACCGATGGCGCTCAGCAGGTTGTGTACGAGCGCGAGGTGCAACATCTCCTGCGTCGCGACATGCGAAATCTGCCGCCGCCACCGGGTGACCGCATCGAGCTCGCTCTCGGACAACCCTTCGTCGGCTCGCTGCTTGAGCGAGAAGGCCGCGAACAGGTATTGGCACATGATGCCGTGCTCGAGCTCGGCGGCCTGGCACAGCATGTAGATCAGGGCTTCACGGTGCTCAATCACGAACGGCATCTCCGGAGCGGCTGTACCGCCCCGGGTACGAATGACCTGCGCCAGCCTTCCGAGTGCTGCCGACGTCGAAGGGTCACCAGATATGCCGTCATCGCCAGTCATGAATGCTCCCCAGACTCGGCGGAGGCCGCATCATCGACACCATCAGAAACAATTCGACGCGGGAGGCCGCCGTTAGTTGCTGTCTCATGCTGGACGGACGCGCAGCTCAAGTACAAGCGCATTTCTCCTTGTCGGTCAACAAGTAGTCCTTGTCGCTGAGGATCCTCCTCCGGGTAAACTGCGGAGGGCCGTGAGCGCTGATCGGGACCTTGAGCTGCGCCAGTTGCGGACGTTCGTCGCCGTGG
>JBKPQY010000016.1:0-21790 GCA_046734315.1 Actinomycetota bacterium | reverse complement strand
AGCCGGTGTAGCGGCGTTCGCCGCGCTGGCCGTTCTGGTGGTGTTCTGGCGGATGGCCTGGTCACTAGTGGCATGGGCGCTGGCGTTCGTGGTTGCCGCCTCGGCGCTCGGGGCCGTGATGATCTACGCCCACTACGACATCGGACGGCTGGGCCCATTGCCGGACATGTATGAGCCGTTCTGGTACGGCGAGAAGACGCGGGCCGCCGTCGCCGAGGCAATAGCAACCGGAACGGCTTTCCTCGGGCTGGTCCTTGCCACGTGGATGGTCTGGATCCGCCGCCGCGTGAGGCGCGTCGTGGAGCCGCATCCGGTCGCCAGTGAGCGACGTGCGCCGGTGCGAGCTCGGATCCGGCACGACGTCTGAGGTTCAGCCGGTCCCGGCGAGGTCGGTGCTGCGGTGCCGGATGCGGTTCGCGTCGTCCACGAACACGACTTTGGGCTCGTAGGCCTTCGCGTCGGCGTCGGGCAGCACCGCGTAGCTGATGACGATGACCAGGTCGCCGGCATGCACCAGATGCGCTGCGGCGCCGTTGATGCTGATCACGCCAGACCCGCGCGATCCCTCGATGACGTAGGTCTCCAGCCGCGCGCCGTTGGTGACGTCGACGACAGCCACCTGCTCGCCGGGCAGCAGGTCGGCCGCTTCGATGAGGTCGGCGTCGATCGTGATCGATCCGACATAGTGCAGGTCCGCCTGGGTCACGGTGGCCCGGTGGATCTTGCTCTTGAGCATCGTCCGATACACGCCACCGAGCCTAGGGACCGCCCTGCCCACCGGCCATGGGATGTGCATCACTGAGCTCATCGCGTCTGGGTGGAGTCGTGTCCGGACCCATCATGATCTTGGACTGGTAGCTGAATAGCAGCCACAACTCCAAGATCACGCCAGGAGGGTGCGGGGCGTAGCCGGAACGGCACGGCACCTGCCGGTGACGATCCACGGCGCCGACTATCGGACGAAGGTGCTGGTCTCGCGCGTTACGGGGCTGCGGTTCTGTTTAGGTTTCTCCCGGAGGAAAGCCCGCCCCGGCAACGGGGCGGGTTTTCGTTTCCGCGCGGTCAGTGCGCGGCGTTGTATGCCTCCAGAACCGACGCCGGGACACGGCCCCGATCGCTCACCTTGTGCCCATTGCGCCGGGCCCATTCGCGGATTGCCTGCGTCTGCTCCCGATCCGATCGTGCGCTGCCCCGGCTGCGACGTCCGTCCGATGCACGCACTCGGCCGGCCCGCCGCGCGTGGGCGACATAGTTCGAGAGTCCGTCGCGCAGTTTCTTGGCGTTCGACTTCGACAGGTCGATCTCGTACGACGTGCCGTCGAGGGCGAAGCCCACAGTCTCGACCGCATTGCTGCCGTCGATGTCGTCGATGAGACTGACTTGAACCTTCTTGGCCATGCTTGGTGACTCCTTTAAAGGCGGAACTGGTCGGCACCCACAATAGCCGAAATTACGAGACAGCTATTCTGGCACGCCAGGAGCAATGCTCAGAGCGGCTTGAGCAGCGGGAAGAGAATCGTCTCACGAATCCCCCGCTGTGTCAGCACCATGATCACGCGGTCAACGCCCATGCCCATTCCACCCGTCGGGGGCATACCGTATTCGAGCGCTCGCAGAAAGTCCTCGTCCAGTTGCATGGCTTCCGGATCACCCTTCGCGGCAGCGAGCGACTGCTCGACCAGGCGCTTGCGCTGCTCGACCGGATCGGCCAGCTCGGAATAGGCGACGGCGATCTCGATGCCGCCGATGAACAGGTCCCATGCCTCGGCCAGCCGCGGGTCGTTGCGATGCGGCCGGGCCAGCGGCCGCACCTCCACCGGATAGTCCTTGACGAATGTGGGCTGGACAATCGTGTGCTCTACCAGCTTCTCGAACAATTCCAGGACGATTTCCCCCGGAGACCAGTCCGGCCGGACCGCGACGTCGTGCTTGTCCGCATAGCGGCGCAGCTCGTCGAGCCCCGTGTCGACCGTGATGGGTTCGCCTAGGGCGCTGGACAATGCCTCATGAATCGGGATCGACGCCCATTCGCCGAACAGCTCGATCGGTGTCCCGTCCTCGGCGACCGGAGTAGTCACACCGATCGTGCGCGCCGCGTCACGAACCAGCGTCCGAGTGAGCTCGGCCATTGTGTCGTAGTCACCGTACGCGGCGTATGCCTCCAGTTGCGTGTACTCCGGAGAGTGGGTCGAGTCGACGCCTTCGTTGCGGAACGCCTTCCCCATCTCGTAAACGCGATCTATCCCGCCGACGATGATGCGTTTGAGGTACAACTCGGTTGCGATCCGCAGCGACATGTCGAGGTCGAACGCGTTGAGGTGTGTGTGGAATGGCCGGGCCGCGGCTCCACCGTGCACCGTTTGCAGGACGGGCGTCTCCACCTCGACAAACCTCAGGCGATTCATGGTCTCGCGAATCGAGCGCAGCACGCTCGCCCGCGCCAGCACCATTTCCCGCGCGTCGGGCCGGACAATCAGGTCCACATACCGCTGCCGCACGCGCATCTCCTCCGAGAGCGGCTTGTGCGCGACAGGCAGCGGGCGCAGCGCCTTGGCCGCAATCCGGTACGAATCCGCAAGCACGGAAAGCTCACCACGCCGTGATGAGACGACCTCGCCGTGCACGAATACGATGTCGCCGAGGTCGACGTCGGCCTTCCACCCCGCAAGTGCGGACTGGCCCACTCGGTCGAGCGAGAGCATCACCTGCAATTCGACGCCGCCCTCCCGCAAAGTGGCAAAGCACAGCTTGCCGGTGTTGCGCACGAAAATGACGCGGCCGGTTACACCGACGAACTCACCTGTGGTCGTGTCAGGCGCTAGATCCGGATAGGCGCGGCGCACGTCCGCGAGTGAGGTGGTCCTGGGCACCGAGACCGGAAACGGCGCGCGATCCGGGTCGGCGGCGAGCCGATCGTACTTGGCACGCCGGACGCGCATTTGCTGCGGCAGCTCCTCGGACGCGTCGTCCGGACCGGCGCTCATGCGACCCTGCGATGCTCGCTCACGAGGCCAGCGTATCGAGGGCGGCTCAGCCGTTTGGGCCGGGCTAGGACGCGATGGGCGCTCGCGTGAATAGGCCGGCGGCCGCCAGCTGCTGACCTGCGGAATGACGTATGTCATGGGGGATTCAGGACGGTAAACCACTGCCTGGCTCGGTCGCCGATCCGGCACAGTTTCCTCGTGACCACTCATACGGCGAACGCCGTTACCACTGGCATTCAGCTGTCAGGCCTGAAGAAGACGTTCCGCTCCCCGCAGGGGCCGGTCCACGCCGTTCGCGGTGTCGACATCTCGATCGCGCCCGGGGAGACGGTGGCGCTGCTCGGCCCCAACGGTGCGGGCAAGTCGACCACAATCGACATGTTGCTCGGCCTGCTGCCGCCGGACAGCGGCACGGTAGCGCTGTTCGGCATGAAGCCGGCGGACGCCATCAAGGTCGGTGCGATCGGCGCGATGCTGCAGACCGGTTCGCTGATCCGCGACCTGAGCGTCCGCGAGCTGATCGCAATGATGGGAGCGCTGTTTCCGACGGCGTTCACCGTGGACGAGGTGCTCGAGCTGACCGGCATCGCCGACATCGCCGGGCGCCGCGTGCAGAAGCTGTCCGGCGGGCAGACGCAGCGGGTGCGCTTCGCGATCGCGCTGGTCAGCAACCCGGACCTGCTCGTGCTCGACGAGCCGACGGTCGGTATGGACGTCGAGAGCCGCCACGCGTTCTGGACGACGATGCGTCGCTTCGCGTCCGCGGGCAAGACAGTCGTGTTCGCGACGCACTACCTCGAAGAGGCGGACACGTACGCCGACCGGATCATCCTCATGGCCCGCGGCGAAATCGTCGCCGACGGGCCGGCGACGGAGATCAAGGCGACGGTGGGGCTGCGCACCATTCGGGCCACGCTGCCCGGGGTAGACCCGGCGGCGCTCGGAGTGCTGCCCGGCGTCACGCACGTCGAGACCCGCGGTGAGGCGGTGATTCTCAGCTGCTCCGATTCGGACGCGACGATCCGTGCGTTGTTGCCGGCGTATCCGCAGGCACGCGACATAGAGATCAGCGGGGCCGGCCTCGAGCAGGCCTTCCTGCAATTGACCGGAAACGACGATGAGACGACGAGATCGGAGCAGGCGAAATGAGTTCGGTGACCTATGCCCGGTACGAACTTCTCCGGACGTTCCGCAACGTGCGGTTCTTCATCTGGTCGCTCGTGTTTCCGTTGGTGATGTACTTCCTGATCGCAGGGCCGAACAAGAACGTCCACGATCTGGGCCATACCACCGGGTTCGGGGGCTACTTCGCACCGCTGTACTACATGGTGAGCCTCGCTGCGTGGGGCGCCATGATGTCAGTCATGGCCGGCGGAGCGCGTATCGCGGCTGAGCGCTCGGTCGGCTGGAATCGGCAGCTGCGGCTCACCCCACTGAGCACCCGGACGTACTTCCGCGCCAAGGTGCTGACCAGCTACGTCCTCGCGATCATCAGCATCGCACTGCTCTACCTGTCCGGGGCGATGTTCGGGGTCCGACTGCCTGCCGACAAGTGGCTGCAGATGACCGGACTGATCCTGATCGCAGCGATCCCGTTCGCCGCGATCGGCATCTTCATGGGCCACCTCATGTCGATCGACTCGATGGGTCCGGCGCTGGGCGGCGTCACCGCACTGTTCGCCTTCCTGGGCGGCGTGTGGTTCCCGATCACCGGCAGCGGTTTCTTCAAGGTGCTGGCGGAGTGCCTGCCCTCGTACTGGCTGGTGCAGGCCAGCCGTCTCGGCCTGGGTGGCGGCGGCCAGGTGTGGGGAGCCAAGGGCTGGCTGTGCATCGCCGCGTGGACCGTGGTGTTCGCGTTCCTCGCCATGAAGGCGTACCAGCGCGACACGCGGCGTGTCTAGGCTCGACGTCGATGACTGATCCGTGCGCGTCCGATCGCGGCCGCGGCTTCCAGCCCTGGTCGCTGGCCCGCCGCGACCCCGCCGCGCGGTGGCGGCGCGTCATCTTCCCCGCCATCTGGCTGATCTACCTGAGCCAGACGGCGCACGGGGTCAGTCAGCACAGCTCGGGGTGGGCGCAGGCTGCGGGCTACGCGGTGCTCGTCGCGTTCTGCGTGTGCTACCTGCTGGCCCTGCCCTTCATTTGGGCCGGTCAGCGACGGCGATTCTGGGTCGTGTACACCGCGGCCCTCGCGCTCGTGGCCATCGAGACGGCGTTCGCGCACGAGGACGCATTCGTCATGCTGACGTTCGTCGCGGTGCTGACCGTCGGCGCGCTGGGCGCCCGCGCCATGCCGGTGCTGGCCCTGTTCATCCTGGTCGCGGTCGCGGTGCCGCCGGCAGTGCCCTCGTGGCACGCCGGGCTGGACTTCACCCCGCTGATCACGATCACCCTGGTGGGCCTGGCAATGTACAGCTTCTTCGGGCTGATCCGCAGCAACCAAGAACTGGCCGAGGCCCGTTCCGAGGTGGCGCGGCTCGCCGCGGAGAACGAGCGCACCCGCATTGCCCGCGATCTGCACGACCTGCTCGGTCACTCGCTCACAACCATCACCGTCAAGGCAGGCCTCGCCCGGCGCCTGGCGGAGCGCCATGACGAGCGCGCCACCACGGAGATCGCCGAGGTGGAGGAGTTGTCCCGGCGCTCGCTCGCCGACGTCCGTGCGGCGGTCGCCGGGCAGAGGGACGTGACGCTGGCCGGTGAGCTGGCCACGGCGCGCGAGGTCCTGCGCGCGGCGGGAATCGTGGCGGAGCTACCGGGGTCCGTCGAGGTCGTCGATCCGTCGCTGTCGGAGCTGTTCGGCTGGGTGACGCGTGAAGGGGTCACCAACGTCGTGCGGCACGCCCGCGCTGCGCACTGCATCGTCCGCGTCGACCGGGATTGGATCGAGATCGTCGACGACGGCCGCGGTGGAAGCCTCGGCGCGGCCAACGGGCACGGCCTGACCGGCCTGCGGGAACGCGTCACGGCGGCGGGCGGCCGCGTCCACCTCGGTGCCGAGCCGCTCGGCGGTTGGCGGCTGCGGGTGGACGTCCCGGTCGGAGCGCCATGAGCGAGCATCGCAGCGTCATCAGCGTGCTGCTCGCCGATGACCAGGCGATGGTCCGCTCGGCGCTGGCCGCGCTGCTCGAACTCGAGGACGACCTCGACGTCGTGGCCCAGGTGGGCCGTGGCGACGAGGTCGTGGCGGCTGCCCTCGATCAGCGACCGGACGTCGCCCTGCTCGACATCGAGATGCCCGGCATGGACGGACTGGCCGCCGCTGCGGCGCTCGCGCACGAGGCGCCGTCGGTAAAGGTGATCATCTTGACGTCGTTCGGCCGGCCCGGATACCTGCGCCGCGCGATGGAGTCGTCCGCGGTGGGCTTCGTTGTGAAGGACGCCCCCGGCGAGCAGCTCGCCGACGCGGTACGTCGGGTGATGCGCGGCGAGCGGGTTGTCGACCCGGGGCTCGCCGCTGCCACGCTGGCCGGTGGCGCGTCGCCGCTCACCGGCCGCGAACGCGACGTGCTGGTCGCCGCCAGGGACGGTGCCACCGTGGCCGACATCGCCGCCAAGCTGTTCCTGTCCGAGGGGACGGTGCGCAACTACCTTTCGGCGGCGATCGCCAAGACCGGGGTTCGCAATCGGGTCGAGGCGGTCCGGGTCGCCGACGAACGCGGCTGGCTCTAGAGCGCCGCTACCTGCGGAGCCACCGCGGTCGCGATCAGCTCCAGGTGGTCGAGATCGGTCAGGTCGAGCACCTGGAGGTACAGCCGGCTGGCGCCCAGTTGCGCGAACTGGCCGATCTTGTCCACCACCTGCGCCGGCGTGCCGGCAAGCCCACCCACCCGCAGGCCGTCCAGGTCCTCGCCGATCGCCGCGGCACGGCGGGCGACCTCGACATCGTTGCGGCCGATCGCCACAGTCTGCGCTGCCGAATAGCGCAGCGTCCCGGCACCGACGGCCGCCCGGACGTGCCCGAAGATCGCGCCGCTCGACTCGAGCGTCTCGAACGGGACGTTGAACTCGTCCGCGTACTTGGCGGCAAGCTGCGGAGTGCGCCGCTTGCCCTTGCCGCCGATGATGATCGGGGGACGCGGCGACTGCACCGGCTTCGGCAGCGCCGGCGACTCGAGCAGTGAGTAGTACTTGCCGTCGTACGTGAAGGTCTTGCCGGCAGGAGTGCGCCACAGCCCGTCGATGATCGCCAACTGCTCGGCGAGGCGGTCGAAACGCTCGCGGGTGTCCGGGAACGGCACTCCGTACGCGTGGTGCTCGGTCTCGTACCACCCGGCGCCGATGCCGAACTCGATGCGGCCGTTGCTCATCGCGTCCACTTGCGCCACCGCGACGGCGAGCGGCCCCGGCAACCGGAAGGTCGCCGACGTCACCAGCGTGCCGAGCCGGATTCGGCTGGTATCCCGAGCGAGCCCGCCCAGCGCCACCCACGAGTCGGTGGGACCCGGGCCGGGATCGCCCGGCCCGATGCGCTGCAGGTGGTCGGAGCGAAAGAACGCGTCGAAGCCGAGGTCCTCGCTGGCGGTCGCCACCCGGAGGAGGTCGTCGTAGGTCGCGCCCTGCTGGGGTTCGGTGAATATCCGTAGGTCCACGCACCTGAGACTAGTTACGGTCGTCGATATGAGTCATGCGCTGTCCGACGAAGATCGCCGGCGCCTCGCCGCGACGTTCAATTCGACAGCTGAGCTGTACGAACGCGCGCGTCCCGGCTACGCCGTCGATGCGGTCACGTGGCTGCTCCCGCGACGTGCCCGGCGGGTGCTCGATCTCGGTGCCGGCACCGGCAAGCTCACCGCCGAACTCGTCGGGCGCGGCCTGGACGTCGTCGCGGTCGAGCCGGCACCCGCGATGCGCGCGCAGCTCAGGGCCCGACTGTCCACTGTGGACGTTCGCTCGGGCAGTGCGGAGGCGACGGGGCTGCCCGACGGCTACGCCGACGCGGTGCTTATCGCGGCGGCCCTGCACTGGTTCGAGCGGCCCGCGGCTGACCGTGAGATCGCACGGGTGCTCCGGCCCGGCGGGGTGGTGGGTGTGCTCGCCAACCAGCGCGACACGTCGCTCGCCTGGGCCCGCGCCTTGGACGAACTGCTCGCGACGAGGCTCGCCGGGCTTCCGCGCTCACCGCGCAGCACCGACGAGGCGACATTCGAGCCCGAGCTGTTCACGCCGCCCGAGCGCGCCGAGTTTTCGCATCACCAGATCGTCGACGCTGCCGGGCTGGCCGACGTCGTGGCAACGCGCGCATACGTCATCGACATGCCACCGGCGGCACGCACCGCTTTGCTGGACGAGGTACGCGATCTTGCTCGCAATCATCCTGATCTGGCGGGCCGGGCGCGGTTCGAACTGCCCTACATGACGGTCGCGGTTCGCAGCCGGCGTCGGTGACCCGTAGGCTGCGCCAGCATGAGCCAAGGTCGCCTCACGCGCTACGCCGAGCTCGTCGTCAGGGTCGGCGCAAATGTCCAGCCTGGGCAGTACGTGTTGGTTAGCGCCGACATCGCCCACGCGCAAGTCGTCCGAGAGATCGTCGAGCAGGCATACCTCGCTGGCGCACGGCGTGTCGATGTCGCGTACTCCGACGGCTACGTGCGCCGCTCCGCGCTGCGACACGCCCCGGCCGAGACGCTGACCACGGCGCCGGCGTGGGAGCTGGCCCGGCTGCGCGAGTCCGAGGACGCGGGCGGGGCGTTGATTCGGCTGACCGGCAACCCTGACCCGCACCTTTTCGACGGAATCGACCCGGCCCGCGTCGCCGCCGTGGCGCGCGATCTGGCCACCGAGTCCCGCCGTGTGGTGCTCGGCGGCAAGGTCGCGTGGACGATCTGCGCCGCACCGAACACCGGGTGGGCGCAGCAGGTGTTCGGTGAGCCCGATGTCGAGCGTTTGTGGGACGCGGTCGGCGTGGCAATGCGCTTCGACGCTCCGGACGTGGTCGCCGCGTGGCGTGAACACCGGGCGACGCTGGCCGCCCGAGCGTCGGCGCTCGAGGCGCTCGAGCTGGACGCGGTGCGCTATGTCGGCGACGGCACGGACCTGACAGTGGGCCTGCTGCCCGGATGCCGCTGGCTGAGCGGGTCGCTGCGGACCGAAGCGGGCACCGAATTCATGCCGAACCTGCCCACCGAGGAGGTCTTCACGTCACCGGATCGGCGCCGAGCCGACGGCGTGATGACGCTGACCCGGCCGTTGGTCATGCCGCAGGCCGGCGCGCTGGTCGAGGGACTGCGCGTGGAATTCGCGGACGGGCGCATCGTCTCGGTCAGCGCCGAGCGCGGCCAGGAGGCGGTCACCGTCGAACTCGGTTCGGACGACGGCGCGAAGAGCCTCGGTGAGGTGTCGCTGGTCGACGGCACCTCGCGGGTGCGCGCCGCGGGCGTGATCTTCCACGACACGCTTTACGACGAGAACGCAGGCAGCCATGTCGCATGGGGCCAGGGCTTCCCGATGGCGCTCGACGGCGGTACGGAGATGCCGCCGGAGCAGTTGTTCGCACAGGGCATCAACCGTTCGAGCGTGCACACGGACGTGGTGATCGGGGGTCCCGGCGTCAGCGTTGAAGGGCTTACCCGCGACGGGCGGGCCGTCACGATCATCAAGGACGACACGTGGGTCCTCGCAACCGACTAGATCCGATGATCTTGGACTTGTGGTCCGATAGCAGCCGCAAGTCCAAGATCACGGCGAGAGCAGCAGGCCTTATGCGATCGGGGAGCCTTGGCGGTTGCGTTCGAACACGAGCCGCAAGCCGAGCAGCGTCAGCTCGGGTTCGTAGCGGGTGACGGTCTCGCAGTGCTCGATCACCAGCGGCGCGAGCCCTCCCGTCGCGATCACGCTCACGCCGCCCGGGTCATCGGGCGCAAGCTGTGCGCTCAGCCGCCGCACCATGCCGTCGACCTGGGCTGCGAAGCCGTAAAGGATGCCTGACTGCAGCGACTCGACGGTGTTCTTGCCGATCGGCGCACGCGGCTCGACGAGTTCGACCTTGCGCAGCTGGGCGGCGCGCGCCGCCAGTGCGTCCAGCGAGATCTCGATGCCCGGCGCGAGCGCACCGCCGAGGAACTCGCCGCGGGCGCTCACCACATCGAAGTTCGTCGACGTGCCGAAGTCCACGACGATCGCCGGCCCACCGACGAGGTGGTGGGCGGCCGCCGTGTTGCAGATACGGTCGGAGCCGACCTCGCGCGGAAAGTCGGTGAGCACGCCCACACCGGTGCGTACGCCCGGCTCGACGATCAGCTTCGCCACGTCGGCGTAATAGTCGGCAAGCATGACCCGCAGTTCGCGCAGCACGGCGGGTACGGTCGAACACGCCGAAATGCCGGTGATCTTGAAGCCGTCGAGCAGTCCGCGGAACGTCAGGGCGAGCTCGTCCGCAGTGTTGCGCGCATCCGACTTGATCCGCCATGAGCGGATGAGCTCGTCGCCCTCGAATACGCCGAGCACTGTGTCGGTATTGCCTATGTCGATGGCCAGCAGCATGGCTACACGTCCAATCCGATGTCCAGCACAGCTGCGGAGTGGGTCAGTGCCCCCACCGCGAGGTAGTCGACACCGGTCTCGGCAACCTCACGCGCCCGGTCGAGCCTCAGCTCGCCGGACGCCTCCAGCCGGGCGCGCCCACGGGCGTATGCGACGACCTCGTGCATCTCGTCAGGCGGCATGTTGTCGAGCAGGACGAGTTGGGCGCCCGCGTCTATCACTTCGCGTGCCTGCGCCACCGTGTCGACCTCGACCTCGATCGGGAGGTCGGGATACGCCGTCCGTACTGCGTCGAACGCCTTGACCGCGCTGCCCGCGACGGCCACGTGATTGTCCTTGACGAGCGCGGCGTCGGACAGGGACATGCGGTGGTTCTCGCCGCCCCCGCAGCGCACCGCGTACTTCTCGAGGGCGCGCAGCCCGGGCAGCGTCTTGCGGGTGTCGCGGATGACCGCGCCGGTGCCGGCGACGGCGTCCACCCAGCGCCGGGTGAGCGTCGCGACGCCGGAAAGGTGGCACAGCAGGTTCAACGCGGTGCGCTCACCGGTGAGGATGTCGCGCACCGGTCCGCGGACAGTGGCCAGCACCTCTCCGGGCGTCACCAAGGCGCCGTCCGCGGCGCCGAACTCGACACGCGCCCGCCCCTCGCTGACGATCTCGAAGACCGCCGCCGCCACTGGCAGGCCGGCCACCACCCCGGCAGCGCGGGCAACCAGGTCTCCGCTGCCGACAAGTGACGCCGGGACGATGGCGCTCGTGGTCACGTCGCCGACGGCGCCGAGATCCTCGTCCAGCGCGCGCCGCACCACGTCGTCGATGTTCATCCGGCCCTCTCTACCCGCAGCGTGCCGTTGGGTCGCAGGGTCACGTCGAGATGTATCCGCCAGTGCTGGTCATCACGGTCGGGGAAATCGTCGCGCCAGTGCGAGCCGCGCGTCTCCTCCCGTACGCGCGCGACCGTCGCCAGGACGCTCGCCACGGTATGCAGGTTGGTCGCCTCCCAGTTCTCCGTACCGCACGGTACGGACCTGCCGGACGGCAACTCGGCCAGTTCCCGCTGCGCGGCTTCCAGGCCCTTGGTATCACGCAGCACGCCGACGTGTTCGGACATCAACTGCTGCAGGCGCGTCCGGACTGCGTCGTCGACGAGGTCAGAGCTACTGGCCGGCGGCATGGGTTCGCGCAGCGTTCCCGGCTCGGTCACGATCGTCGAAGCGATTCGACGGCCGAAGACGAGGCCCTCCAGCAGTGAGTTCGACGCGAGGCGGTTGGCTCCGTGTACGCCGGTGCACGCGGCCTCACCGCACGCGTACAGGCCCGGAATTGAGGTCTCGCCGTACTGAGAGGTACGGATTCCGCCGGACGCGTAGTGGCATGCGGGTACGACCGGGATCAGCTCGTGCACGGGGTCGATACCCAAGGACGTCAGCGTCGCGTAAATGGTCGGGAACCGCACTCGCCACTTCTCGGCGCCGAAGTGCCGCCCGTCCAGCCACATGTGCTCGGCGCCGGTAGCCTGCATACGCCGCAGTATGGCTTTGGCGACGACGTCGCGCGGTGCCAGGTCGGCCAGCTCGTGCTGGGCGGTCATGAACCGCACCCCGGCGTCATCCACCAAGAACGCGCCCTCCCCGCGCACCGCCTCGCTCACTAGGGGCTGCTGGCCGTGCGATCGGGCACCGAGCGCAGACAAGGCAGCAACCGTCGGGTGGAATTGCACGAACTCGAGGTCACGCACCACGGCGCCCGCACGCAAGGCGGCCGCCACGCCATCGCCCGTCGAGACCGGCGGATTCGTGGTGGACGCGTACACCTGGCCGATACCGCCGGTGGCGATCACGACGGCCGGGGCTCGCACGGCGCCCACGCCGTCGCGTTGCCCCTCGCCCATCACGTGCAGCGTGACGCCGGCAACCGCGCCGGTGGCGTCGCGCAGCAGGTCCAGCACCAAGGCATGCTCGACGATCTCGACGCCCGACGCGTCGAGCACACGCGTGACCAGCGCCCGCTGGATCTCGGCCCCAGTGGCGTCGCCCCCGGCATGGGCGATGCGGGCACGGTGGTGGCCGCCTTCGCGGCCCAGCGCCAGTGCGCCGTCGCGCACCCGGTCGAAACGAGTGCCGAGTTGGACGAGATCGCGCACTGCGGCGGGGCCCTCGCGTACGAGGAGCCGCACGGCATCCTCGTCACAGAGGCCGGCACCGGCGGCGAGCGTGTCGGCGAGGTGCTGCTCGGGCGAGTCGTCAGCCGCCAAGGCCGCGGCGATGCCGCCCTGCGCCCAGCCCGTCGACCCGGCCGCGAGCACGTCCTTGGTCACCAGCATGACGCGCAGCGCCGAGTGCCGGGCGATCTGGAGCGCGGTCGAGAGGCCGGCAATCCCGGAACCGACGATCACCACGTCGGCGTCGGAAGTCCAGCCCGGTTCGGGCGCGAGCAGCCGGATGGGCAAGGTCATAGCGTCACCGCCACGTTGTCGATCAGTCGGGTGGTGCCGACCCGGGCGGCGACGAGCAGCCGCGCCACGCCGTGGGCCGGTGCGGGGCCGAGGTCAGCGGCCCGCAGCTCGAGGTAGTCGACGTGAACGCCCGGCTCGGCGTCCAGGACGGCGCGGGCCGCCTTGAGTACCGCGTCCGGCCCGTCCGCCGCGGCGGCCTGTCCGGCGAACAGCGCCCCCGACAGCGCAAGCGCATGCCGGCGGTTGTCGCCCGACAGAAACACGTTGCGGCTCGACAGCGCCAGGCCGTCCGGCTCGCGGACGGTCGGCACGCCGGCGATGCCCACCCCGAGTTCGAGGTCCGCGGCCATGCGGGTGATCAAAGCCAGTTGCTGGTAGTCCTTTTCGCCGAAGAAGGCCATCGCGGGGCGCACCATGCCGAGGAATTTCGCCACTACGGTGAGCACCCCGGCGAAGTGCCCGGGCCGGAATCGCCCTTCCAGTTCGACGCCCAACGGGCCGGGATCGATGCGTACCTGCGCAGCGCCGCCGGGATAGACGTCCTCGACAGAGGGAGCCCACGCGACGTCCGCGCCGGCCTTTTCACAGACGGCAAGGTCGGCGGAAAGCGTGCGCGGATAGACCGCCAGGTCCTCGGCGGGGCCGAACTGGAGCGGGTTCACGAAGATCGTTACTACCACGGATTCGGCCCACGCCCGCGCCTGTTCGATCAGCGCCACATGGCCGGCGTGCAGGGCGCCCATCGTCGGCACCAAGCCGACCGGGTCGGCCAACCCGTCGCGGGCGCCCGCGAACTCTGCCCGGGAGTCCACAACTCTCATGACAGCGCCTCGGCAATCTCCCGTGCCTGCTCGGCGCTCAGCCGACCGGCTGAGCGCGCCCGTTCCGCCGTGCGGCGCGCCATCGCGATGTACGACGCCACGGTGTCCGGGGCGTCCTGCGCAAGGGTCGCCAGGTGCGTGCGCACCGTGGCGACGTCGCCGCGCGATACCGGCCCGGTCAACGCAACGTCACCCAGACGCAGTGCGTTGTCCAGGGCAGCCGACAACAACGGAGCCAGCAGCCGTGCCGGCTGCTCAACACCCGACCGGGCGAGCAGGTCGACGGCGTCGTTCACGATTGTGACGAGGTGGTTGGCGCCGACTGTCAGCGCCGCGTGATACAGCGGCCGGGCGAGTTCAGGTACCCAGACCGGTTCGGCGCCGAGCTCGACGACCAGCGCCTCTGCCACCGGGCGCAACTCCTCCGGAGCAGTCACTCCGAAAGTCGCACCACTGAGCTTGTCCACGTCCTCCGGGCGGCCGGTGAACGTCATCACCGGATGCAACGCCAGTGGCAGCACACCCCGCGCTGCCGCGGGATCGAGCGCCCCGATGCCCACCGCGCCGGAGGTGTGTGCCGCGAGCTGTCCGGCGCGCCAGGCGTCGGTGGCCGCGAGGCCGCTGACCAGCGGGCGCAGCGTGTCATCGGGGACGGCGAGCAGCACGAAGTCGGATACGTCAACCACCTCGTGCGGCGCCCGGATCGGGGCTGCCGGCAGCAGCCGCTCGGCCCGGCGCACCGACTCCCGGGATATCGCACTGACGGCCACCACCTCGTGCCCGGCGCGCGACAACGCGGCGCCCAGCACAGCACCCACCCGTCCAGCGCCGATTACGCCAACGCGCAGCCGCGCGGGTCGGGCAGCGGTCAACGGCGGTCCTCACCTGGTGGCGATCGTGCACTCCGAGCCTACGCGGACGCGACACGACGGCCGGGGATCGGCTAGGTTGTCGCACCGTGATTGCGTTAGCCCGGTCGTTCCGGCCGGGGATCGACAGCCGTGCGCTCGGAGCCGCCTCGTGACCGACCTACAGCAGCTCGTTGCCCAAAGTTCCGATGTGGCCGACCTGCACGCCACGGCACCCGCACTGTTGCTCGAACTGCAGACCCAACTCGGGATTCTCGCCGCGACGGCCACCCGGGCGACCGAGCGGGGGCGGCGTCCGTTCCGACCCACGGGCGACTGGGCCGGACGCCTTGGTGAGCTAGCCTACGGAATCTACCTACTCGCCGACCAGACCGGCGTCGACATCGCTTCCGAGGTCGCCCGGGTCGCCGTGCTGCAACAGCGCCGGGCAGAGCAGAACGCCAAGGCCCAAGCCGACTGGCCCTTCACGGGTTGATCCCGCCGGGATGAATCCAAGACGGCAGCTACCGAGCTAATTAATACAGGACTTGGAGTTCTGGGTGGCGTTGGTGACGCCTGAGGGGGTCGGCGACGACGGGGGCTTCGCCGACGCGGACGTCTTGGGCTTTGCTTGCGGTGCGGCGGGTGTGGCGTGCGCGACCAGGCCGTCGCTGCCCAGCACGAGCGTCACTTTCGACACGCTCGGCGACAACTCCAGCAGTGCACCGGGCACGTACTGAGCGAGGGCCTTCGCCTGGGGCTGCATTCCGTCCGGGTACTCGATTGCCGTCTGGTCGGTGCGCTCGTCGGTGTCAGGACCCGCAGTCGCGAGGAAGCCGGCTTTACCGAGTGTGTTGGAATTCTAGGTGGCGACGTAGTCACGGTTCGCCTCGTTCAGCACCGTGACGCTGACCTGGCTGGGCGGCACCGGCCTCGCGTGTGCCAGCTTGGCGTCCTGCGGGATGCCGATGAACTTCTCGACGTACTGCTTCACGGCAGCCGGCTGGACCAGCACGACGTCCTGGCCGTCGGCCTGGCCGAACGACCATGGCGGCGTGCCGAACTGGACGTTGCCGCCGGCAATCTTGGAGAACTGCTGGATGAATTGGAGGATGTCCAGCTTCGGATCGGTGACCAGGGACCGCTTCACCGAGTCCAGCAATTTCTGCAGCCGGAACGGATTGAGCAGGGTGCTGCCGGACGTCGCCTTCTTGAACACGGCGGACAGGAAGTACTGCTGGCGCACGATCCGATCGATGTCGCCGCGAGGCAAGCCGTGCCGTTGGCGGACGAACGCGAGGGCCTGGGCGCCCTTCACGTTCTTGTTCCAGCCCTTCTTGAGGTCGATGCCCGAGTAGCCGTTGGGGTGGCTGGGGTCTCCCTCGGTGTATTTGTTCTGCGCCTCGTTCAGGCACAGGTTGACGCCGCCGATCGCTTCGCTGATCTCGTAGAAGCCGAGCAGGTTGACCTGCACGTAGTGGTCGATGTGGAGCCCGGTCAGGTTGCTCAGCGTCTGCGCAGTCAGCAGGATGCCGGCGCTCTGCTTGGTGAGCAGGTCCTTGGCGCCTTGCGCGGCAGCGTCGTTGAAGCCGTCGATGTACGCCGCGTTGAGTTTGAACATCCCATGGCCGGGAATGTTCACCCAGGAGTCCCGCGGGAACGAGATGATCGTCGCCTTCTTGCCGTCCGCGGGGATGTGCAAGATCATCATTGTGTCGGTCGCCGAGTCGCTGCGGTCCATCGTCGTGCCGAGGGCGTGCACCTCGGCCCGCGTCGCGCCGGCGATGCTGTCGTTGCCCAGCAGCAGGATGTTCTGGTCCTTGCCGTCGATACGCTTCGTGCCCTTCGGCAGCTCGGGCAACGCCTGGCCGTGCTGGATGCCCTGACTGAACTGCCGGTACGTCGCCCAGGCAATGCCGCTGCCGATCAGTGCCGCCACCGAGATGAGCACCAGCAGGACGCGCCCGCTGAGCACCGTCGCCCTGCGGATACTGCTGGACTGCGCAGTACGGCTGGGTGGCGCCGCGCGACGTAGTGGCGACGGTGGACTCTCGCGCTCCGACGAGCCTGCCCGGTGCCGGCCGCGCGTCGGCGCGGTGGGGTTACGCACCTGGAGATCGCTCACCCGCACCTGCTGGGGCATCTTTGGATGACGCCCGCGGCGTGGGTCCAGCTCCGGCGGTAACGATGCGCTCGGACCGTAGTCCGCGCGCTTGTCAGCCGGGGGCATCCGCACAGGATAACGGCCGTATCTCGGAGTCGGCCGAGTCACCGGCCCAGTAGCCTGCCCAGCACGTCGTCATCCGCGCCGCTGCCGCGACGCCGCCGCCCGCCGCTCGGCAGGGGAGTGCCGTTGGTTCCGTTGCCGCCCACCGTGCCGTTGTGGCCGTTCGTGCCGTTCGCCGGCGGCGGTGCTACATCGCCGGACGAGCGGCGGCGGCCGGTATACGCCTCGGGGAAGGGGCTCGGTGGAGGTTGCTGGTGCGTCGACTGCTCCACGTGGGTGACGTCCCAGGCTGGCGAGGGCCGCTCGGGCGGTGACTCCCAGTCGTGCTCGAAGCCAGACAGCCGGGGCAGTGCCTGCAGCGGATCAGACGGCTCAACCATGCGGCCAGCAGCGGGGTTCGGCGGCGACGGCGGTGAGTTCTGCATGCGAGGCAACAGTGACGTGGCGTCGTCGGTAGGCGGGAACGAGGTGACCGTGGGAGCCGGCCGCGGGACGGTCGAACGTGGCGGGGCCGGCGGCGCGGCCGGGCGCGGGGTCGGTGGCGGCATTTGCGGCGGTAGCGTGCGCACCGGCGCCGCCGCGGGAGGCATCGGGGGCGGGACGGGGCGTGCTTGCACCGGAGCTGGAGGACGCTGCGGCACCGTGCCCGGCGCAGGCGGACCCGGCGGCGGACCGGCAACCGGGGCGTACGGCGCCGGAGGAACCGGCGGCGGGCTCGCGTGCGGCGGCGCTGCGGACGCGATGGCCGCCGCTGCCGCCGGTCCGGCACCGTAAGGGGCCTGCCCGGGGGGAACGGGCGATCCGGCGAAAACGTACGGCAGCGGCGCGCTCGTCCGCACCTCGGTTTCAACCACCGTGCCCGGGGTAAACCCCGGCGGGTTGATCGTCGGCTGGGCAGACCGGCTGGCCACCGCCAGCCGACGCACCTCGTGTTGCAGCTCCTCGATGTCGGAGCTGATGATCCGAGTCGTCTCGATACGTTCCAGGCGCAGCTGCCCGTTGACCTTCTCGACGAGGTCGTTGCGAAGTCCGGACACCTCGCTGCGCAGCTGCGAGAGCTCGTCGCGCAGCGTCCGCTCCATCTCGCGACGGACGATCGCGGCGAGTTGCTCGTCGTGGTCGCCGCGGCGCACAAGCGCCCGCTCACCCCGGGCGTGCAACACCCCGGGCTCGTCGGCCTCGCCACGCCGCGGGCCGAACAGCGAGAACGCACCCAAAAGCAGGCCCCACAGTCCGACGAGCAGGCCGATCTGAACTTGCTTCTGGGTATGCCCGACCACGACGAGGTAAACGGCAACGCCTCCCAGCCCGAGAGCCAGCAGCATGCCCAGAGTGCGAAGCGCACCTCGTGGACGGGAACGTGCTGCCAAGGCGGACATGGGCAGAGTCTAGCGAGACGGAGTGGGTGTACCGTTTCGCGGCTGCTTCGCTTTGTTTCCGGCTAGGTGCCGCCTGTAGGTGGTCGCCGTTGGCTCGGGTCGATGCCGGCACGCTCGAGCAACAAACCGGCTGCAAGCAGTAACAATGCCGACACTATAAGGAAGATCCCCACCCGCAGGTCGTTGGACGCCGCGCGCACCATGCCGGCATCCGGAGCCACCCGCGCGATCAGTGCAGCAGCCGCTCCGACCACACCGGCGGCCACCAGCGCCGACGCCTTGCCCAGCGCCACACAGCGGGCGATCACGATCGCCGCCATGGGCCGGGCATTCGGGTCGTGGCGCACCGCCGCACGCACTCGCCGTGCTGTGACGAGTTCGACAACGGCGAGCAGTGCGAGCGGTACCGGGACGTAGATCGACAACGGCGGCATCGAGTCGTATGACAACCGCAGCAGCACGTACACGGTGCCGCCGATGATGAGGAGCGGGACCGCAAGGTCGCCCAGGTTGGTGCGCCGCATCGGAACCGACATGGGCTAGGCCACGGCCAGGTCGGGACGCGCGCGAACGCCGCCCGGCGGCAAGGCGGCGAGCAGTTCGCGCACGGCACGCTCGCCCAGCCTCGCCTCCGGGTCGACGGCGAGCCACGGAATGAGCACGAACGCCCGCTGTGCCGCTCGCGGATGCGGCAGCGTGAGCCTCGGATCGTCGCTGCGAACGTCGTCGACAGCGACGACGTCGACGTCGAGCGTGCGTGGGCCCCAGCGGGTTTCCCGGGTACGTCCGGCCGACCGCTCGGCCGCCTGCGCACGATCGAGCCAGTCGCCCGGCCGGGCGTCGGCATCGGCGACGAGCAGCACGGCATTCAGGTAGTCGTCTTGTGCGACGGGCCCCCACGGCTCCGTCTCGTACACCGGCGACACAGCGCGCAGCCACCGGCGCATGCCGTCCACCGCCGACTGCAGGTGCTCCAGTCGATCACCGACGTTCGACCCGATAGACAGCACAGCTGTACTCATGCGCGGGTACGCCTCACCGTCACGGACAAGTCACTCACCGGAACAGTCACCGGCGCCTGCGGCTTGTGCACCGTGATCGTGGCAGCGGCGACCCGGCTGTCCTCCAGGCAGACACTTGCCAGCCGGGTGGCCAGGGTCTCGAGTAGGTTGACCGGCTCACCGGCGAGTATCGCCGCGAGCGCCTCAGCCAGCTCGCCGTAGTGCACGGTGTCGGCGACATCGTCGGAGACTGCCGCCGCGGCGACGTCCAACTCGAGCACGGCGTCGACGACGAAGTCCTGCCCGTCACGCCGCTCGACGTCGTACACGCCGTGGTGACCGCGCACCCGCAGGCCCGCAATCGTGATCCGGTCGGAGCCCACCTTCGGCGCTCCGCAAGCCTCGCTCATCGCAACGCCGCCACGACGAGGGCCGCGTCAACGTTGGGACGCACATTGTGTACGCGCACTCCCCACACGCCGCAAAGCGCCGCGTACGTCGTGATCGCGGTGGTTGCGTCCTCGCGCTCCCCGACCGGACGGGGTCTGCCGTCGGGCGCGGCGAGCAGCCGGCCCAGGAACGACTTGCGCGATGCCCCGATCAGCACCGGCAGTCCGAGCTCGACGAACGTGGACAGCCGCCGCAGCAGCGGCCAGTCGTGCTCGGGCGTCTTGGCAAAGCCGAGGCCCGGGTCGATCACCAGCTGATCCGGATCGACGCCGGCAGCCACTGCGGCGTCGACGCTGGCGAGCAGTTCGCGCCGCACATCGCCGACGACGTCGGAGTAGACGGCCAGCTCCCGCATGATCTTGCTGTGCCCGCGCCAGTGCATGAGCACCCACGGGCAGCCCGCGTCGCGCGCTACCCGGGCCATGTCGGGGTCACCCAGTCCCCCGGAGACATCGTTGATCACGTGGGCGCCGGCTTCGAGTGCCGCCGCCGCGACTTCCGCGCGGTAGGTGTCGACGCTGATCACGATGCCCTCGGCGGCGAGAGCCTTGATCACTGGGAGCACGCGCGCAGTCTCGACGGAGGCCGCCACCCGCTCTGCCCCCGGCCGCGTCGACTCACCTCCGACATCGATCAGGTCGGCGCCCTCGTCGCGCATCTGGACCGCGTGGGCCACGGCGTCGTCCAATGTCACGTAGCGGCCACCGTCGGAGAAGGAGTCCGGTGTGACGTTCAGCACGCCCATGACGGCAATGCGATCGGAGCGCCGCGGCACGCCGCTCATCGGCCGAGGATAAGACCGAGTGCCTCGGCGCGGCTGCGCGGATCGTCCTTGAAGATGCCGCGCACCGCAGAGGTCACGGTCGTCGATCCGGGTTTGCGCACACCGCGCATTGCCATGCACAGGTGCTCGGCCTGGACGACCACCACGACGCCCTGCGGCTCGAGCCTCCGCATCAGCGCGTCGGCCACCTGGGAGGTCAGCCGCTCCTGCACCTGGGGGCGCTTCGCATACAGATCGACGAGGCGGGCGAGTTTGGACAGGCCGGTGATCCGCCCGTCCTCGCCCGGGATGTAGCCCACGGCCGCGCTTCCGTGCCACGGTACAAGGTGATGCTCGCAGATCGAGTACAGCGAGATGTCCTTGACCAGAACGAGCTCATCGTGGTTCTCGTCGAACGTCGTCTCCAGCACGGCATCCGGATCGGGGACAGACAGCCCGGCGAACATCTCGGCGTACGCGCTCGCGACCCGCGCCGGTGTGCGCTTGAGCCCTTCCCGGTCCGGATCCTCCCCGACGGCGACCAGCAGCTCACGGACTGCCGCCTCGGCGCGCGCCAGGTCGACACCCGCGGCGGGCTCATTCACGGGTGTGATCAGGCCCCGGAGGCTGTACCCGCTCGGGGTAGTTCGGGTACCCCGCGGACGGCGGCGGCGCGGCCGGTGGCAGGAGTCCCGTGGGCTGCTCACCGTAGGACGGCTGCTGGCCCGCAGGATCGCCGTACGAGTGGCGCGACCCGTACGTCTGGGTCGGGCCGTAGCCCTGGTTCGATCCGGCCTGGTCGGCGACCGGTGCCGGGTTCGACTGCCCGACGGGAGCGCCGCCCTTGACGAGGCCGTTCGACCTCGCACCGGGCGGGATCTCGATCGGCGGGCGATCGCTCGGCGTCCGCTTGCCGAATCCGGTGAACGTGTTGTGCGGCGGGCGCTTGCGGACCGGCGCAAGGATGCGCTCGAGGTCCTCCTTGTTCAGGGTTTCCCTCTCGACCAGCTCCAGCACCATCTGGTCGAGCGTGTCCCGGTACTGGACGAGGATCTCCCAGGCCTCGTCGTGCGCCGCCTCGATCAGGTCGCGCACCTCGGAGTCGATGTCGGCGGCGATGTCCTCGGAGTAGTCGCGCTGGTGGCCGTAGTCGCGGCCGAGGAACGGCTCGGACTCGTTCACCCCGTACCTCACGGCACCGAGCTTGGAGCTCATGCCGTACTCCGTGACCATCGCGCGGGCCAGCTTCGTGGCCTTCTCGATGTCGTCGGACGCGCCGGTGGTCGGCTCGTGGAAGACGAGCTCCTCGGCGGCCCGTCCGCCCAGGGCGTACACCAGCTGGTCGAGGATCTCGGAGCGGGTCTGCGTGTAACGGTCCTC
>JBKPQY010000015.1:0-5671 GCA_046734315.1 Actinomycetota bacterium | reverse complement strand
GCTGTGCGATGAGACTCAGCACGGCCGGCGTATACGGTTCGGCCGCGTCCATCGTCGGCGAGCCTTTCGCCGCAGGAAGCGAGACCGGCAAGGTGCACGGCACATTGGCGCTCGCGGGCGCCGGGTCGGCCTGGCCCAGCGTCGCCGTCCCGGCGATGAGGCCAGTGCTCACGGGCGACCGCGAGGGCCTGTTCGTACTCCTGGCGGTAGATGCCGCGGGCGATCTCGGTGTACTGGCCGTTCTGGCCGACCCTGCCTGCGACGTAGTACTGCGCCATCAGGTTCACATACGTGCCGGTGCCGAGCTGTTCGGCGACGAAGCGCAGGATCGCCATCGTCTCCTCGACCAATCCGGGCATGATCAGGTGCCTGAGGATGAGGCCGCGTCGCGCCATCCCCCGCTTGTCCAGGACGAGATCGCCGACCTGGCGGTGCATCTCGACGATCGTCGTGCGTGCGACGTCCGGGTAGTCGGCGCGTTTGAGATAGCGACGCGCCGACTCGCTTGTCCACATCTTGAAGTCGGGCATGTAGACATCGACGATCCCGTCCAGCAGACGGAGGCTGTCGAGCGAGTCGTAGGCGCTCGTGTTGTAGACGATCGGCAGCTCGAGGCCCCGCGCGAATGCGCGTGGCAGCGCTTCAAGGATCTGCGGGACGACGTGCTCGGGCGTCACCCAGTTGATGTTGTGGCAGCCGGCCGCCTGTAGCTCGAGCATCATCTCGGCGAGCCGCTCAGGCGTGACCCGCTCGCCTCGCACCTGCCACGAGATGTCGTGGTTCTGGCAGAACACGCAGCGTAGGTTGCACCCGGAGAAAAAGATCGTCCCCGATCCGCGGCGGCCGCGAAGGCAGTCTTCCTCGCCGAAGTGCGGGAAGTAGGACGCGACGACCGCGTGTCGCCCGATCGCGCAAAGACCCGCCACGTCGGCTCGACGGTCGACCTTGCAGCCGCGTGGGCAAACCACACAACGCTCGCCCAGCAGGTGGTGCGCCTCGACCGCCCGCCGCTCGAGCTCGGCCCGCGAGAGCGCGACGGTCAACATGTCAAATGCAGCGCCACCGCGGTCTTCCGCGGATCGAGCGCGGCGTAGCGCCGCAGCGCGTCCTCGGTCGGCAGCACCTCCACGTCTATCCCGCGGGCGCGCAGCGCCTCCAGCATGCCCGGATCGGGCCGCATACGCCCGTACGCGCCGGTGCCGACGAGCAGCCGCACGGGAAGCTCGTCGAGCACCGCGTCGAGATCCTCCAGCACGAGCCGGTGACCTTCCTTCCGCCACCAGCCGCGCACGACGCGCTTGGGCAGCACGATCACGTCGCGCGTCTCTTCACGACCGTCGATCGTCACGCGCCCGAAGCCGTAGCCGTCGATCTCGGCCATCGCCGCGATGGTAGCGCCGGTCGGAGCCGTTGCGCCGGGGCTCAGCGCCTCGCGAGGTCGTTGCGATGGGCCCAGGCCGCGATGTCTCCGTCCTCGATCGCCAGGGCGAGCAGCTCGGGAAACGCATCTGGGGTGCACGCGAAGGCCGGCACGCCGATGGCGGTGAGCGCTGCGGCGTTGTCCGTGTCGTAGATCGGTGCACCGTCATCGGAGAGGGCCAGCAGGGTGATGACCTTGACTCCGGACTCGACCATCGCGGCGACCCGCGCGAGCATCTGCTCGCGGACGCCGCCCTCGAGGAGGTCAGAGATCAACACGAAGATCGTGTCGCGGGGGCGGGTGATGAGGGTCTGGCAGTAGCCGATCGCCTTGTTGATGTCGGTACCGCCGCCGAGTTGCGTGCCGAACAGCACGTCCACCGGGTCGTGCAGTTGATCGGTGAGATCGACGACCGCGGTGTCGAAGACGACCAGCGACGTGCGTAGCGCGCGGATGGACGCCAGCACCGCCGCGAAGACCGACGAGTAGACGACGGACGATGCCATGGAGCCGGACTGGTCGATGGCGAGGACGACATCGCGGGCCACGATCTGCTGCCGGCGTCCGTAGCCGACGAGCCGCTCCGGGATGACGGTGCGATGCTCTGCCGAATAGTGCCGCAGATTCGCGGCGATCGTGCGGTTCCAGTTGACGTCGCGCAGCCTCGGCCGGCGGGAGCGGCCAGCGCGATTGACGGCGCCGGTGACGGCGGACCGGGTGCGGCTGGCGATCCGCCGCTCGATCTCGGCGACCACGGTGCCGACCACCTGCCGGGCGGTCGCCTTGGCGTGTTCAGGCAGAAGCCGATTCAGGCTGAGCAGCGTTCCGGCGAGATGGACGTCCGGCTCGACGGAGCCGAGCAGCTCCGGCTCGAGCAGCAACTGCTTGAGGTTCAACCGGTCGATCGCGTCGCGCTGCATCACCTGGACGACGCTGGACGGGAAGTACGTGCGGATGTCGCCGAGCCACCGCGCGACCGACGGCGCCGACGCGCCCAGGCCGGCGCTTCGCGAACTGGCGGGGCGGTGCGCTTCCGCGTCGTACAGCGCGGCGAGCGCGGAATCGATCGCTCGGTCGGCTCTGTCGAGCAGCGGCTCGTTACCGGCGTGCCCTGACTGTGCCGCCGAGCCGAGGAGCAGCCGCCATCGGCGGAGCCGTTCGCGATCTGGCGCGGCGTTCACGAGCGAGCTCCGGCGAGGATCTGCGCGACGGTCTGGACCACGCCCGCCGCGCGCTCCACATCGAGTTGATCAGCTTCCGGCTGGTACGGCACTCCGCCAGTCAGATGCGTGACCTGGTCGGCGATGTTGGTGAGCTCGGAGGGCGAGAACTCGCCGAACGTTCGCCGCAACAGCGGAAGCACGCTGACGAAGTCGTCCGGGCCGAGCGACATCACCCAGGCATCGAGCGCCGCCAGCAGCTGGTGATCGTGGACCAGAACCAGACCGCTCCCGGCCAGGAAACCCTCGACCCAAGCGGCCTTGTCGGCCGAGACGACGCCGATGGAAAGGTGCGCCGCGAACCGGCGAGCCGCGTCCGCGTGTGGGATCACCCCGGCGTCGGTCAGCAGCCGGACGATGCGCCCGGCCAGCAGTCCGGAAAGGTCGCGGCGGTCGACCAGGCGGCCGAGCGTCTCGATCCAGCGCTCGCGGCTCTCTGCACCATGCGCCGTACGCGCGTGTACGGCCAGAGACCGGTGAACGGCGTCGACCGCGGCCCTTACCGTCGCTGACGCCTCGTCGGACAGGGCGGTCACGGCGGCCGGCAGGCCGGCACATATCCGAACCATCAGTGCGTCGACGACGGCGGACATCGAGGCGGTGTCCGTGCCTCGGACGTCTCCGTAACGGACTGCCCGGACCAGCGCGGGAATCGCGGCCATGAGTCGCACGACGTCGGCGTCCACGGCCGCCTTGGACTCGACGAGGGCGAGCACCTCCGGTAGCGCATCCGCGAGGTCCGCGAGCAATGCGTGCTCGACTGCCTCGGTCGCGGTGCGGAGGTCGGTCGCGGTGCGTGCCTCGTCCAGCAGCTTCGCGTCGGCCGCTTCGGCGATCGTGGTGCCCCACAGCGCGGCGTCGACAATCGCCACCGCGAGTTCAGGGCGCCACCGCAAGGTCCAGGTCTCCCGGAACGTGCCGGTGCCGCGGACGTCGTCCTCACGGATCCTCCCCCAACCGATGCCCAGGCCGACAAGGCGATGGAGGAAGATCGACTTCGCCCGGTCGTGATCCTTTCGCAGGTCGAGGGTGATCGGCTTATCGACGGGATCGATCTTGAGCCGGAGCGATCTTGCCTGCGCGCGCAGGTCTGCGTCTAGCGGAACGCTTGGCGCGTCAGCCGGGACGGCGCCGAGCAGCTCGCCGACAACCAGGTCGCGCTGCACGAAGGTGACCGCCGCTTCGTTGCCCTCACACAGCACGGCCCGCGTCGCCTCGCTGACTTCGGCCAAGCCGGCGAGTGGGCGGCCACGCAGCACCGCCAGTGCCTCGGCGAGCCGAGTGGCTTCGATGACGTGCGCAGACGAGACCGGCAGGTCATGGCTGCGGAGCACGGCGGCCACCTTCGTCAGCCAGCGCGCCACGACGTTGTCGGGCGCGGTGAACAGGTGGTGGTACCAGCCCGGGGATGTGACACCAGCGCCGTAACCGGATGCCGCGGCCAGCCGCGAGTGCGTCCAGGCGACCCAGCTGAGCGTCGTCCTTCGGCGTGGCAGGCCCCGCAGCATCGCGACGTCTGCCGAGGCCGGGCCAAGCGGCTCGGCCAGGGCGGGTGCGTGCCAGGCGCCGCAGACAACGGCCACGATGCCACCGCTCTCCTTGAGGGCGGCGCGGATCGCCTGCCGCATGAATGCTTCCCGACGGTCATCGCGGGCATCGGATGGCGTGACGTCGCGGAGTTCGGCCATCGCCTCGGTCAGCGCCTCGAACGGCGGCTTGCCGTCCAGGCGCGATTCGATGACGTCGTCCCACCACCGTTCGGGATCGTCGTAACCGGCCGCGTGGGCCAGCATGCCGATCGGATCCTCGCGAAGCTGACGACCGGGCTTCGATTCCGGCTCGGCGAAGAACGCACCGGAGGGGAGATCGCAGAATCGTGCTGGCACCTGGTGCTCGGCGGCCCAGCGCAGCGCCTGCCATTCCGGCGAGAACGACGCGAACGGCCAGAACGCCGACGTGCGCGGTTCCTTGGGGTCGTAGGCGAAAAGCGCGACCGGTGGTGTCATGTCCTGATGCCCGACAAACCGCAGCAGCTGGTCCGCGTCGCTCGGGCCCTCGATCAGGACGATCGCCGGCCGCAGCTCGTCTAGGGCCGCCACCACTGAGCGGGCCGAGCCGGGGCCGTGGTGGCGGACGCCCAGCACCGCGGTACGGGTCAACCGCTCACCTCGCGGCACGCGCGGTAGAAGTCACCCCAGCCGCGACGTTCCCGGACGACCGCCTCGAGGTATTCGGCCCATACGGCCGCGTCGGTGACCGGGTCCTTCACGATCGCGCCGACGATGCCGGCGGCAACGTCCGCCGGGCGCAGCACCCCGTCGCCGAAATGCGCCGCCAGTGCGATGCCGCTGGTGATCACCGAGATGGCTTCGGCGGGTGACATGGTTGCGGTCGGCGACTTGAGCGTCGTGCGGCCATCGGTGGTGACGCCCGAGCGCAGCTCCCTGAAGATGGTCACGACCCGCCGGATCTCGTCGAGGGCGGACGGCACTTCGGGAAGCTCCAATGCGCGACCGAGCGATTCGACGCGCCGCGCGACGATCGCCACCTCTTCCTCTTCACTCGCCGGCAGCGGCATGACGACGGTGTTGAACCGCCTGCGCAGCGCCGAGGAGAGTTCGTTGATCCCGCGGTCGCGGTCGTTGGCCGTAGCGATGACGTTGAAGCCCTTCCTTGCCTGGACTTCGCTGCCCAGCTCCGGAATGGGAAGCGTCTTCTCGGAGAGGATGGTGATCAGTGCGTCCTGGATGTCGGACGGGATCCGGGTGAGCTCCTCGACGCGGGCGATGCGTCCTTCGCTCATCGCGGTCATGACCGGGGACGGAACCAGTGCCGCCCGCGTCGGGCCGTCGGCCAGCAGCCGCGCATAGTTCCACCCGTACCGGATCGCCTCCTCCGCCGTGCCGGACGTGCCCTGCACGAGCAGCGTCGAATCCCCCGAGATGGCCGCCGCGAGATGCTCCGAGACCCACGTCTTCGCGGTACCCGGGACGCCGAGCAACAGCAGGGCACGGTCGGTGGCGAGGGTGGC
>JBKPQY010000014.1:0-8620 GCA_046734315.1 Actinomycetota bacterium | reverse complement strand
ACGTCGCCGGCAACCACGGCTTCGGCGCGGCGATCCCAGCCACGCCCGGCAGCCACCGGGTCTGCGTGTCCGCCCTCAACGCCGGCCCACCCGGACCCGCGCCGGTGTCGCTCGGCTGCGCCAGCATCACCGTGCAGCCAGTCGCCACTCCCACACCGACACCAACCAGCAGCCCGCCACCCAACCCAACCGACACACCAACCACCGACACACCGCCGAGCACACCCGCAGCCGCGGTCAAGGCTGACCGAAGGCCACCCGGGCCCCGGCCTTGACCGCAGCGAGAACGGCGCCATCCTCCCCCCGCATTGGACAGCCCAGAAAAACCCAGAAACAGCCCTTGACATAAAGGGGTGCCAGATGAGGTCGGATCTCGCCGCGGCCAGGGAATGGGAAGGCACACATCACGAGCGTGGTATCCGTACGCCAGTGGCGCGAGGCGCTCGCTCAGATGCCAACGCGCGAGTCCGCCGGTAGTCGGCGCGTGACCATACCGCGCTGCTATCTCAGCGACCGGGCATGGCACTGTCCGCGGTGGTGGGCATCCGAGCCGCTCAGCCCACAATGCGGGCACTCATCCGCGCCGCGGGCGCAGGTGCAAATCGCGTAGTCACACTGCCAACCGAAGCTACGCAGCGGGGCCGTGCGGTGTGTGTACTGCTTGTAGGCCGCCGTATCGGTCATGGCCCGCCACCGTTCCGACGGAGCCGTCGGCTGCCCCCGCTCAGTTTGCCGAACGCTGGGCGGCGCGCGGGCGCCGGCCAAGCCGGCACGAGCCTCCGGTCCATCTGGTCCTACTAGTTGGGCAGCAACCGCACAGCCATAGCCCAGGCAAGAATTCAGAACGCCCGCATGCCACCGATGCGTGGCGGCCCCCAACTACCCCCGATTCTTAACCTCAAACATACTTCGACGTAGCCACGAACTTGTCAAGCCCTGCAGCGGCCTAGATGGCCGACAATTCGGCAAGGCCGCGCACTCGGCGGCATAGAAAGACGTTTTGCGTGTCGGTGCTGGGCGTAGGAACGTCCTCCTGATGCGCTGCGGGCTTGGTGTCCCACAGCAGCGACAAACAGGAGGACGTTCGTGAGCAACGGTAGTGGTGTGTCCCGGGGTGACCGCAACCGCAACGCGCGGCTGGACCCGCTGCGTGGCCTGGTGCCGGTGATCAGCCCGATCGTGGGGATCGATCTGGCGCGGGACAAGCAGATGGTCGTGGTGTGTGATCACGACTCGAAGGTGTTGGCGCGGCGCACGTTCCGGTACCGGGCCTGGGATCTGGGGCGGGCGTTGGACTGGGCCGCGCAAATGCGCCGCGAGCAAGGGGTTCGCGGGGGTGACGGTGGCGTGTGAGCCGACCGGGCACCGGTGGCGGGTGCTCGGCGAGTTGGCCGCTGCGCGGGGGATGGCGTTCGTGTGCGTGCAGCCGTCGGTTACGTCGTACTCGCGGCGCACCGAAGACCTGACTCCGGACAAGACCGATGAGAAGGATGCGATGCTGATCGCCCGGCTGACCGCGCAGTTGCGCTGCTACCAACCCGAACCGACCGATGAGGCCCGGGCCCGGTTGCGGCACCCGGGCGCCCGCTGCGAGCAGCTGATCACTGCCACCTCGAGTCAGGTGCGGCAGATGCGTGAGCTGCTCGACTGCGTCTGGCCCGCGGTGCTGGACGCCGCGCAGCAACCGTTCCGCTGCCAGACCTGGCTCGCCGCGCTCACCGTTGTTGTGGACCGCGACGCCGGCGACCTGGCCCGCACCCCCCGGCTGGGCTGGGCCAGGTTCGAGACCGCGGTGCGACGACAGATCACCCGGCAGGGTCGGCAGAAACCGTGCCTGCGCATCGCCCGCCGGATCTTCGGCGCCCTGGCCGACACGGCCGGGGTGGCCGCGCACCGGGCCGGCGCACTTGAACGGGTCGCGCTGCTGGTCGAGGACTGGACCCACGCCCACACCCGCCTCGCCGACACCGAGACCCGCATGCTCAACGTGCTCGACGAGCTCGAGTTGACCGAGCTGGTCACCTCGATCACCGGACCGTCCGCCGTCGGCGCCGCAGCGATCCTGGCCCAGACCGGTGACCCGCGCCGGTTCACCACCGCCCGCGCCCTCGTCAAGCATGCCGGCCTCGCCCCACGACAGAAGCTCTCCGGCACCGTCACCGGCAAGACGAAGCTCACGGAGCAGTGCCGCCCCGGACTCCGCCTCGCCGCGTGGCGCACGGTCCGGGGCGCGCAACGCGCCAACCCCGTCTACGGCGCCCGGTACGCCCACCTGACCGGTCGCGAGCACAACCGGCTCAAGCCCACCCAGGCGCAGACCGTCATCGCCGCGGCGATCCTGCGCCACCTGCACGCCGTAATCACCACCCGGCGACGCTGGGACCCCATGATCGCCACCCACGGCACCCACGCAGTCAGAGCAACAGCCATCGCGGCGTAACCGACAACCCTCATCGACGCGAGTCACCGAGCCCGAGCGGACGGTCGGGGCGAGCCCCACGCGGCATACAGACACACGCTGATCTCGACGCTCATCATGGGCAGCCCCCGCCCGTCGTCACCAACCCGATCACACGCTGCTGGGACCAACCCCCATTCAGCAATGTAGGGACGACGACGAGGCCGGGCACCGACCAACCGCTTGACCAAAACGACTCACGCTGATGAGCGTGCCATCACGACTCAGCGACCGCAGCGGTCCACACGCTCCCATGGCCAGTCGGTGACGAGCCAGTGTGCGACGGCATCGGCGAGTGGCACGTCGAGGCCCGACCTGTCCGCCCGCACCCAGGACTGCACCGTGACGTCCCACTCCTCGGACGCCGAGGGATACAGGTAGACACAACCAATGACGTCGTTATCGCCTGGGTCGAGGACCGTGAAGGTGAAACCGGCGCACCGCGTGAAGTCGTCGGCGTGGCGGCGAAGGTCGGAGAGGTTCTCCTCGAGCGTCATGCCGCCGAGTGGTGGCCAGTTGCCGTCGGGATAGCCGGGAGTGGAGCGAATGTGCTCGATGCTCGACATCCAGGCGGCATGATCGGCCTGATTGTGCTGTGGCCCCAGCGGTTCGAGGTGGAACTGGTCGGTGGCCAGTGAGATCGGCGGATCGAAGCCGACTGGCACGAACTCATCCGAGGGCATGACCGGGACCGTACTGGACTGGCCAGACCTCCTGCGCTCGAGTTCTTCTCGGCGGCATGCGGGACCGACGCCCGCAATTCGGCACCAGGCCTCGGACGGCTGCGTGTCCGGCTGTGTGCCCGCTCTTAGCCGGGCTCGAATGGGCTGCCTCCCCCGCCGTCATGCTCGGGCGGGTGGTCGGGGTGACCGCTGGCTAGGGCAGCGCTACACACAAGGTATCGGCAAACGCGCGCACTCCGCGCGGCAGAAGAGTGCGTTCGCCAGCGCCGGCCGCCGTCCCACGGCGGGTGCGTTCGTAGACTGAACCGCATGGCCCGGTTGATCTTGTTGAACGGCCCACCGGGATGTGGCAAGTCGACGATGGCGCAGATGTACGTCAATGACCATGCGCTGGCCTTGAACCTGGATATCGACCGAGTGCGGTCGCTTCTCGGTGGCTGGCGGGCGGACGCGCAGGCGGCCGGGTCGCTCGCCCGGGCGATCGCGCTGGCCGCTGCGCGTGTGCACCTCACCTCGGCTCACGACGTGATCGTCCCTCAACACCTTGGCCGGGCGGAGTTCATCGAACAGCTTGAAAGGCTTGCCATCGAGGTCGGCGCTGACTTTCGGGAAGTGGTGTTGCTCGACGATAAGGACCAAGCGCTCGCTCGATTCGCCGAAAGGACGCGAGCTGGATCTGATCCGACACATCGCGAGGCACAGGAACTGCTCGACCGTACAGGCGGCTCGGAGGAGTTGGCCGCGATGTATGACCGGATCGTGTCGATCATCGCAAGCAGACCGAGCGCCCGTGTCGTTCGGACAGAAGACGGTCAGATTGACGCCGCCTACTCAAAGGTCCTTGCGGCCATCGGATAGCCGGCCCTTGCCTCGAACCCAATGCGCGAATCGCGGCTATGTGCGGATGTGCATACGATCTGCCGCTGTGACCGATCCGGCAAGACCGGGTACGCGCCCGGCAGCATCAGTCGGGATGGTTCGCTGCGACAGCGGCATGGACGCAACAGACAGCGAGTGCGCCACCTGATTGGCTAGCCGAGATCGGTTCACGAAGAACCAGCCTGACAAGCAACTGGCGAGTCGCACGTTCGCTCTTCCAGGTGGTCGTCCGGGGGCTAGTCGCCGGATGCGACCATCAGTTGCAGCTGGCGCTCGGGTTTGTCGATGAGAATGAGTTCGAAGAAGGGCCGAGCCAGAACCCAGCCGGCTATGTGGTCGGCGCGTTCGCCGAGGTCGGGTAGCAGGTAGCGGCTTTGGCTGCTGCGGATCAAGTCTTCGATCTGCTGGAGGTCTCCGTCGATCTCGGTGGGCGAGACCGCGCCGTTGGCACCTACCCGGTCTCGAAACGCGGCCACGGCCGACGAGCCGAAGGATTCGACGAACGAGTCCAGCGCGATCCGCACCAGGTTGTACGGACCGTGGATCGGTTCGGTGGTAATCGAGGGGAGGTAGCACGGGTCGCGGTATTGAGGATGCGTGAGCAGCGCCTGCAGCAGGCTGCCATCGTCCAGCGCTGGGTCGGTGCGGAATCGCTTGCACAGCACCCACCGCCACGTGCCGTCGGTGATGCGCGCCAAGGTCTGCCCCTCGAGGAAGGTGACTCCCGCGGCGCCGTCGGCGGTCATGGTGGCACGAAAAGCCCACCCCGGCTCTTGAGCGTGAGCCGCATGCCGACCGCGACCTCCTCGACCCCCCACAGCCGCAGCCCCAGCACCGGGGTCCGGTCCGCAACGCGGAACCCGCCGGTCTCGACGGCGTCGACCTCGGCCTCGCCAACCGGCCGATCGTCCTTGCGGACTAACAGCCGGTCGCCGACCTCCACCGTGCCGGACCAGTCAATCGCATGGACATACAGCCCGGTGCCTGACACCAGGCAGGAGTCGACGGTCATCGCGAATGAGTCGTCGGCGTCGCCCACCACACACCGCATCCTGGCAGCACGATCCAGCGGGTTGTTCGGTGATCAACGCCGGTCCGCGACTCGCTGCCGAAGGACGCGACCCGCCTCGCAAGACGGCAAGATCGAACACGGCAGGATCGTCCCCGGAGAAGTATCTGCTATTCGGCATGACCGGGTACTTGCACCGCGCGTCGTGACAGACCATTCTCCGCGGTCGGATTGTCCGGTCCGCGCGCCAGTCCGACGGTGCGGCGTGCCCGTTGACGGATCACGCTCGTGGCGGGCAGCAGCTCTCGCACAAGATCACCATGATCGACGGTCAGCGCGCGGCTGTCCTTCGCGTCACCGCGGTCGCGTACGAGCAGACTGGCCGGCATGCCTGTTCGGTTGCATCACATCGTCATAGATGCCCACGACCTGCCTCGCCTTGCCCGCTTCTGGGCACAGGCACTCGGCTGGCGGATCCTGTCCGAACGAGAGCGAGAAGTCGTGATCGGACTAGATGAGACGGCGCCGGTCGGCATGTGCTTCATGCCGGTGCCTGAGACCAAGACGATCAAGAACCGAGTGCACCTCGACCTGACCAGCGAAGCCGACGATCGCGAGGCTGAGATCGCTCGGCTCGTTCAGCTCGGTGCCCGCCGCGTGGACATCGGGCAGACCGGCAACGAGTCCTGGATCGTGTTCGCCGATCCGGAGGGCAACGAGTTCTGCGTGGTACGGCCGAAGACCACGCTCATCCGTTGACCCGGCCCGCCCGTGGTACATAGCGATTCGCCGTGGGCTCGCGTCCCGATGCGCGGATCTAGCGCTGATGTGCTCGGTGCGGCCGCCGCGTTCCGAGCGCTGGGCCTGGCCTAGTCCTGTCGCGATGCCGGGGCAGCAGCGGGCGGCAGGATATCGCGCATCAGCCAGGACGCCGTGAAGTGACGTCCGTCGGCGTTCACCATTCGTCGCCAGGAGATGCTCGGGTTTTTGAGTCATCATGTGTCGACAGGCGGTCAGGTGGTGGCGAGGGTCTTACGTGCGATCAGGGTGAGCCCGCTGGCCAGTGCGAGGGCGGCAAGCACGGTCGCGGCGCCGTATCCGGCCCGAAGTGCCGGGTCGAAGCCATGAGCGCTCCGTCCGGCAAAGACGGACGCGACCACCGCGAGCCCGATGGCTCCGCCGAGTTGCTGCATGGTCTGCAGCAGGCCGGAGGCCGATCCGGTGTGCTCGGGCTCGACGCCGTTGAGGGCGAGGACCGTGATCGGCATGAAGCTCGCGCCCATGCCCAGGCCCATCAGCAACAGTGAGGGGAAGACGCCGGTCGCGTAGCTGGTGGCCGCGTTGACGCCGAGGAGCAGGCCCATCGCGATGAACACGCTCGCGGCGCCGGCGGCGATCAGCGGAGCCGGCCCCATCCGGGCGACCAGACGCGGTGCCAGGCGTGACATCGTGAATACGCCCAGCGGCACGGGCAGGAACGCTACGCCGGACCGAAGTGGGCTGTACCCGAACTGGTGGGCCAGCAGTTGGACGGTGAGGAAGAACGTCGCGAGCATTCCGCCGTAGACAGCGGCCATCGAGACGAGCCCCGCGATCCGCTGCCGGCTACGCAGCAGCGCGGGGCGCAGCAGCGGGTGCGGGTGCCGACGTTCGGTGACTGCCAGCACCATCAGCAAGGCGGCTCCGAGGACGAACCCGCCGATGGTGCGCGCGCTCCCCCAGCCGCGCTCGGGTGCGTTGATGACGGTCCACACGATCGAGACCGCAGCCGCGGTGGCTGAGGCCGCGCCGACGAAGTCGAATCGACCGTGCCGCCGCGCTGTCTCGTTGACCCGCCCGGGGACGAGCAGCAGCACGCCGAGACCGATCGGCACGTTGACGAACATCGTCCACCGCCACGACGCCAGATCGGTAAGCGTTCCTCCCAGCATCAACCCGAGCGCCGCACCGCCCGAGGAGATGACGGCGAACGCTGCCAGGGCACGGTTGCGGGCTGCCTCATTTGGCGCGTTGGTGGCGATCAGGGCCAGCACCGACGGTGCCGACAGCGCGGCGCCGACGCCCTGCAGCGCCCGCGAGGTAACCAGCTCCCAGGGCGCCTGCGCGAGCCCACCGGCGAAGGACGCAACGGTGAACAGGCCCAGGCCGGTCATAAAAACCCGCCGTCGGCCGAGCACATCGCCCAGGCGGCCGCCGAGCAGCAACAGGCCACCGAACGCGAGGCTGTAGGCATTGAGGACCCACGACAGCGACGCGGAACCGAAATGCAGGTCCTTGGCGATGTGCGGCAGCGCCACGTTCACGATCGTGGCGTCCAGCACGAGCATGAGTTGACCGACGAGCACAATCCACATCCCGATCGCCGGGTTCCGGCGTGCGGACCCCGTCGGTGCGGGGCGGGTTTGCAGCGTTGAAGACACGGGGTGGAGTCCTGTTCTGGCCTGCGTGCGTTACGCGGCGGGCCGACGTAGACTGATCCGGAGAGTTTCTCCGCTTCCATCGACACAATACGGAGACAGTCTCCACTTAGCAAGTGGATTTCGAGCAGGAGGCCGGCTGTGCGTGCGGACGCGGCGCGCAATCGCGACAAGATCGTCGAGGCCGCTCGGGTGGCGTTCCGCACGCGCGGCTACGACGCCCCGCTGGATGACATCGCCAAGGCCGCCGGGGTCGGGGCCGGAACCCTGTACCGCCATTTCCCGACACGCGAGTCCCTGATCGACGCGGTCATGCAGGCCTGGGTCGAGCGCGTCAACGACGCCATCGGCAAGGTTCTCGCCGAGGGCGGCACGTCACGCGAACTCCTGCTGCGCTGGTTCGAGCAGTACGTCGAGCTGATCTCGGTGCACAAGGGCGGTCCGGCCAAGATCACGCTGGCTATGGAGGACGACGCCTCCCCGATGCGGACCAAATGCCAGACCCTCCGGGCTGCGAACACCCAGATCATCGAGCAGCTCGGAGACGACTTGCGCCCCGGCGTCGACTCTCTGCAGTTCGCCCGTCTCGTCGGTGGGATCGCAAGCGTGGTCGACCAGGGCAACCTGCCCACCGCATCCGTCAGGCCGATGCTCGAGGTCGTCGTCGACGGCCTACTCGTCTGACACAGACGCGCCTCCAGTCCGCGGACATGTAGCGACATTGCGTCGAGTCGGCGGTTCATGCCGTAGCAGTGCTGGTACCCGTCTTGGCTCATGGTCGCCATGTCGCTCGGGGAATCGCCCATGGCTGGGGGCCCGCAGGCGCGCACTAAGGCGTCTTGCCAAACTCCTGCTCGTCGCGAGTGAAGCAACCGGGAGGGCCAGCCGCGCGCGGCCGGCCCTGTGTCGTGCCCATCTCAGGTGTGGCCGGCCTCAGCGGCCGTTGTTCGAGATTGCCACGGAGACGCTCGCGGCGGATGCCGACAGATGGGCGTCAGCCGCGTGAGACACCTGGTAGCAGACGGTATATGCAGGCACCTTATGTTCATGCACCTTGGGCTTCGGCGGGGTGTCGGTAAGGCTGAACGATCCGTCCGCGGCCGTGGTGACGTCCGGCAGCGGGACACCGTTCGGGTGGGACGGGTCGAACCGGGTCACCGTCAGGGTCGGCCTC
>JBKPQY010000013.1:0-9075 GCA_046734315.1 Actinomycetota bacterium | reverse complement strand
GTGCCGGTCACATCGGAGGCTTCCGCGCCCTCGGCGAGGGTCCGGTAGGCCGGGGTCGACCCGTACAGCAACACCACCGGCTGCCCGTCGATCCGGTAGAGCACCTGACCCTGGCGGATGACCTGGCCCACCGCGGGAAGGGCGGTGATTGTGCCATGGCCCTGCCCGAGCACGGTGTAGTCGCCGGCAAACCCCAGCGTGCCGTTCACGCTGGTGCGCGCGGACAACGTGCGGCGGGTCACGGTCGCCGTCGCGGTCGCTGCGCCGTTGTCCGGTGGGGCGCCGCCTGCGTCGTGACGCCGGGCGAAGGGGTCGGCGAGGTCGACGCCGAACGGGTGGGTGAATGCCACCAGCGCGGCGGCGCAGGCCAGCACCAGCACGGCGGCGATCGCGGCCCGGCGACCACGGCGCCCGGTCCGGCCCGCGCGCGTGGCGCGCTGGGTGCGAGCGTCGGCCGGTGCTGGGTCTGTGGCGGTCACGACCCGCCGCCGTTCCCGACAGTGGTTTGCGTGCCGCCCCCGCTGTTGGGCAGCAGCGAGTGGCAGGCGTGGTCTGCGGCCTGGAACTGCGGCGAGTTCGGGTCCACGCCATTACCGAGGCTGAGCCCCTTGCTGGTCGGGTCGGGGAAGTTCTTGACCCCGTGTGCCCGCATGCACTTGGCGTATTTCAGCATCTGCGCTTGCTGCTGCGCGCTGAGGTGCCCGCCGGTGGTCATACCGCCGTTGTTGGGGAGCAGGTCTTTGCAGGCCTGCTGCGCGGCCTGGAACTGCGGGGAGGCGTTCAGATTCGGCTTGGCGTTGAAGTGTCCCTGGCTGTCCGGGTCGGGGAAGTCGGGCACCCCGTGCGAGCGCATGCATCGCGCGTAGGCGACGGCGCTTTGCCGGGGGCTGCCGCTCGGGGACGACCCGCCGGACGCCGGCGTGGTCGACCCGGCGCTGGCCACCCCGGGGGCTTTCGAGCCGCCCGCACATGCCACCGCCAACATCACGACGGCGGCCAGGACGGCTAGGACGGGCGGGGTCCGCCGCGCCCGGCCGCTGCATTGCGCGGCCTGGACGGGCGCCGCGTATCGGGTCGTGGTCATCTGCTTCTCCTCGTGCGGACTTTCGCTACGAGGAAAGTTGTAGGGCGCCGGCGGTAACACCGTCTCAACGCAGGCTGTTGCCGCCGTGTTACCACGCGCCAGGCAGGCTGCCAGTAGCGGCGATGCACGACGCGCGGCTTGGTATTAGCGCAGCGGCAGCGATGACCACGCTGTGATACGAGAGCAAGCGGCGACTCGCCGGTGAACCATAGAGCGTAGAAGTAGGGCCGGTCGCGCGGAGCCGGCGAGCGCGACCGGTCCGTCGAACAGCGTGAGGACACCACATGCGCGCGCTAGCCCACCTCGGCAAGCTCACCCCTCGACCGCGCCCGCCGCGGCACACCGTTCGGCTGCGGCTCACGCTGCTCTACGGCGGGCTGTTCCTGGTCTGCGGCGCCGCCTTGCTGACCATCACCTACCTGTTGGCGCGCCACTTCACCGCGCACCTGCAAGTCACCACCAACCCCGGTAGCGCACCGTTCCCCACCGCACTACCCGCCAACCCCCCCAGCCCAGCCGTATCGGCCAAGGCGTACTCGCAGGTGCACGGCAGCTTCGTAGATCAACTGCTGACGGACTGCCTGATCGCATTGGCGATCATGGCCGTGGTCTCGATCGGGCTTGGCTGGCTGGTCGCCGGCCGGGTGCTGCGGCCGCTGCGCACCATGACCGCCACTACCCGACGGATCTCCGCACAGAACCTGCACGAACGGCTCGCGATCAGCGGGCCGCGTGACGAGCTCACCGACCTCGGCGACACCATCGACGAGCTGCTCGCCCGGTTGGAGACCGCCTTCGAGGCCCAGCGCCGCTTCGTCGCCAACGCCTCCCACGAACTACGCACCCCGCTGGCCATGATGCGCACCTCCCTCGACGTCGCCGTCGGGAAACCGCGGCCGGGGCACGAAGTCACCGTGCTTGCCGGCAAGCTTCGCGAAGGACTCGATCAGGCCGACCGGCTCATCGAAAGCTTCCTGCTGCTCGCCCGCGCCCAACAAGGCGCCCCGACCGACCGCGCCACCATCTCACTGTCCAGCATCGTCTGCGACGCGGTCGCGGCCCGCACCCAGCACGCCCGCCGCCTCGGCGTCGAACTGCGCACCGACCTGAGCGACATCCACATCGACGGCAGTCCGACGCTGCTGAGCCGAATGGTGGCCAACGTGCTCGACAACGCACTCACCCACAACAGCCCCGGCGGGTTCGTTCACGTCGCCACGAACCTCGACGGGCCCCACGCCCAGCTCCTCATCGACAGCAGCGGCCCGCCCCTCGACCCAAACGATGTCCAACAACTCGGGCAACCCTTCCGCCGCCTCGGCGCCGAACGCACCGCATCCGACACCGGCGTCGGCCTCGGGCTGTCCATCGTGGCGGCCATCGCCACTGCACACGGCGGAGCGCTACGCCTGCACGCCCGCGACGAAGGCGGGCTACGCGTCGTCATCGACCTGCCGCGCGCCACGCGACCCGTCCTGATCGGAGCCGCGCCATGAGAGTGCTCGTCGTCGAAGACGTACGCCGGCTAGCCGACGACATCGCCGAAGGCCTGCGCGATCAGGGCATGGCCGTCGACACCGCCTACGACGGCCTGGACGCCGCCGCCAAACTCGACCTCAACCGCTACCACGTCGTCGTCCTCGACCGCGACCTGCCCGGGCTGCACGGCGACACGCTGTGCCGCATGATCACAGCACACGACGACCCAGCGATGGTCCTCATGCTCACCGCCGCCGGCACCCCCGGCGACCGCGTCACCGGCCTCGGCCTCGGCGCCGACGACTACCTCGCCAAACCGTTCCACTTCCCCGAACTCGTCCTCCGCATCCGCGCCCTCGCCCGCCGCCAACCCACCGCCCACCCCCGCACCCTCACCGCGGCAGGCATCGAACTCGACCCACTGCGCCGCACCGTCACCCGCGACGGAAACACCTGCGACCTGTCCGTCAAGGAATTCGCCCTGCTTGAGGCACTCATACGCGCCGCCCCAGCCCCACTCAGCGCCGAAGACCTGCTCGAACAAGTCTGGGACGAAAACACCGACCCCTTCACCAAAACCGTCCAAGTCACCCTCGGTCGGCTGCGCCGCAAACTCGGCGAACCACAACCGATCCAAACCATCCCCGGCGTCGGATACCGCATCATCGACCTCGGCGGCGAGGGCTAGCGGTGCGCGCGTACCGGTTGACCGTCGTGAGCACGGGCCAGGTCACCCCCCGACACAGATGCTGACGAGCTGATCGCGTCGGTGCTCGCGACCGGAACCCTCGAAGTCACCACCTCCGCGACCGGGGAGAAGGCAATCCTCGACTGGACGAGCGTGGCGGCGTACTGCGCCTGCTTATACATCTCGGCGACGACCAGCACGGCCGGCTGGTCCGCGTAGTGGACGACGTCGTCCTGCAGCGGAACAAGCTTTCGCCAGGCTCAGCCCAGCCCGACGAGGGACGGGAGGCAGGTGCGGAGGCACGGCGATGTTCGGCAGGTCGTAGTGGGTGAGCATGGGCAGCACGCCCTCGGCGGCGCGCGCTGCGACGGTCGCGACGACGATGGCCAGATAGGCCGTGATGGGAAAGGTAATCTCAGCCGAGTAGCGCGCCGCAGCCGGTGACCTTAGCCGGGCCGGCGCTCAAGGTCGTCTGAGCCCGGCATGCTAAAGCGATCGCGACGAATTCCGAGACGAGCGGGCTTCGCCGCCGGCTGTCCCAGGCCAGACAGACCTGCGACGGACCGATGTCGTCCACGAGGACGTGGGTGACGTCGCGCCGGGTGTAGAACGCCGCGGTGGACGCAGGCAACACCACTACACCGTTGCCGCGAGCGACGTGCTCGAGCTTCTCCTCCACCGTGCGCAGCCGCGGCGTCACCCGGCGCGGCCCAGACGCACGCAGTTCAGTGGCGATGTCACGCCACTCCGGCACGACGTCGGGATCTTGCAGCAGATGCTCCTCGGCCAGATCGGTCACCGACATGGTCGTCTTGCCGGCCAGGCGATGCTCGACCGGCAGCGCGACCACACGCGGCTCCTCCGCGAATGCCTCGATGTCCAGGCCCGTCGCGTTGAACGGCCGGCGGACATAGCCCACGTCGACCCGACCGTCGAGAATCGCCTCGGTCTGGTCGTACCAGTCGGTGCGGAACACCTCGACCGATAACTCGGGCCGGCGTTGGGACAGCTGCCGAACCGCGTCGGTGACGACCAGGCCGGGGACGAAACCCACCGTGAACGTCCGCCGCCCGGTCGCCGCATCGTGCACCCGGCGGCGCACGCCTTCGGCCGCGGAAAGCAGCTGACGGGCGTCCTCCAGCAGTGCCTGGCCCGCAGTGGTCAGCTCGGTGCCACGATTGCCCCGGACGAACAGCGTCACCTTGAGCTCCTGCTCCAGCGCGCGAATCTGACGGGACAGCACCGGCTGGGCGATGGGCAGCTGCTCCGCTGCCCGGCCGAAGTTGAGGTGCTCCGCGACCGCGACGAAGTAACGCAACTTACGCAGATCCAGGTCCATGCAGATCCCCGACGGCGACCGAGGTGATGCCCTGAGGGTATCGCAGGCGAGGTAAAGGGTCTTGGACGGCGAAGCCGCTGGCGCCGCACTGTGGAACCACCAGAAAAGCAGCAGGAGAAAGAGTCGATATGGGGATCACCAGCAACACCAGGGTCGTCGTCCTCGGCGGCACCAGTGGCATCGGACTCGCCACCGCCAAGTCCGCCGCAGCCGCCGGAGCCTCGGTCGTCGTCGCATCGCACAATGCGGCCAGGGTCAAATCGGCGCTGGCCGAGCTTCCGACCGGGAGCGAGGGGTACCCCGTGGACGCCTCATCCAGCGAAGACCTGGCCGGGTTCTTTGATCATGTCGGCGAGTTCGACCACTTCGCGTACACCGCCGGAGACAATCTGGTTCCCGTCACTCTCGACGTCTATTCGCCTGAGCAGGGCCGCACGTTCCTCGACCTGCGGGTATTCCGCGCTCTCGAAGCGGTCCGGCTCGCCGTGCCGCATCTGCGGGCGGCTGGATCGGTGACGCTGACCAGCGGCACCGCGGCATACCGTGGCGGCGCGGGCTGGGTCCTCGGCGCGGCGGCCTCGGGCGCAATCATCTCGGCGGCCCGCTCGCTGGCAGTGGAACTTGCCCCCATCCGGGTCAACGTCGTCGCGCCCGGCGTGGTTCGCAGCCCGTTGTGGACCGGGCTGCCCGAGGCCGATCGCGAAGCCATGTTCGAGTCGGTCGGCGCCGGGCTACCGCTAGGCCGCGTCGCCGAAGTCGAAGACGTCGCAAAGGCATTCCTACATCTCATGGACAGCGACTACGTAACCGGCACCGTCAGCGTCGTCGACGGCGGGACACTCGCCGCGAGCCGCGAGGCAGGGTCGTGACCGACCAGGTTCCAGCGCGACTGATGGAACGCGGCACACCAGACCGTGGACCTGCACCTGGTGCTGGCCATGTTACGGATGCTCACGACCGACCACGGTCCAGTAGATGGAGTGAGGAAGTGCCGTGACAACCAACGCGACCGGTGGTGCGACCGCACGGCCGGCATCATGCTGCTGGCACCGGTCGTCGAGTTGGATCTGAACGACCTGGACCGCATGCACCGCACCAACATCCGCGGCGCCTTTGTCGTCGCGCAGCTGGCCGCTCGCCACCTGCGGCGCGGCGGCGCGCTGATTAACTTCTCGAGTTCGGTGACCAGGCTCCAGCAACCCGGCTACGCCGCGTCCAAGGGCGCGGTCGAGGCGATCACGATGATCCTCGCTCGCGAGCTCCGCGGCCGGGACATCACCGTCAACACCGTCGCGCCGGGTCCGACCGCCACCCGCTGTTCCTCGACGGCAAGCCTCCCAAGCTCGTCGACCGCCTCGCCGCGCTGAGCCCGATTCAGCGCCTCGGCACGGCTGATGAAGGCGCAGGCGGACGGTACCTGCGCCAGCATCGCAACGATTCACAAGCTGAAAGTGAGGCGTTCGCTTCCGGACCCGGTCAGGTCGGAAACGCCGTTTCGCGATGGCGCAAGTGCCACCCTGGACACTCCGCCCGGCCGAGCAGGCGGCAGCTAGGAAGGGCAGGGACAGGCGTGCGGAGGAGGCTTGCGCGGGCTCACCTACATTTGCGCGCTCGCCGACCATGCTCGTGTGCGGGGCCTCCGCAAGAGGGCGCGGCAGGATGCGATATGCGCGTCTCCATCGGCTCCACCCACTGGGCGCGCCAGGCTGGCGGCTCCCACGGCAAACCGCAATAGTTTCGTTCGCGGGCGATTTGCCGTCGCGAATTTCCATGATGCTGACGACATTGAACGGGCTGGCGTTATGCCGGACGGTGAGCTCGTTGACCCAGACGTCTTGGCGACCGATCGCCCGCTGCAATTCGATTGTGACGACGGCGGGGGTAGGCGGACCTGAAGGCGATGATGTTGGCCGTACCGCGGATGCGCTCTTTGCCATGCGGGAACTCCAGCACCGCGTCGTCGGCGTAAATGTCCGAGGCACCGATGACATCGTCGGTTGTCGTGTCGTAGAACTGCTTGAGCACCGCCTGTGTGGCGGTTTCATCCATGCGAACCCTTCCTGTCCCGGCGGAGTCTCCGTTCGTTGGGTCGTATCAGTAGGGGCGCGTCCTGATGGCGAAACGCCGCCCGTGCTGGCGGCGGGTATCGCCATGTCTGCGGTACGCGCCCCAGGGGTCGATCCCGTCACGGACAACGAACGTGAGACGCCGGACCTCGGCGACAGCACGACCTACGCAACGGGCCCTAGTCGGTGGCCAGCAGCCCCATACCGGGAGCTGTGAAGGAACCTGTCACAGATTAGGGCAGTGACGCGCTGAAGACGTCGGTCGGGTTTGTGTTGGTGGTGGGCGTGGTGTTGCTGCTCGCCGGGGCGCACAGTGGGTTGCTCGACGGGTACGGCGCGTCGCAGTTGGTCTTGACGAAGACGGCGAGAAAGCCGTTCCCGCTCGGCTGCAGGGCCTCGTAGTCGCCGAGGAAGAACCCGCGAGCCACCGGAGCCGTCGACAGGTCGAACGGGCCCGCGATGTGCTGCTCGCCGCTCCACGTCGCGCCGCCGTCTGTCGAGTACTCGACCCAGTAGTCGGTCGGCCAGTTAGCCGTCTGGCCCGGCTGCAAATTGCGGCTGTCGTAGTAGGTCACCGCGACGCGTCCCCGATTGACGGCCACGGTCGGGGTGAATGTCGGCATGTCGCTGGCGAGCTTGTGGATGACCGTCGGCCCGGTCCACGTCGCGCCGTTATCGCTGGATGTGACGAGCAGGATTTCGTCGTCCCAGGAGCCGGCGCTCTGCTTGACGTTCTTGTTGAACATGGTCGAGCTCTGATAGACGACGTAGAGCTTGCCGTTGGAAGGGTCGATCGCGACCGAGGGGAGCCCGTCGCCCACCCGCGCCGGTCTGCCGGTGTTGGGGTCGACCACTCCCAGGCTGTTGAACGGCGCGATGACCTGTGGCTGCGTCCAGGTGGCGCCGCCGTCGGTCGACTTCACGAACGCCAGCTGCGCGTTGCTGTGCGTGCCCCGGAAAGGAGTATTGGGCGGAACGATCAGGTCGGTGAAGTTGTAGAGCGTATCGGTGCGCGGGTCAACGACGATGATGTTGCCGATCGTCTGCTGCCGCTTGCCGGTGTTGACGATGATCTGCGCCTGGCTCCAGGTCTGGCCGCCGTCGGTTGTCTTGGAGAAGTACGCGGGACCGGTGTAGGCCTGCGTGTGCGGGTTGTCGTCAGGGTTGTCAGTGGGCAGGGTCAGCGTGTCCCAGACGGTGTAGGCGGTCTTGTTCTTCGTCGGGTCGGCCGTGGTGGAGTTCTTGTCCGTACTGTTGTCGGCGGTCTGGAAGAAAGCTCCCGGGATCGGCTGGATGTGATCCCACGTCGCGCCGCCGTCGGTGGAGCGAGCCGCCACGACCGCGTTGGCGTTGTTCGGCACTGTGAGGTTGAACGACAGCGCCGACGCGTAGGCGATCCCGTCGGGGCCGATCGACACCCACGGGTCCGAGGCCCGGAACATGTTGCTCAGCGCCTGTGGTGCATTCGCACTGCAGGCGGTCAGGGCGATCGTGGTTTCGGTCCAGCTGGCGCCGCCGTTGGTCGAGTACCCGACGCCAATGCCGTGGGCGCCGCCGTTCGATTTGCGGTCCTGATGCCACAGGGCGATCGCGGTGCCGCCGTGCACAGCCACCTGCGGTTCGACCTCCGCGTTGAGATAAGTGCGCCCGGTAAGCGAGTTGTCGAACTGCGAACATGCGGCATAAGGCGACGGTCCAGAGATGAGCACTGGTGAGATGGCCGCCACTGCGGTCGATGAGGTCACCAGCGCGAGGCCACACGCGAGCGCGCTAACCGAACCAGCTCTTCGCAGCGATTTCACAACGCCTCCTTGTGCCAGCAGGAACCCGGAGCGGGATCTTGAGACGATCAGGCCACCCTCCTCGCGAGGAGAGATGCCTACGCTGCCGAGTTCCCGTGAGGAGTCGACAACGTCGACGGGGCCGGCACCGATCGTCGTCCGCAGGGTCGGCGCCGTCAACGTTGAGGCTGCCACCAAAGTCGCCGGCGACGTACCGCTGACCCGGTAGTGCCGCGTGTAAACGTCCAAAGCGGTTCAGGTCGTCGCGGGGTCCGCGGCAGCAGGGCCGGTCGAGCGAGCATGCCGCCGCGTGGGGTCAAGGTGGCCTCGTCGCAGATGGCGAGCTCTCCCGCGGAGAGGGCAGCAGGTTCCCGTCAGCGGGACCGCACGCGGCACTGACGTGCCGACTGCGCACATATCGCCGTTACTAGGCCACTGTGAGACGCATCATGCGCACCCGTAATCGGCAACCGTTATGTGCGTAGGACGTGACCGGTCGAGCAATTGTCAATACCTGTGGATCGATCTTGGTCATGCCGCGGTCTCGACTGACGGCCTGACTGCTTGTTGATCTTCTGGTCGTTCGACGAGCTTGCCGTTGATGAAGGTGGCGCCGGCGCGCACGAGGACGACCAAGT
>JBKPQY010000012.1:0-16260 GCA_046734315.1 Actinomycetota bacterium | reverse complement strand
AGGAGGGCCCCACATGGTCGCAGCAGCGACGCCGTTGCCCGAACGCAGCACGTGGAAGGAGCTTTCCGATCACTACGCGCAGATGCGCGACGTCCATCTGCGCGACCTGTTCGCCGACGACCCCGGACGCGGCGAGCGGCTCGCCGTCGAGGCCTGCGGCATCTACCTCGACTACTCGAAGAACCGTGTCACCGGCGAAACGCTGCGTCTGCTGCTGCGCCTGGCCGAGGAGTCGGGGCTGCGCACGCGGATCGACGCGATGTTCGCCGGCGAGAGGATCAACGTCACGGAGAACCGCGCCGTGCTGCATGTCGCGCTTCGTGCGCCGCAGGGCGAGCGCATCGCTGTCGACGGCGTCGACGTCGTGCCCGCCGTGCACGAGGTGCTCGACCGGATGGGCGAGTTCGCGAACCGGGTGCGGGCCGGGTTGTGGCGCGGCCATACCGACAAGAAGATCGTCAACATCGTCAATATCGGTATAGGCGGCTCCGATCTCGGCCCGGTCATGGCCTACGAGGCGCTGCGGCACTACAGCGCCCGCGACCTGACGTTCCGGTTCGTATCCAACGTGGACGGTACGGACTTCGCCGAGGCCACCCGCGACCTCGATCCGGCAGAAACGCTGTTCATCGTGTCGTCCAAGACGTTTACGACGCTTGAGACGATGACGAACGCGCACACGGCTAGGTCATGGATTCTGGACACGCTGCACGACGACGCCGCGATCGCCAGGCACTTCGTTGCCGTCTCGACGAACACGGCGGAGGTCGAGAAGTTCGGCATCGACGTCATGAACATGTTCGGCTTCTGGGACTGGGTCGGCGGGCGCTACTCGATGGACAGCGCGATCGGCCTGTCGACGATGATCGCGATCGGGCCGGACGCGTTCGGCGAAATGCTCAGCGGGTTCCACGAGATCGACGAGCACTTCCGCACCGCGCCGTTCTCCCAGAATCTGCCGGTCCTCCTCGGGCTGCTCACCGTCTGGTACGCGAACTTCTTCGGTGCACAGACGCAAGCCGTCCTGCCGTACGACCAGTACCTGAAACGGTTCCCGGCGTACCTGCAGCAGTTGACGATGGAGTCGAACGGCAAGTCGGTCACGCTGGCCGGCGCCCGGGTCGACTACGACACGTCCCCGGTGTACTGGGGCGAACCGGGCACGAACGGACAGCACAGCTTCTACCAGCTCATCCACCAGGGCACCCGGCTCATCCCGGCCGACTTCATCGGGTTTCTGCACACGCTCAACCCACTCGGCAGACACCACGACCTGCTCACTGCCAACGTCTTCGCGCAGACCGAGGCCCTGGCGTTCGGCAAGACGGCCGCTGCCGTAGCGGCGGATGGGACGCCGGATTGGCTGGTGCCGCATCGGGTGTTCGAGGGCAACCGCCCGTCCAACACGATGTTGCTCGAACGGCTGACGCCCACGGCGCTGGGCAAGCTCGTCGCGCTCTACGAGCACAGCGTGTTCGTGCAGGGCGCGGTGTGGGACATCAACTCCTTCGACCAGTGGGGCGTCGAGCTGGGCAAGGTGCTCGCCAAGAAGGTGGCCGACGAGCTGGCGTCCGACTCCGAGCTGGCGCACGACAGCTCCACCAACGCTCTGATCCGGCGCTACCGCGCCGCTCGTCCGTAGGAGGCGAAATGCAGCTGGGAATGATCGGCCTCGGCCGGATGGGCGCCAACATCACGCGGCGCATCATGAAGGACGGCCACACCGCAGTCGTCTATGACCACACTGCCGACCACATCACTGCGCTGGCGTCGGAGGGCGCAGTCGGCGCCACGACAGTCGAGGAGTTCGTCGCCAAGCTCGAGAAGCCCCGGGTCGCCTGGATAATGATTCCCGCCGCGGTTACCGGCCAGGCTGTCGAGCAGCTGGCTGCGCTGATGGAGCCAGGCGACATCATCATCGACGGCGGCAATACGAACTACCGCGAGGACATCGACCGGGCGGTGGCGCTACAGCCGAAGGGGATTCACTACGTCGACGTCGGGACCAGCGGCGGAGTCTGGGGTCTGAACCGCGGCTTCTGCTTGATGATCGGCGGCGACGCATCCGTGGTCGACCACCTCGACCCCCTGTTCGCCAGCATCGCTCCGGGCGTCGACGCCGCCCCACGCACGCCCGGGCGCACCGGCGAGCCGAGCCGGGAGGAGCAGGGGTACCTGCACTGTGGGCCTAACGGCGCGGGCCACTTCGTCAAGATGGTCCACAACGGCATCGAGTACGGGCTGATGGCTGCCTATGCCGAGGGCCTGAACGTGCTGGCTCACGCCGACGCCGGCAAGACGGCGGCCGAGCATTCGGCGGAGGTCGCGCCGATCGACCAGCCGCAGTACTACCAGTACGACATGGACATCCCGGCGGTGGCGGAGGTGTGGCGGCGCGGGTCGGTGATCGCGTCTTGGCTGCTCGATCTCACAGCCGGCGCCCTGGTGAGGAACCCGACCCTTCAGGGGCTGGCCGGCCGGGTGTCGGACTCGGGCGAGGGACGCTGGACGGTGAAGGCAGCGATCGACGAGGGTGTCCCGATGCCGGTGCTGTCCGCGTCCCTGTTCGCGCGGTTCTCGAGCAGGGGTGAGGCGCTGTACGCCGACAAGCTGCTCTCGGCGATGCGTCAGGCCTTCGGCGGCCACGTGGAGCTCCCCGCCGGGGAGTAGGAGCTGGCGCGGGGCGCGGGAGATGCCGCGCGGAAACGGGACCACCGGGCGATGAGCGCTCGCGCGAAGAGCCCCGCCGCCGCGACGCGGCCCGCGCCGAAGGCGTGCGCGGAGCCGCGATTGCACCCGAGCGTCAGCGAGCGGTGCGGGCGCGGATCCGCTCAGGCGGGATGTTCCGCGCCGTCGCCGGCCCAGTCGGTGTGGTACGCGCCGTCACGGTCGACGCGCCGGTACGTGTGCGCCCCGAAGTTGTCGCGCAACCCCTGGATGAGGGCCGCCGGCAACCGGTCGCGGCGCAGCGCGTCGTAGTAGGCCAGCGACGACGCGAAGGCCGGCGTCGGGATGCCCGCCGTCGTCGCGGCCGCCACCACGCGACGCCACGAATCGACACCGGAGCGCACGGCGTCGGCGAAGTACGGGGCCACGAGCAGCGACGGCAACTGCGGATCAGCGTCGTACGCCTCTCGGATGCGATTGAGGAAGCGGGCCCGGATGATGCAGCCGCCGCGCCATATCGTCGCCATCGCGCCCCGGTCGATGCCCCAGCTGTACTCGGCGCTACCGGCCGCGATCTGGTCGAAACCCTGCGCGTACGCAACGACCTTGGAGGCATAAAGCGCGCGGCGCACGTCGTCGACGTCGAGGTCGAGCTTGCCTACACGAGCGCCGAACGCGTCGCGCGCGGCCGCCCGCTGATCTGCGTGTCCGGACAGCGAGCGGGCGAACGTCGCCTCGGCAATGCCGGTGATGGGAATGCCCAAGTCGAGCGCGTTCTGCACCGTCCAGCGGCCGGTGCCCTTTTGCTCTGCCTGGTCGAGCACCACGTCGATGAAGGGCCGGCCAGTCTCCGCATCGGTGTGTGCAAGCACATCCGCGGTGATCTCGATCAGGAACGACTCGAGGTCGCCCTCGTTCCAGGACTTGAAGATCGCGGCGAGCTCAGCCGGTTCGGCCGATACACCGGCGCGCAACAGGTCGTACGCCTCGGCGATCAGCTGCATGTCGGCGTACTCGATGCCGTTGTGCACCATCTTGACGAAATGGCCGGCACCGTCCGGGCCGACGTGCACGCAGCACGGCGTGCCGTCCACCTGCGCCGCGATCGACTCGAACATCGGCCCCAATCGCAGGTATGACTCGGCCGAGCCGCCCGGCATGATCGACGGGCCGTAAAGCGCCCCTTCCTCGCCACCGGACACGCCACAGCCGACGAAATGCAGGCCCCGGTCACGAAGCGACGCCTCGCGTCGCCGGGTGTCCATGTAGTGGGCGTTGCCGCAGTCGACGATGATGTCGCCCTGGTCGAGCAGCGGGACGAGCTCTTCGATCACCGCGTCGGTGCCCGCGCCCGCCTGCACCATCACGATGATCGCCCGGGGGCGCTCCAACGAGGCCACGAAGTCGAGCATCGACTCGCTCGGGACGAACTGTCCCTCGTCGCCGTGCTCGGACACGAGCGAACGGGTGCGCGCGTACGTGCGGTTGTGCAGCGCGACGACATTCCCGTGCCGGGCCAGGTTGCGGGCGAGGTTGCGGCCCATGACCGCCAGTCCGGTAACGCCGATCTGCGCTGTCTCCACCCGCGCCACCGTACGCTCACCCGCATGCGTGCACACCGAATGAGCCTCGCCGCGTGACTGCGCTTGCCGCAGTCTCACTGGTCGCGTGGCTGTGGCTCGCGCTCGTCTGGGGTCGCTTCTGGCGCACCGATCAGCGGCTGCCAACGCGCATCCGGCCGGACGGCTGGCCCGAGGTCGCCGTCGTCGTGCCGGCTCGCGACGAGGCGGCCATGCTGCCGCAGACCTTGCCGTCGCTGCTCAGCCAGGACTACGCCGGCTCGCTGCGTGTGATCGTCGTCGATGACGGAAGCGTAGACGGCACCGGGACGATCGCCCGGACGCTCGGCGCCGAAGTCGTCGACGCCGGCGATCCACCGCACGGCTGGACCGGCAAGCTCAATGCCATGAGGCGCGGCATCGAGCAGGCGCCCGAGGCCGAGTTCTTCCTGTTCACCGACGCCGATATCGCGCACGCGCCTTCCTCGCTGACCGCCCTCGTGTCGGCGTCGGCCGGCCTCGATCTCGTCTCGCAGATGGCGCGGCTACGCGTCCGCACAGTTTGGGAGCGCCTCGTCGTCCCGGCGTTCGTGTACTTCTTCGCGATGCTCTACCCGTTCCGATGGGTGAACCAGCCCGGGTCGCGAACCGCTGCCGCCGCGGGCGGCTGCTCGCTGGTACGCAGCGCCGCCTTGGAGCGGGCGGGTGGGCTCGAAGCGGTGCGCGGAGCGGTGATCGACGACGTGGCGATCGCCCGGCTGATCAAGCGCTCGGGCGGGCGAATCTGGCTCGGCCTCGCGGATTGCGTTGACAGCGTGCGGCCGTACCCACGGCTCGCCGACCTGTGGGGGATGGTGGCCCGCAGCGCGTTCTCGCAGCTGCGTTACTCAGCCATGCTGCTGATCGGCACGGTGCTCGCCCTGACGGTCGTCTTCGTCGTGCCGGTCGCCGCGCTTGCCGGCGGCGCGGCTGCTGCGATACTCGGCGGGACCGCGTGGCTGATCATGGCGCTGACGTTCGTGCCGATGCTGCGCTACTACCGCCAGGCCGTCGTGCTCGCGCTGGCGTTGCCGTTCACAGCAGTGCTGTACATGTTGATGACGCTCGACTCGGCGCGCCGGCACTGGGCGGGCAAGGGGGCCGCGTGGAAGGGCCGCACCTACTCACTGGGTAACCGAAAATCCGTCGGATAGTGCCACTGGCGCGGACGTGCCACAGTCTCGGAGCGTAAGCAATTGCCCCGCCACGGCGACCACATCGGCGATGCTGAGCCAGCAGTCACCACGGCGGGATGGACGGCCGCGATACCCCTTCAGGGCTGGAATCCCCCCGAGACTCCAGAGTCGACGGGCTATGCGATAGATCGAGCAGCTGCCAGGTACGCGTTTGCTCGATGTCCAGCTACGGCCACACCTTGTTGCACATTGTGGTCACCTCCTTCATCACACGTCTGAGCAGCGTGGTGACACCATTCGACCGCTGCGATAACTTCTCACCGGAACGAGTGTCAGCGCGCCCTCGTTCTGGTGAAAATGTTGCAACGATCGGGGATACGTGAAGCGAGCACGCGTGATACCGGTCCGCCGCTGGGCGTTGTGGGCAGCTCCGAAGCGAGTCGTGGCATTAGTCCTGATGGTCTACACCCTCGCTACGTTCATTGCAATCTGGTCGCTGTTTCGCGCGCCGGTCGATACCGTCGATCTGTTCCGGTTCTGTGTGTTGATAGCCCTCACCGTTGGTTACTACGCCGCTACCCGGCGGCTGGGTCGCGCTCGGTGGTTGCTGGGTCAGGGCGAAGGCGTCCCGTACGTAACGGTCGATGCGGTGTGGATGCTTCCTGCCGCTCTTCTCTTGCCGAGCAACTTGATGCTCGTCGTCATTGTGGTCGCCTACCTCTTGCAGTGGATGTACGTAGCAGCCCAGGGCGGCTCGCGGCAACGAACCTATCGCTTCCTCTACACAATCGCAGCGAGCGTGCTGGCCTGCTTCGCGGTGCGCGCGGCTGTTTCAGCCGCCGCGGTCAGCGCTGACAGCCTCACCGCCTCCACAGCGATATCGGCCTTTGCGATCGCGATCCCGGTCTATCTGTGCGTCAACACCGCAATCATCGCGCTGGCGATGTTCCTCAACAGTGGGACAACGCGACCGGCAAGCCTGTTCGGCTCGTGGTCGGAGAACGGGCTCGAACTCGCAACGCTGGTGTTCGGTGCGGTTACGGCGGCTTCGCTGCTGTACGCGCCGTGGGCGGCGGTGCTGGTGTTGCCTGCGGTGTTCCTGTTGCAGCATCAGGCGTTGTTGCGGCAGCTCGTCGCGGCGGCCACAACGGACGTCAAGACCGAACTACTCAATGCAACAGCATGGCGACAGGTCGCGCAGCGTGAGGTCACCCGGGTGAGCCAGCGTGGAGGTAGCGTCGCGATCCTCGTGCTGGACATGGACCACTTCAAGCACATCAACGACGAGCACGGGCATCTCGCGGGCGACGCCGCGCTGAAGTGCGTCGGGGCTGCGCTGGCCGATGAGCTTCGGGGGTATGACGCCGTGGGTCGCTTCGGCGGCGAGGAGTTCGTCGCATTGCTTCCGGGCATCGACGCATCCGACGCAGGGCATGCCGCCGAGCGATTGCGCAGGCGCATCGAGTCGCTGGCGGTGCCGCTGCCGGGCGGTGACCGAACCCTGAGCATCAGCGCCTCGGTCGGTGTGGCGCTGTGCCCGGACCATGGCGGTTCCCTCGACGACGTGCTGCGCGCCGCCGACCATGCGATGTACCTGGCGAAACAGGCCGGCCGCAACACCGTCCGCATGGCGCCCGGCACGGTGTGGTTGCGCACCGCGGCATCATGACCCGGTGACGCACACGCACCGGCTCGACCTGGACGATCCGACGCTGCGCGAGTGGGATGCGGTTGTCGTCGGCGTCGACGAGCGCGGGATCGTCCTGAACCGCTCAGCCTTCTACCCGGGAGGCGGCGGACAGCCACCCGACGAGGGTGTGCTGCTGTGGGGGCCGAGCGAGCATCGCAGCACCGAAGGCGCGACGAGCGCATCGGGAAGCTACTCGGTGCGCACTCGGATAACCGGCACCGTCAAGGGCGACGACCTTTACCTCGTGCCTGCCGAGGGCGATCCGGTTCCGCCAGCAGGCACCGCGGTCCGGGGCGCCCTGGACGACGAGCGGCGCACCGCGCTGATGCGCACCCACTCGGGGCTGCACGTGCTGTGCGGCGTCGTGTACCGCGACTTCGGGGCGCTCGTCACCGGCGGCAACATGGAACCCCTGTCTGCCCGGATGGACTTCGATCTGACCGAGGTGCCGGCGGACTTCAAGGACCGCGTGGCCGAGGCGTGCAATCGAGAGATCGCGCTCGACCGGCGCATCGAGGTCGCAACCTTGCCGCGCCAGGAGGCGTTCGCCATCCCGGACATCATCCGCACCGCGACCAACCTGCTGCCGCCCGACATCGAGGTTGTGCGCATCGTCGACATCGTCGGCCTGGACACCCAGGCCGACGGCGGCACGCACGTCGCCTCGACGGCGATGATCGGGCGGCTCGAGGTCGTCAAGATGGAGAACAAGGGACGCGGCTTCCGTCGGCTGCGCGTCCGCATCGCCTGAGGAGCTCTTGGGATCTCATGCCGTTCGTCTTCATGGTCGTGCACTATCCATCGGCCGATCATCGGGATGCTCTTGTGCGCGGCATGGCCGGGATGGGTGACTGGATGCAGAGTCAACCGGGTTGCCTCGGCGTCGACCCACCGTTGCTGTCCGAGGACGGCAGCGTCCTGGTCGGCTACTCGCGCTGGGAATCCAAGGATGCGTTCCTGGCTACCGGAGTGACGATCGGGCCACCGGACGAGATCCCCGAAGGCGAGGTCCGTCCCCGCGAGCGCTACTTCCTGAGCGATCCTTCGACCGGTGCGATCAGCGGTGACAGTTAGAGCGCGACCGGATTACTGACCCAGGTCGAGTCCTGGGTAAAGCGGATGTGTCTCGAGCAGTTCGGCGGCCGCCGCGTGCGTCTTGTCGGCGATGTCTTCCGCCAGCTCGTACTTCGCCTTGGACGTCCGCCCGTCTGCGGCCAGGGCAGGCGAGGTCGCTGACAGCACCTCGACGATGAGTTCGGCGACGCGGTCGAACTCGTCGGAACCGAACCCGCGGGTCGTGAGCGCCGGCGTGCCGAGCCGGATGCCGGACGTGTACCAGGCGCCGTTGGGGTCGCGCGGGATCGTGTTGCGATTGGTGACGATCCCCGCGTCGAGCAGCGCCGACTCGGCCTGCCGTCCGGTAACGCCGTACCCGGAAACGTCCAGCAACACAAGGTGATTCTCTGTACCGCCGGTGACAAGGCGCGCGCCGCGGCGCAACAGGCCCTCCGCGAGAGCGACCGCGTTGGCCGCTACGTCGGCCGCGTAGGACGCGAAAGCCGGCTGGCGCGCTTCGGCCAGGGCGACCGCCTTGGCGGCCATGACGTGGGCGAGGGGCCCGCCCAGCACCATCGGGCAGCCGCGGTCGACGGAATCGGCGAACTCCGGCTGGCACAGCACCATCCCGCCGCGCGGGCCGCGCAGCGACTTGTGAGTCGTGGTCGTGGTGACGTGCGCGAACGGCACCGGATCGTAGTCGCCGGCGAACACCTTGCCCGCGACCAGCCCGGCGAAGTGCGCCATGTCGACGACGAGTGTGGCCCCGACTTCTTCTGCGATCTGCCGCATGGTCGCAAAGTTGATGCGCCGCGGGTAAGCCGAGTAGCCGGCCATCAGGATCAGCGGCTTGAACTCGCGGGCCAGTCGGGCCACCTCGTCGTAGTCGAGCAGGCCCGTGTCAGGGGCGGTGCCGTACGAGCGTTGGTGGAACATCTTGCCGGAGATGTTCGGACGGAACCCGTGCGTCAAGTGCCCGCCGGCGTCGAGCGCCATGCCGATCATGCGTTGGTCGCCGAACGTCTTGCGCAGCCGCTCCCAGTCGGCCTCGGACAGGTCGTTGACCTGCCGGACGCCGGCCGCGGCGAGAGTCGGCGACTCGATGCGCTGCGCCAGCACCGCCCAGAACGCGACGAGGTTCGCGTCGATGCCTGAGTGCGGCTGCACGTATGCGTGGGGGGCGCCGAACAGTGCCTTCGCGTGATCGGCGGCAGCCCGCTCGACGGTGTCGACGTTCTGACAGCCGGCATAGAAGCGGTGCCCGATGGTGCCCTCGGCGTACTTGTCGGACAGGAAGTTGCCCATCGCCAGCAGCACAGCCGGAGACGCGTAGTTCTCGCTGGCGATGAGCTTCAGCGACGAGCGCTGGTCGCCAAGCTCCTGGGCGATCGCGTCGGCGACGATGGGCTCGACTGCGCTGATGACGCGCAGCGCATTCTGGTAGGCGGCCGACGCCGCGGCCGCGTCGAAGTTGGTGAGGTTGTTGATCTGGGTCATGGGCGCGCCCTTCTACGTCGGAAGGCCCAGGCGCGCGGCAGGTCCGTGAGCCGCTCCCCGGTGGTGGACTCCACCTTACGAACACGCCAGTCACGGCTGTGCTAAACGTACCCGCCTGAGCGGATCCTCGTCTCCACCGCTCGCTGCGCTCGGGTGGAACCGGGTCTCCCCGCGCGCCTTCGGCGCGGCCGCGTCGCGGCGGCGCGGCTCTTCGCGCGAGCGCTCATCGCGAATCAGGCGGGATCAGTCGGCCCGGCCGGTCGCGGCGACGCTGACGCCCAACCCGATCATGACCAGGCCGCCGGCGGCGCCCACCATCGCCAGGCGCCGCGGAGATCGGGTGAACCACTGCCGCGCGGTGCCGGCCGCCAGCGCCCAGAGGCTGTCGAGCGCCAGCGCGATGAGCGGGCCCAGCGCGCCGAGGATCAGCATCTGCCCGGCGCCGTGGGCGAACTGCGGCAAGACAACGACGAAGAACACGATGGTCTTGGGGTTGCTCACCCCGACCACGAACCCGTCACGCATGGCCCGTAGCGGGCGCACCGGCGGTATCCGGGCGGCGAGTGCCTCGGCCATCGAGCGCCGGTGCCGGATAGCCTGCACGCCCAGATAGACCAGGTAAGCGGCGCCCACCCACTTCACGACGGTGAGGATCTCCGCCCACCGCTCCAGTACGGCGCCCGCACCGAACGCCACTGCCGCCGCCTGGACGCACAGGCCGAGCTCGTTGCCTGCGACGGTGAGCAGTGCGGCCCGCCGGCCGACGGTCAGCGCCCGGCTGATCATAAACAGCACACTCGGGCCGGGGATAACAATGAGCACGCTGACGATGCCGGCGTAGGCCAGCACGTTGCTCACCGGGATCATCCAGCGAATCTAGCCGACACTTGGACGTCCTACGATCGAGTTATGAGCGCCCCTGACTTCGGTGCGTACCGGCTTTCCGACGAACACGTGATGCTGCGTGAGGCGGTGCGGCAACTCGCCGAGGACAAGATCGCGCCGTATGCCGCCGAGGTGGACGACGACGCCCGGTTCCCGCAGGAGGCGCACGACGCACTGGTGCAGGCCGGCTTCCACGCCGTGCACGTCCCGGAGCAGTACGGCGGGTCCGGCGCCGACGCGATCGCGACAGCGATCGTGATCGAGGAGGTGGCCCGGGTCTGCGCGTCGTCGTCGCTGATACCCGCGGTCAACAAACTTGGGACGATGCCGCTGCTGCTCGCGGCGTCCGAGGAGCTGAAGAAGCAAGTGCTGCCACCGGTGGCTGCCGGCGAGGCGATGTTCAGCTACGCACTGTCCGAGCGTGAGGCCGGCTCCGATGCTGCGGCAATGCGCAGCCGAGCTGTACAAGACGGCGACCACTGGGTGCTCAACGGCACCAAGTGCTGGATCACCAACGCCGGTGTTTCGACCTACTACACGGTCATGGCGGTGACCGACCCGAGCAAGGGGCCGCGCGGCATCTCGGCGTTCGTGGTCCATCGCGACGACCCGGGCTTCAGCGTCGGGCCGAAGGAGCGCAAGCTGGGCATCAAGGGCAGCCCCACCTGCGAGATCTATTTCGAGGACTGCACGATCCCGGGCGACCGGATCATCGGGGAGCCCGGCACCGGGTTCAAGACCGCGCTTGCCACGCTGAACCACACACGGCTCACGATCGGCGCTCAGGCGCTGGGTATCGCGCAGGGCGCGATCGACGCGTCCATTGCGTACGTCAAGCAACGCCAGCAATTTGGACAGAGACTCGCTGACTTTCAGGGCGTGCAGTTCATGCTCGCTGACATGGCGATGCGTACGGAGGCGGCCCGGCAAATCGTCTACGCCGCGGCGGCGCGCGCCGAACGGGACGAGCCGGGCCTGGTGTTCCAGTCGGCAGCGGCCAAGTGTTTCGCCTCCGACACCGCGATGGCGGTGACCACCGACGCGGTGCAGTTGTTCGGCGGGTACGGCTATACACGGGACTTCCCGGTCGAGCGCATGATGCGCGACGCCAAGATCACCCAGATTTACGAGGGCACCAACCAGATCAATCGCATGGTGATGGCGCGCGAGCTACTTAGGTAATCGGTGCCCCCAGGGCGAATGCGCTCCGCAAGCGTCGCTTGCGGAGCGAGCGCAGATCGCTCTAGATCCAGCCCCGGCGCACCGCGTACGCGACGGCCTGGGTCCGGTTGCGTAGCTGCAGTCGGGTCGTGAACTCCTGGAGGACGTTCTTGATCGTCCGTTCGGAGTAGGCGAGGTGCTGGGCGACCTCGCGGGTTGAGTGTCCCTCGGCGAGCAGCGCGAGGACCTGGCGTTCACGGCGGGTCACCCTGGCGTCGCGAGACGGGATATGCCATCGGGTCACCGGCCGGGCCGACGGGAGCGGGCCCGCTGTGGACAGGCGGCGTGCCCCGTACCTCGACGCGACGTGCTGCACCGCCAGTACCGATTCGTTCACCGTCTGCCTCCCACCCGAGATCAGCGAACCCTGATCATGCGGAGTGGCTCACCACACAGCGTGATACACGATACGAAATGATGCTCTTGGAGCCGCGGTCGATATCCTGTTTACGCGCCGGCCGGCAGGTCCATCTCGCGAAGGTCGTACGTGTCGACAAGCGGTGGCTCGGTTGCGGCACGCACGTCGTGCACAGACACACCAGGCGCGAGTTCGCGCAGCAGCAGGCCGTCCTCCGTCACGTCGATCACCGCGAGATCGGTGATGATCTGCTGCACGCAGTGCTTGCCGGTCAGCGGCAGGGAGCACTCGTTGACGACCTTTGGGCTACCGTCCCGCGCAACGTGCTCCATCATCACGATGACCTTCTTCGCGCCGTGCACGAGGTCCATCGCACCCCCCATCCCTTTGATCATCTTGCCGGGGATGGTCCAGTTCGCGAGATCTCCGTTGGTCGACACCTGCATCGCGCCCAGGATGGCCACGTCAATGTGGCCGCCGCGGATCATTCCGAACGACGTGGCCGAGTCGAAGTAGGAAGCCCCGGGCAGCACAGTGACGGTTTCCTTGCCGGCGTTGATCAGGTCCGGGTCGACCTCGTCGTCGTAGGGGTACGGGCCGACGCCGAGCACGCCGTTCTCCGACTGCAGCACCACGTGCACGCCGTCCGGGACGTAGTTGGGTACGAGCGTGGGCAGCCCGATGCCGAGGTTGACGTACTGCCCGTCGCGCAGCTCTGCGGCTACCCGCGCGGCCAGCTGAAGGCGAGTCAAGGCCATTTCACACCCCGCCTGCGCCGACCCGAGTCTGCACCGCTCGCTGACGCTCGGGTGCATCCCCGGCTCTGCTCCGCACCTTCGGTGCGGGCCGCGTCGCGGCGGCGGGACTCTTCGCGCGAGCGCTCATCGATCAGCTCCTCTCCCGGACGGTGCGCTTTTCGATCTGCTTGCCCTCCGTGCCGACCTCGACGACTCGCTGCACGAACACGCCAGGGGTGTCTACCTGGTGCGGGTCGATCTCGCCCGGCTCGACCAGCTGCTCGACCTCGGCGATGGTAATCCGCCCGGACATCGCGCACAGTGGGTTGAAGTTCCGCGCCGACTTGGCGTAGACGAGGTTTCCATGTCGATCACCCAGCGCGGCTCGCACCAGTCCGAAGTCGCAGACGATGCCGCGTTCGAGCACGTACTCCTGTCCGTCGAACTCGCGAACCTCCTTCGGGGGGGAGGCGAGCGCCACCGTGCCGTCCGCGGCGTAGCGCCACGGCAGCCCGCCCTCGGCGACCCACGTGCCGACGCCGGCGGCGGTATAGAAGGCCGGGATGCCCGAGCCACCGGCGCGCAGCCGTTCCGCCAGCGTCCCCTGCGGGCACAGCTCCACCTCGAGCTCGCCGGACAGATATTGCCGGGCGAATTCCCTGTTCTCCCCGACATAGGACGACACCGTGCGCCGGATGCGGCGCTTGTCCAGCAGCAGGCCGAGCCCGGCGCCGTCGACGCCGCAGTTGTTCGACACGGTCTCGAGGTCGGTGCTGCCCTGCTCGAGCAGCGCCTCGATCAGCCGTACAGGGACGCCACAGAGCCCGAAACCGCCGACGGCCAGCGATGCGCCGTCCGAAATGCCGCGGACCGCGTCCGCGGCAGAGCTGACTGTCTTGTCCATATATGCGCTCCCGGCGTCCTTGCCCGCCCCGCACCCTACCCAGGCTGCGGCAGGTAGGGTGCGGGGGCGCGGGAAGTCAGGACAGGAGGCGCCCATGACCGCAGTCGCGCCCGCGGCTGTAACGGTCGAAGCGCGAGGGACCCGGTCCCGGCTCGGCGTCCGCATCGTGCATTCCGCACCTGACCTGGTGACGAGTGCGCTTGCCGGGTTCGCGTTGCCGGCGATGGTGCTGCTGCTGGACGGGCACTTCAGCCCGGGTTGGGTGCTGCCGGCAGGCGTCGCGGGTGCCGCCGTAGCCGTGGCGGTCTGTGGCGCCGGGCCCGAGCACGTCGACCGCCGGGCGGTGCGCTACACCTTGATCGCGATCGGGCTGGCGCTCGTCTGGTGCATCGTCAACTCCTTCTTCTCCGCGGAGAACGTGTTCGCGCACCGCGACCCGGCGACCTATAACCTCAGTGGCCGCTGGCTCATGGACCACTCGCGACTGGGCATACCTACTCAGCCTGAAATCTTCGGCTCGCCCGCCGGCGGGTCCGGCTCGTCGGCCGGCTTCGGGCTCAGCGGCTCGACACAGCTGTACGCGCAGGGCAACCATCTGCTGCCGGCGCTGCTGGCGGTGGCCGGATGGCTGTTCGGCACCACGGCCCTGCTCAAGGCGAATGTGACGTTCGGAGCGCTGGCGCTGCTCGCGTTCTTCGGCCTGGCCCGCCGGGTCGTGGACGCGCCACTGGCCCTCGTGGCGATGGTCGCCTTCGCGGTCTCGATGCCACTGATCTTCGTCAGCCGTGACACGTACTCCGAGCCGCTCGCCCTGCTTTTCCTCGTCGGCGGGCTCGGGCTGCTGCATCGGGCGGTGAGCTCCGGGCGGGTGCGGGACTTCGCCCTGGCCGGGTTCGTACTGGGAACGTCGGCGATGGCACGCATCGACAGCGACGTGAGCTTGCTGGCCGTGCTGGTGACCGCGGCCCTCTTCCCGATCTTCGCGCCGCGCACCGCGCGCCGCGAAGCGGTGCGTTCGGCATGCGCGCTGGTCGGCGGAACCGCCGTCCCGATCCTGATCGGCTGGCTCGACGTGGCCCACCTGTCTTATGGCTACTACCGCGACGAGCGGCACCACATTCTGCCGATCTTCTACGCGGGATATGTGCTGCTGGCCGGCCTGCCCCTGGTGGTCTGGGCGAGCTGGCATCCCGCGGTGCGCCGCATGCTGCGTTCTCCGCAGCTGGTTCGCCGGACGACGATCGTGGCGCTGGTGCTGATCGGTGGCGGGGTCGCGTTCCTGGCCAGCCGTCCACTGTGGATGGTCGCGCACGGCCGGAACAACCCGTTCGTTGCCAATCTGCAGCAGCAGGCGGGCGATGCCGTGGACGGCACGCGTACCTACGACGAACGCACCGTGCACTGGCTCGCCCAATACCTGGGCTGGCCGCTCGTGATCCTCGGCGTGATCGGGTACATCCTGCTGGTGCGCCAGTGCATCCGCACCAGATCCCTCGCCACGGTAGGGATGATCACTGTCGGGCTCACCGTGTCGTTGCTCTACCTGCGGACATCGACGATCACGCCGGACCAGCCCTGGGCGATGCGGCGGTACGTCCCCGTCGTGCTGCCCATCCTGATCATTGCCGCCGCGTACAGCATCTGCGTACTGCTGCGCCAGTCCGCCGTGCTGGTGCGGGCGGCAGCGGTCCTGTTGGCCGGCTCGATGATCGCGATCCCCGCCGTCGTCACCGCACCTATGGCCGGGGCCCGGGAGGAGGTGCCACAGCTCGTCCAGGTGCACCGCATCTGTGCTGCGGTTGGGGCACGGGGCGCTGTGCTCGAGGTCGATCCGCCGGCACAGACGAGCTACGCGCAGACGATCCGCTCGTACTGCAACGTGCCGTCGTATGCGTTGATCGACGCGCAGCCGGCGCAACTCGTTAAGGTGCGGGCTGCCGTCGCCGCTCACCAGCGCGTGCTGTATCTGCTTTCCACCGACCCGACGAAGATCCACTTTGCGGGTTCGACACCGGACGCGCCGTTCTCACAAGTTACGACGACGCGCTGGCCCAGCGTGCTTTCCGGACCGCCGACCACCGTCGATCACGAGCACGTCGCGGTGTATCTCGCCACGGTGCGAGTCGACGGTCTGGCCGAGCCGGTCAGAGCACCTGGCTGACCCGCTCCTGCTCGGCACGGCGGGCCACGACATCGGGCTCCGCGTTGCGGACGATCACCAGCGAACCTCCGAGGGCCAGCGGCACCAGCAGGGCGTCGAGCCAGTCATCACGCGTCACGAGGATGCGCGCACCCGTCGCCAGGCCCAGCTCGCCGGCTCGAACCCGCGCCCGCGCCACAACGTCGGCGCGAGACGTGCCGTCCAGCGCGGGGTCGGCGGCGGAGGCCGGCGGGCGCACCGTCGTCCACGCGTCCGGCTGCGGTCGCACGGCGCCGACATAGTCCGACGTGCCGGCAGGTGGCGCATCCCCGAAGCCGCGTGCCGCCGAGTCGAGCGCGACGGCGTACGCG
>JBKPQY010000011.1:0-8867 GCA_046734315.1 Actinomycetota bacterium | reverse complement strand
GCGCAGCACGGCGCGGACGTTCAGGTCGAGCATCCGCTGCTCGCGCTCGAGATCGGCCACGCCGAAGCGGCGGTACATGCCAATGCCGGCGTTGTTGACGAGGATGTCGATCGGGGACGTCGTCGAGACGATCCGCTCGCCAACTCGGTCACAACCATCCACTGTGGACAGATCGGCAGAGACAATCTCAACCTTGACCGCGTGCCGGTCCTCCAATGCGATCCGCCTCGCCGACAGCCGCGCCTCGTCACGAGCGACGAGCACGACATCGGCGCCGTCGCCGGCAAGTTGCCGGGCGAACTCGGCACCCAGCCCCGCGGTTGCGCCGGTGACCAGTGCCCTCGTCATGAGCCCTTACGCGACTTGCTGCGGCTCTTGGCTGCCACACCGCTCGCCGGGCGTGCCGGGGTCGCGGCCGCCTCTGTCTCGGTGCTCGCCCGCACTTTCGCCTTGGCCTGCTTGGCGGCAGGGGGCGGCGCTGCGGGCTTGACGGGACGTGCCGGAACAGGCTTCTCGGGTAGCGGCGGCTTGGTCGGCTTCGCCGGCCTGGACCCGGGCTTGCCGGACCCGCTCGCGTCGGGGGGCATCCGCGGCTGGAACAGTCCGCGCAGCCCGGTGGGCGCAGCGCTTTCGCCGCGGTCACCAATCTGCTCGGCACGCACCGCGGCGAAGAACCGCGACGATTCGGGCACCAGGAGCAGCACGATGACCGCGAGTCCCGCGATGCCGGTCAGCGCGCCGGCGACCCGGGTAAGTGCCGGAGCGCTGCCCGCGATGCTCAGCAGCCGGTATGGGGCGGCGGTCGGAAGCACTGGGATCGCGAACAGGATCAGCAACAACCAGCGTGCCCAGCCCTTGCCGCGGCGCATGTTCACCGCGACCAGGACGATCGCCAACCCGAAGATCAGCGACTGCACCAGGCCCGACATGAGCCAGTTGTGCACGTCATGGTTCACCGCATGCGAGGTGACCGTGTAGTCCTTCTTGTAGTTCTTGTCCGTCGGCTTGAGCTTATTGTTTGCTTTGACGAACTCGTTGCGTAGGTAGTTCTGGTAGCCCCACCACAGCGCGGCGCTGACCACCGAGAGCACCGCGGCGGCGATCGTGGCGACGAACGCGGCAACGATCGTGCGTGGTGGGCGGATGGCGTCGGCTGTGTCTGTCACGCCGCGCAGTGTACGTGCGCGCAGCCAGTAGGGCCGAGTCCCGGCGGCTACGCTCGAACGGAGAGGACGGGCCGAACACCCAGGAGAGCGCGTGACCACTCCGTTCGAGCCGCCGTTCGACGACTCGCCGATCGATCCGAACCCGCAATATCCGAGCCCGCCGCCGTGGGCCGGCTACTCGTCCCCGCCGGGCACGCCGGCGCCCCCGCCGCCGGGCTATCCCGCCACGTCGCGGTACGACGACCGCCCGGCCGCCATCTCCGCCGCGGGTGTGCTGGCCTACGTCGATGCCGGGCTGCTGATCCTCGCGGGGTTGCTGCTAATCGTCGGCGCGTCTGCCGTGGACAGCTGGAACAACGCGTTCGGCTCCCACGACAACAGCATCACGACCGAACTTGCCGTCGACGGCCTGATAAACATGATGTCGGCCGGCCTCCAGATCGCCGGCGGGATCATGATCGCCGGACGGTCCGAAGCTGGTCGGCTGCTGCTCACCGTCGGCGGTGGCCTGTGTATTGCGGCCGGCGTGTACTGGGTGCTGCGCGTGCATGACGTGGGCGTGGTCATCTGGGCAATCGTGTTCGTCACGCTCCCGATCGTCGCGGTGTCGCTTGCCTGGTCGGTGGCGGCCACCGACTGGCTGCGCGGCAAGACGCCTCCCTGACGGATCAGACGCCGGCGACCGTCAGCGCGGAGCGGTCGTCCAGCACGTCCACCTTGACCGTCTGACCGTCACGGATCTCACCCGCGAGCAGTTGCCGGGCGAGCTGATCGCCGATCGCCGTCTGCACCAGCCGGCGCAGCGGCCGGGCCCCGTACACCGGGTCGAACCCGTTGATGGCCAGCCATTCCCGGGCGCCCTCCGTGACGTCCAAGGTCAGCCGCCGCGACTCGAGCCGGCGTGCCAGCGCGGCCACCTGAATGTCCACGATTCGGGTCAGGGCATCCGTGTCGAGCGAGTCGAACACCACGATGTCGTCCAGCCGGTTCAGAAACTCCGGCTTGAAGTGCTCGCGCACCACGGCCAGCACGGAGTCCTTCTTGTCCCAGCTTTCGGAGGCGCCTGGACTTACAGTCGGCGCGCCGCCTGCGGCGGCCAGCATCTGCGAGCCTAGATTCGACGTCAGCACCAGGATCGCGTTGCGGAAGTCCACCGTCCGGCCCTGCCCGTCGGTGAGCCGGCCGTCGTCGAGCACCTGGAGTAGGACATCGAAGACGTCCGGGTGCGCCTTCTCCACCTCGTCGAGCAGCACGACGCTGTACGGCCGGCGCCGCACCGCCTCGGTGAGCTGCCCGCCCTCCTCGTAGCCGACGTAGCCGGGCGGGGCGCCGACGAGGCGAGCCACGGAGTGCTTCTCCGAGTACTCACTCATGTCGATGCGCACCATCGCGCGCTCGTCGTCGAACAGGAACGCCGCGAGCGCCTTCGCAAGCTCGGTCTTGCCCACCCCGGTCGGGCCGAGGAACAGGAACGAGCCGGTCGGCCGGTTCGGGTCGCTGACCCCGGCACGCGCCCGCCGCACCGCGTCGGACACGGCACGCACAGCCGGCTCCTGGCCTATGACGCGCGCACCCAACTCGTCCTCCATGCGCAGCAGCTTGGCGGTCTCGCCCTCCATCAGCCGTCCCGCCGGGATGCCGGTCCACGCGGACACGACGTCGGCGATGTCGTCGGCAGTGACCTCTTCCTTGACGAGCACGTCCTGTGCGGCGTCGGCGGCGCTGGCCGCATCGAGTTCCTTCTCGACCGCCGGGATCTCGGCGTAGAGCAGCCGAGACGCTCTCTCGAAGTCGCCGTCGCGCTGGGCGCGATCGGCCTGGCCGCGCAGGTCGTCCAGCCGCTCTTTGAGCTCACCGACCCGGTTCAGGCCGGACTTCTCCCGCTCCCAGCGGACGTTGAGCGCGTCCAGCTTCTCCTGCTGGTCGGCGAGCTCTGCGCGCAGCTTCGCGAGCCGCTCGATTGAGGCCGGGTCGCTCTCCTTGCTGAGCGCCAGCTCCTCCATGCGCAGCCGGTCGACGACACGTTGTAGCTGGTCGATCTCGACGGGGCGGGAGTCGATCTCCATCCGCAGTCGGGACGCCGCCTCGTCCACCAGGTCGATCGCCTTGTCCGGCAGGAACCGGCTGGTGATGTAGCGGTCGGACAGGGTCGCAGCGGCGACGAGCGCGCCGTCGCTGATCTGCACCTTGTGATGCGCCTCGTAGCGGCCCGAAAGCCCGCGCAAGATCCCGATCGTGTCCTCGACGGACGGCTCGCCGACCAGCACCTGCTGAAAGCGGCGTTCCAAGGCGGCGTCCTTCTCGATGTGCTCGCGGTACTCGTCCAGGGTGGTGGCGCCGACCATGCGCAGCTCGCCGCGGGCGAGCATCGGCTTGAGCATGTTGGAGGCGTCCATTGTGGACTCAGCGCCCGCAGCTCCTGCTCCCACCACGGTGTGCAGTTCGTCGATGAACGTGATGACCTGCCCGCCCGCGTCCTTGATCTCGTTGAGGACCGCCTTGAGCCGTTCCTCGAACTCGCCGCGGTACTTCGCACCCGCGACCATGGCGCCCAGGTCGAGAGCCACCAGCCGCTTGTTCTTCAGCGACTCGGGCACGTCGCCGGCGACGATGCGCTGCGCGAGTCCCTCGACGACAGCCGTCTTGCCGACGCCGGGTTCGCCGATCAGCACCGGGTTGTTCTTCGTGCGCCGTGACAGCACCTGGATCACCCGGCGGATCTCGGCGTCACGCCCGATCACCGGGTCGATCTTGCCCTCGCGGGCGCGCGCGGTCAGGTCGACGCCGTATTTCTCGAGTGCCTGGAACGTCCCTTCCGGATCGACCGACGTGACCCGCTGGGATCCGCGGATGCTGGCCAGCGCGTCGCGCAGCGCGGCAGGCTGCGCGCCCAGCACGTCGGCGAGCGCGATCAGCAGGTGTTCGGTGGAGACGTACTCATCCGAACGGTCACGGGCCTCGCGCTCGGCGGCGCTGAGCACGGCCAGAAACGCTCGGGACGGCGCAGGTGCGGCGACGGTCGAGCCGGACGCCTTCGGCAGCGCGTCGACCTGCCGCTGCGCCGCGGCTCGGGCGGCCAGCGGATCGATGCCGACCGCCTGCAGAAGCGGCCGGGTCAGCCCCTCGGCGTCGTCCAACAGCGCGACGGCAAGGTGTGCCGGCTCGACGGCCGGATTGCCTCGCTCAGCAGCCGTCTTCACGGCCGAGGACACAGCCTGCTGGCTTCGGGTGGTCAGGTCCATGGGTATGCGCTCACCTCGTCGGTTAATAGTCCACCCATGCCAACGATCGTAAAGTTGAGTCTGTTCCGCTCAAGACGGCTTCATTCGACGACAATAACGGGAACACCCACGGTGTCGTAGGTGGCCTTGGCCCGGTCGTCACGCGTAGCCAGGTCTCGATCACGGCGTGCCCGCAGAGCGCGAGCTCGCGGCCCGTCCACCAGCGCGGGGTTAGTTGTAGTAGCGCCTCACGCTGGAGCCGATGCGGGTGACGTCGGTGCCGTAGACATGCACCGAGATCGCCGCGATGTCGTGGGTGTTGTGGACCCGGTGGATGTCGCCGGGCGGCGCGAAGCCGCTGACGTCGCCCACGCGATTGTCGTTCTCGCGGACGAGCGCGAGATTCTTGTCGAAGAGCTCCTCGTGCTCGGTGCCCTGAATGACGCCGACCACGCACCACGTGACGTGGTCGTGGATGCGCGTCAGCTGCCCGGGCCGCCACACGACGGCGATGATCGAGAACGAACCGTCGGGCTCGACGTGCAGCGTGTGGCTGGTGTAGCTGTCCGGACTGCCGAGACGCTGCGCGGCGGTCAGGACATCAGGGGTGGGCAGGTGCATCCGGAGCTGTTCGGCGACCAATTCCGCCGTGCGCGACCAGTCCGCGTGGGTGGCGACCGCGCCGCGCACGCCGTCGATCAGCCCGGTACAGGAACGGGTCAACGTCGTGGTGGTCATGCAGCTAGCCTGCGCCGGTGGCATCTATACGTCCAATGCCAAGTTTCACGCTGACGTATAGATGTCGTTGATCGATGCTGGCCCGGCCGCCACGGGGCAGGTTTCAGCCGCGGCGACGCAGCCGCTGGACGGCGAATACCACGAGAGCGCCCAGCACGGCGCTGACGAGCAGCGCGAGGATCAGCGGAGCGTGCACCTCCGGGCCGATGAACCGGATCGGCACCTTGCGCAGGTTCTCCACCATGAAGACCACGAAAAGCACGACCACCACGAATGCGACGACATGCTTCGGTTTGATCCTGCCGCGCAGGCCACGCTTGGCCGGTTCGTGCTGCTCGCCGGAGCCGCCCGGAACGCTCATGACAGAGATGTACACGCTCCGGGACGCTCAGTCGAGCGCGCACACCGCGTCCGCGACCCCGGCAAGAACGGGGTCGTGCGTCGCACACAGCACCGCCCGTCCGGCCGCGGCCGCGTCGGCGAGGACCCGCGCGACGATCTCGGCATGCGCCTCGTCCTGCGATGAGGTCGGCTCGTCCAGCACCACGAGCTGACGTTCCACGACGAGCGAACGGGCCACGGCCACCCGCTGCCGCTCGCCCCCGGACAGCAGCCGCACCGCACGCTCCCGCAGTGCCGTGAGGCCGAGCGCCTCCACGGTCTTGTCGATCAGATCCGGGTCAGGGGGCAGCCCGCGGGCGGTGCGGGCGAGCGCCAGGTTTTCGATCACATCGAGGGGCTCGGCCATCGCGCCACCCTGCCCGGCCACGGCGACGTGTCTACGCCGCAGGTCAGCGCGGGCTGCCCGGCCGAGCGCTCCCAATTCGATGCCGGCGAGCACGGCGCGCCCCGCGTCGGGGTCGGCGAGCCCGGTGAGTACCCGCAGCAGCGTCGACTTGCCGGATCCCGACCGGCCGCGCACCAGGGTGAGCGCTCCGGTGCAGACGTCCAGGTCGAGGCCGTCGAGGACCACCCGGCTGCTATAGGCCACCCGGACGCCCGACACGGCCGCGATCGGATCGGCGGCCGCAGTGCGCGCAGCGGGCGTTCTCGCCGGCTCCGCGGCGTCCGCCTCGCCGGTGCCCCGCAGCACGATACGCCCCGCTTCGCCGTGCGCCCGGACCGTCTGCTCGGCACCGACGGCCCGCCGCAGAACTTCGGGCAGCCGCACCCAGCCACGGTCGTCAACCACCAGGAATTCGGGCCCGTCCGGGGTCCACTGCTCCGACAGCCGGCCGTCACGGATGCGCACCACCCGGTCGGCGATGCGCGCGGCACGCTGGTCGTGGGTGACCAGCAACAGGGTGGCGCCGATAGCGGCCACGGCGTCGGCGAGCAGCTCGTAGACGGCGTCCGCGGACGCGAGGTCGAGCTCACCGGTCGGCTCGTCGGCGAGCACGACGGTGGGCTCATGCGCGAGCGCTGCGCAGACAGCCACGCGCTGCGCCTCCCCGCCGGAGAGGCTCGCCGGGCGGCGCTGCGCCAGCTCATCCAGTTCGAGACGCTGGAGCGTCTCGGCAGCGCGCCGGCGGGCTCCGGGGCGGCCTACTCCGGCCAGGCGCAGCTGTAGCGCCACGTTGTCGACGACAGAGAGCTCGGGACGAAGCGCTCGCGCGCTGTGCTGGTCGACGATGCCCAGGCGGGTCAACCGCAGCCGGGACTGCGTCGCCTCGTCGGCGCCGGCCAAATCGACGCCGGCGACGGACACCGTCCCCGCGCTGGGCGCGACCTCGCCTGCCAGCACGCGCAGCAGCGTCGTCTTGCCCGAACCGTTCGGCCCGTGCACGACGAGGCGCTCACCGACGGCGACGGTCAGCGACAGGCCGCGCAGCGCGGCGACCGTACCGCCAGGTATGGGATACAGGCAGAACGCGTCCGCGATGTCGATCGCGTTCATCGCAGATCCAGTTCGGGACGGGCCGGCAGGCGTTCACGGAGCATTCGGGAGGCGACGGCTGCGGCCAGCGCGACGGCGAGCCCCAGCCCGGCAAGCAACAGCAGGGCCGTCCACGCGGCGCCGATCGACACCGACAGCGGCGGCACCGGCGTCACTCCGGACGCGTCCACAGCGACGAGCTCGGCGCCGACCTGGGCGAGCACGAGCCCGGTCGCCACGCCGAACGGCAACGCCACACCGACGACCGACACCGCACGCAGGAACAGCATCCGGCGCAGTGTCGCGGGGCGCACGCCGTCGGCCTCCCAGGCGTGCAGTTCGCCCGCGTCGTCGCGGCGGTCGCCGAGGACGAGCAACACGACCGCGACCCCGGCGACGAGCAGCGCCAGCCCGGCGAGCAGCGCGAGCAGCAGCCGGGAGCCGCTCGCGACCGGGTCGTCGGTGAGACGCTGCTGAATGGGCGCGCGCAGTGTCACGGTCAGCTGATGCAACGGCGCGGTGACGCGGGCCGCCGCCGGGCTTGCCACCCAGAGCTCGCTGGTGGCACCCGTACCAGGCTGGCTGCGATCGACCACGGAGGACAACGCCTGCCGGTCGGCTAGCACAAACGGCCCGGTGGTCGTGGGGAAGCGCGGCAGCGTCGCCACGACCCGGCCGATGACGGTGACCTCGTCCAGCGTGATGGTCAGCCTGCCGTGATCGGCGATGCCGGCGGTCGCGGAGTCGACGGCCACGGGCAGCTCCGGCGGCGGCGTGTAGTCCGGGACGATCACGATCTGCGAGCCCTCGAGGCGGTACGACACACGCAGCCCAGCGCCGCGGATGCCGGCGGCGGCGTTGGCCGAACCCCAGCCGGCCCAGCGCCAGGGCGCCGCCCCGAAGCTGATCGTGCCGGCGACAACCGGCTGGTCGGTGTTGCCCTCCCCAATGGCGTGCTGATGGTGGGTGGCGTACTCGACGTTCTCGTTGAGCGTGATGGCAAGGGGGCGCCACGAGCCGGGCGGCACCGTGCCGGTGAGGCGCGAGCCGTGGCGAGAAAGCTGCACCGCGGCGTCGCGGCCGTCGCCGGACGTCAGCCACAACAGGACGTCCACGGCCGGTGACAAACCGGCGACGTCCAGGCTCACCGTGCGAGCGCTGACCGGGGGCGCCGGGGTTGCCACCGGCGCGCGCAGCCGGCCCGCAATAGTCGCCGCCGAGTCCGAGGTGCCCGTCACCTGCGACCAGCGGTGTACCTCGCGCATCGCGGCGCCGTCGAGGCCCAGCATCGTGACCGGTTCGGTGCTGCCGTCCAGCGGGCGCACCACGCCTGACGTCCGCACCACCCCGTACGCGCGGGTATCCGGTGCGGCTGCCGCCAGCGCGGACGGGCTCGTGACTGCGAGCGGTGTCGTGACGTCACGCCCGCCGGTGATCGTCGCGTCGAGCGGCACCTGGTACGCCGCCTGGTCGATCGCGCCGCCGAGCAGGGTCGCCCGATACGCGCCGGCGAAGACCACCGACGCGACCGCCGCGGTGAGGAACGCCGTCGTGGCGACCGGGCGTAGCGGGCGGCGGATCGCGCCGAGCAGGCCGATCCGGCCTGCTACTGACCGGCGCGGCACGAGCCGCGCGGCGAGGCGGGCGAGCGGCGCCCAGAGGTGCGCCGCTACCAGCCCACCCACCACGGCGGCGAGTACCGGAAGCGCGACGACGAAGGGATCGTTGCCATCTGCCAGCGACGTCGACCCGCGGCTGGCGCCCAGCCAGGCCGCGCCCAGGCAGGCGACACCGATCAGCTCGACGGTGCGCCACACCGTCCGGCGATCGCGGTCCGGCCACACCAGTACGGCGGCCGTCACAGCG
>JBKPQY010000010.1:0-15757 GCA_046734315.1 Actinomycetota bacterium | reverse complement strand
GTGGATCACCATGAGTGCACGGTCGTGCTCATCGCCAACGCCATCGCGCGCCCGGGCATGAGCGAGGTGGCGCTCGACGCCGCCTACGACGACGCGATAGCGCGGCTGGACGCGATGGAACAGGCGCTGGCCACCCCCGCGCCGTCGACGGTGGCCAACCTCGACGTGGTGCCTCCGCGGCAGGCCGAGTCACGTACGCCCCCGGGCGAGTTTCAGCACGCCGTCGAACTGGGCATCGAGGCCATCCGCGCGGGTGAGGTGTTCCAGGTCGTGCTGGGGCAGCGTTTCGAGGTGCGGACCCCCGCCGACCCGTTCGACGTGTACCGCGTGCTGCGCACGCTCAACCCGTCGCCGTACATGTACCTGGTCCGCACGGACGGATTCGACATCGTGGGCTCAAGCCCCGAGGCGCTGGTGACCGTTCACAGTGGACAGGCGACGATCCACCCGATCGCGGGCACCCGCAAACGTGGTGCTACTCCCGAGCGTGATGCCGAGTTGGTCGCTGAACTCGTCAACGACCCGAAGGAACGCGCGGAGCACGTCATGCTCGTCGACCTGGCTCGCAACGACCTCGGCCGGGTGTGCAAGCCGGGCACCGTGAAGGTCGTCGACTTCGGCATCGTCGAGCGGTACAGCCATTTGTGGCACATCGTGTCGACGGTGACGGGCGATGTCGCCGACGGCTACGACGCCCTGGACGTGTTTGCAGCGGCGTTCCCACACGGAACGGTGACCGGTGCCCCGAAGGTTCGCGCGATGGAGCTGATCGAGGAGTTCGAGCCCGTACGCCGCGGTATCTACGCCGGGGCGCTCGGCTACCTCGATCCCGCCGGCGACCTGGACATGGCGATCGCGTTCCGCACCGCGATCATGCGTGACGGAGTGGCGTACGTGCAGGCGGGTGCCGGGATCGTCGCCGACAGTGTGCCGATGCTCGAAGACAAGGAGACCCGCAACAAGGCGCGCGCCGTGTTGCAGGCGATCGCCACCGCCGAGACGCTGCGACCGGTAGACAGCCGATGAGCGCAAGCGAGGCGAGTTCCGCGCGGGACGGGCTAGGTCGATGAGCGCTTGCGCGAAGAGTCCCGCCGCCGCGACGCGGCCCGCGCCGGAGGCGGGGAGCGGAGACTCCGGTCCACCCGAGCGGAGCGAGTGGTGGGGACGAGGGTCCGCGCAGGGCGGGATAGGTCGATGAGCGCTCGCGCCCGGCTTGCCGGCGGGCTCGGGCTGGTGCTGCTCGGCGGGGCAGGCGCCCTGCTCGTCTCGGGACGCGCCTGGCAGACCGTCACGGTGTCTCGCGCCCGGCCCTTCACCGACGAGGTCGTGGACGTCAGCGGCCGGACGCTCGAACCGGCCGTGGCCGCGCTCGGTGTCGTAGCGCTGGCCGGTGTGGTCGCAGTGCTTGCCACCCGCGGCGTCGCGCGCCGCCTGGTTGGAGTGGCCTTGGCCGGCGCCGCGCTCGCGATGGCCTGGCCCGCTGTGGCGGGGCTGCGCACGGTATCGGCGCAACGCGCCCGGTCGCTGGTCAGCGATGCGCGCACCGCGGCGGGCCTCGACCCGGCACATCCGCCCCACGTCACGGTGCACCCGGTGTGGCCGGTGCTCACGCTGCTCTGTGCGCTGGCGGTCCTCGCCGGTGGCATCGCGGTGGCGTTGTGGGGCGATCGGTGGCTGGTGATGTCCGCGCGGTACGAGGCTCCGGCCCCGCAGCGCACGCACGCGACCCTGTGGAGCGATCTTGACCGGGGCCACGACCCGACGAGCGAATCCGGCTGACCTGGACCCGATCGTCGACGCGCTGACCGGGCTCGTTAGCATCGCGGACGTGGCATTCGGCTCAGACGTCCTCGACGAGATCATCGTCGGAGTGCGCGAGGACGTCGCGGCCCGGCAGGCCATAGTGTCCCTCGACGAGATCAAGGCTCGCTGCGCCGCGGCCGCCCCGCCGAAGGATGCGCTGGCCGTACTACTTGCCCCCGAGGTCGGTGTCATCGCTGAGGTGAAGCGGCGCAGCCCGTCCGCCGGAGCCCTTGCCGACATCGGCGATCCAGCGGTGCTGGCCGGCGAATACCAGGCCGGCGGGGCAAGCATCATCTCCGTCCTCACCGAAGAGCGGCACTTCAGCGGCTCGCTGGACGACCTCGACTCGGTGCGCGCCGCGGTGTCCGTTCCGGTGCTGCGCAAGGACTTCGTCGTCGGCTCGTACCAGGTGCACGAGGCGCGCGCACACGGTGCCGACGTGGTGCTGCTGATCGTCGCCGCGCTCGACCAGAACACCCTGACCGGGCTGCGCGAGCGCATCGAATCGCTCGGCATGACCGCGTTGGTCGAAGTGCACACCGAGGACGAGGCCACTCGCGCACTCGACGCAGGTGCCAGAGTGATCGGCATCAACGCCCGGAACCTGCGCACGCTCGACGTCGACCGTTCGACGTTCGAACGCATCGCGCCCGGGCTGCCCAGCGACGTCGTCAAGATCGCCGAGTCGGGGGTGCGGGGCCCGCTGGACCTCATCGAGTACGCGGCGGCCGGCGCAGACGCCGTGCTCGTCGGTGAGGGCCTGGTGACCACGGTCAACCCCAGGACCGCCGTCGCCGAGCTGGTGACCGCCGGCGCGCACCCCGCTACGCCGCGGGCATCGCGGTAGCGGCTCGACGCCGGCCGGCTATCGGCTGGGGAGCGATCGCGGCAGCCCGAACCATGGGAGCACGCTGTTGTCGAAGCGGGTCATCGCGCAGATCCGGTCGCCGCTGAGGGTAAGGACGAACAGGCCCGTGCCGTGGCGGATGCCGGTCGGGCTGCGCAGATAGACGCCGAACGCCGGCTGGCCGTTGGCTCGCGTCGGGACCAGGTCGAACCTGCGGCCCGCGCCGAAGATGCTGGCACAGAAGCGGCCTACGAGGTCTCGGCCCTCGTATTCGAACGGCATCGGCGGCATCGAGATGAACACGTCGTCGGTCAGCAGGGCCACCAGTGCGTCGAGGTCGGCGGACTCCCAGGCGCTGACGAACTTCGCGACGATCGCATCCTCGGCGGGTGACTCAAACGCGGGTGGCGGTTCTCGGTCGACGGTGGCGGGCCGCCGATGCACGCCGGCGCGCGCCCGTTTGAGGGCACTGTTGACCGACTCGACCGTCGTGTCGAGCATGTCGGCCACCTCGCCGGCGTGAAACCCCAGGACATCACGCAGGATCAGGACGGCTAGCTGGCGAGGCGGCAACATCTGAAGCGCGGTCACGAACGCCAAGGAGATGGATTCGGTCTGCTCGTAGCGCGCCTCGGGGCCGATCGGCACGTCGATCGCGCCGCCGAGCAGGGCGTCGGGGTAGGGCTCGAGCCATACGACTTCACCGAGACGGGTCGGCTCGGGCGGTTGAACATCGGGCACGTTCCACTCCCTGGCTGTTCGTCGGCTGGCCGAGCGACGCGCGTTGAGGCATTGATTGGTGGCGATCCGGTAGAGCCAGGTGCGCAGCGAGGCGCGTCCCTCGAACCCTGGGAAGCCTCGCCAGGCGGCCAGCAGCGTCTCCTGGAGGGCGTCCTCGGCGTCCTGGAACGAGCCGAGCATGCGGTAGCAGTGCACCTGCAGCTCGCGGCGGTAGGGCTCGGTCAGCTCCCGGAACGCGTCGCCGTCCCCGGCCCGGGCCCGCGAGATCAAGTCGTCCGTTACCACTTTGCCTCACCCTCTTCGCGTAGCTCTTCGCGCACTCGCCTGATGGGGACACCGACCGAGGGGCGAACTGGGCGGTCGCCCGGCGCCCAATTTCCGATTGTCGCGGCGTCTACATCGGTGCTCTGACATCACAAGCGGAGGAGAACCGAAATGGGGAGGATCGTCATCAGCGAAAATGTCTCGCTCGACGGAGTCGTCCAGGACCCGTCCGGCGACGAAGGCTTCCGGGTCGGCGGCTGGCTCGGTCACATCGCAGACTACAAGGAGCTTGCCAAGGCCGCACTCGACGAGGCGCTGGGCGCTGAGGCCTGGCTGCTGGGCCGGCGCAGCTACGAGTTCTTCGCCTCGCGCTGGCAACATCGCACCGGCGCGCTGGCGGACCGGCTGAACAGCCTGTCCAAGTACGTGGTGTCCTCGACCCTTCGTGATCCCGACTGGAACAACACGACGGTCCTCACCGGCGACGTGGTCAGCGAAGCCTCGAAGCTCAAGGAGCACGTGGCCGGGGACATCGTCGTCCCTGCCAGCTTCCAGCTGCTGCGGACCCTCATACAGCACGACCTCGTGGACGAGATCCGGCTGATGGTCTTCCCGGTGGTGCTCGGTGACGGTGCCCGGCTCTTCGGCGAAACCAGCGACATGAAACCGCTGCGCCTCGTCGCCAGCCGGACCATCGACGACCAGATCGCATCTCTCACCTACCAGCCCGTCCGCGTTGCCTAGCAACGGCGCGATCACCGAAGGGACGATGAAATGACCACGATTGTGCAACGGCCGCGGTCGGCTTCGAGCCAGGGGACGACCGTCCTGCTCACCGCGGTGGCCTACTTCATGGTGGCGCTGGACGCGCTGGTCGTCGTGACCGCGTTGCCGTCGATTCACCGCAGCCTGGGCGGCGGGATCAGCACGCTCCAGTGGACGATCAGCGCGTACACGATCGCGTTCGGCGCCGGGATCCTGACGGCTTCGGCGATCGGCGACCGGGTCGGCCGGCGCAGGGTGTACGTCGCCGGCCTGGCGCTGTTCACTGCGGCGTCGGCCGCATGCGCCCTGGCGCCCACAACCCCGGTGCTGGTCGCCTTCCGCGCCGTTCAGGGCGTCGGCGCGGCCATCGTCATGCCCTTGGGTCTCACGATCCTGACCGCAGCGTTCCCCCAACAGAAGCGGGGGGCCGTCGTGGGGATCTGGGGCGGCGTAGCCGGGCTGGGCGTCGCCGCCGGCCCGCTGATCGGCGGCGCCATCACACAGGGCCTGAGTTGGCATTGGATTTTCTGGGTCAACGTCCCGATCGGCCTCGCCGCGACCGTCGGTGCGGCGACACGGCTGGCCGAGAGCCACGGTCCGCGCGGCCGCCTCGACGTGCCTGCGCTCGTCTTCGTGTCGGCCGGTGTCGGCGCCCTGATCTGGGGCGTGGTCCAGGGCGGCCAGGACGGGTGGGGCAGCACGCAGAACTTGATCGGGCTCGTCGCGGGTGCGCTATCGCTCGGCGCGTTCGTCTGGCGGGAAGCGCGAACGCAGGAACCGATGATTCCGCTGCACCTGTTCACGCGGGCCTCGTTCGCCTCCGCGGTGAGCACGCAGTTCTTCATGTCCGCGTCGATCTTCTCGGCGGCGTTCCTCACGAGCCAGTTCTTCCAGTTCGCGCTCGGCGACTCACCGCTCGTCACCGGGTTGCGTTTCCTGCCGTGGACGGCGACCCCGCTCGTCGTCGCGCCGATCGCGGGAGCGTTGTCGGACCGCGTGGGGCCGCGGAGCCTCATCGTTCCGGGACTGCTCATGCAGGCCGGCGGCTTCGCGTGGATGGTGACTCTCGCCGCGACCTCAGCCGACTACACCAGCTTCGTGGCCCCGTTCATCGTCGCCGGCGTAGGCATTTCCATGGCGCTGCCCTGCGTCACGGCCGGCGGGCTGAACGCCGTGCCACCCGCTCTGTTGGGGAAGGCCGCGGGCACGCTCAACACCATGCAGCAGTTCGGCGCGGTGTTCGGCGTCGCGGTTGTCACGGCGGTCTTCAACGCGCACGGCAGCCTGGCTGGCCCTGCCGCGGTGACGAGCGGATACCGCCCCGCGCTGGCGGTCGCGGCCTGCGCGTCGCTGATCGGCACGCTGGCGGCTACCGGCATCGGCCGGGCCAAGACCACCGTCCCGCGGCCCGTTCCTGCCTCGATGCGCCCGGACGAGCGCGTCCTGGTGCGAGAGGGAAGCTGAGCGTCTGCGGTCGCCGTCACCTTTGCTCTGCTTACCTGGACGCATCGGGGGGCTACGTCGCCGGCCCCGGCCGTTGCTTCGCCGTCGCCTTTGCTCTGCTTACCTGGACGCATCAGGTTCTGATCCGGTCCGAACGCGCACTCGTCGGCTGTTGCGTATCGGTAAGCAGAGCAAAGGAAGTCGAAAGGTGCCTACCGAGGTCCGCGCTGACCCGGCGGCCCGCGCCGTCTCGGTTGCCCCGGCCGCGCAGGCCCGGACCACGGCGCTTATCCACAGCGGTGATCGGTCATCCACAGGTTCGCGCGAACGGTCGAATCGCGTGGTCGTCGCGACGATCCTGGGGATGTGAGTGCGCCGCACGACGACGAGGGGCGCAACCCGGCGTCGCGACCTGGCGACGGCGACGGCCAAGCGCCATGGCGCGACGTTGTGGCCGGATCGCTCACAGCGGTGCTGCCCGGGATGGTTCGACGCGTCCGCCGGATGGCAGATCTGAGCCAGCGCGAGCTCGCCCGACGCATCGGCATCAGCGCGGCCACCGTCGGACGTATCGAGGCCGGGACGCTTATGCCGAGCGTGTCGACGATCGAGCGGATCCTGCTGGCTGCCGCCCTGCAAATCGTGGTCGTCGATCAAGAGGGCCGCGTGGTTATACCGATGGAGATGTGGCAGGACGTCGCCGACGGCGCTGCCCGGCTTTACCCAGCACACCTGGATACCATCCTCGATCCGTACTCCGGGGAGTGGTGGGCCGACCGGTACGGCCTGGCTCGCCCACCCGAAACGTTCCGGCGTAATCGGGCGATTCGTGACATGGAACGGCGCCGTAGCCAATGGGAAGTCCGGGTCGCCAAGTACCGGAACGCGCCCCCGCCACCCCATCCACCGCGCCGGCTCGGGTGAGCGTGCCACACGGTAGAGTCCTGGCCATGGGTCTCACACCCGGCGGGCGATGGCGTCGCATGCGCATGCGCCGCGGCTGAGCCGGCCCGTCGAATCCGGTCCGGCGGCTGCGGTCGCGAACGACCATCCAGCCACCCACCGCCGCATCGGAGATCTACATGACCACTGTACTTCCTGACCGCACCGGCCACTTCGGCCAATACGGCGGCCGCTTCGTGCCGGAGGCACTGGTCGCCGCCCTCGACGAGCTCACCGCCGCGTTCGAGGCAGCACAGGCCGACCCGGCGTTCCGTGCTGAGCTCACCGTGCTGCTGCGCGACTACACGGGCCGGCCCTCGCCACTGACCGAGGCGCCGCGCTTCGGCGAGCACGCCGGCGGCGCGCGCATCCTGCTCAAGCGCGAAGACCTCAACCACACCGGCTCCCACAAGATCAACAATGTGCTCGGCCAGGCGCTTCTCACCAAGCGGATCGGCAAGCCCCGGGTGATCGCTGAGACCGGCGCCGGCCAGCACGGTGTCGCTACCGCGACGGCCGCCGCACTGATGGGCCTCGACTGCACGGTCTACATGGGTGAGGAGGACACCCGCCGCCAGGCACTGAACGTCGCCCGAATGCGCCTGCTCGGCGCAGAGGTCATCCCGGTCACCACCGGCTCGCGCACCCTCAAGGACGCGATCAACGAGGCGATGCGTGACTGGGTCACCAATGTGGCCACGACGAACTACGTGTTCGGCACGGTGGCCGGGCCACACCCGTTCCCCGCGATGGTGCGCGAACTGCAGCGAGTGATCGGCGACGAGGCGCGCGCCCAGACGCTCGATCGCGTCGGCCGACTGCCCGACGCCGTGGCCGCCTGCGTGGGCGGCGGATCGAACGCGATCGGCATCTTCACCGCGTTCATCGGCGATCCCGGCGTACGGCTGATCGGCTACGAGGCCGGAGGCGACGGCGTGGACACCGGCCGGCACGCCGCGACGATCACGGGGGGAGCTCCGGGCGTGCTGCACGGCGCGCGCTCGTATCTGCTCCAGGACGCCAACGGTCAGACCATCGAGTCGCATTCGATCTCAGCCGGGCTGGACTATCCCGGAGTCGGCCCCGAGCACGCGTACCTGCATGACATCGGCCGGGCCGAGTACCACCCGATCACCGATGTCGAGGCGATGGATGCTTTCGCGTTGCTGTGCCGCACCGAGGGGATCATCCCGGCGATCGAGTCGGCGCACGCACTGGCCGGGGTGCGCACGCTCGGCCGGGAGCTTGGGCCGGACGCCGTAATCCTGGTGAACCTCTCGGGGCGCGGCGACAAGGACGTCGAGACGGCGTCGCGCTACTTCAAGCTGGCGGCGTCGTGACCGCGCTGAGCGACAAGCTGGCCAAGTCGCGCGCCGACGGCCGGGCAGCGCTGATCGGCTACCTCCCGGTCGGCTTCCCTGACGTAGACGCCTCGATCGGAGCGATGCGTGCGCTCGTCGACGGCGGCGCCGACGTCATTGAGGTGGGCGTGCCGTATAGCGACCCCGTCATGGACGGTCCGGTCATCCAGAAGGCGGCTGACGTTGCCGTACGCCGGGGTACGGGCCTGGACGATGCGCTGCGGGCGGTGGCGGCCGTTGCCGAAGCCGGCGCCGCCGCAGTGGTCATGTCCTACTGGAATCCGATCGAGCACTACGGCGTCGAGCGGTTCGCCGCAGCCCTGGCAGCGGCTGGGGGATCGGGCGCGATCACGCCCGACCTGGTTCCCGACGAAGCGGCGACCTGGCTCGCGGCCACCGATCAGCATGCGCTTGATCGCGTATTCCTCGTCGCGCCGTCCTCGACCGACGCCCGGATCGCGTCGACGGTCGCCGCGTGCCGCGGCTTCGTGTATGCCGCGTCGACCATGGGCGTGACCGGCACTCGCGAGCAGGTCGGCGAGGCCGCGCAGCTGCTGGTCGCCCGGGTTCGCGCCTCGGCGCCGGACTTCCCGGTCTGCGTCGGGCTGGGCGTGTCGAACGGTGCGCAGGCGGCGCAGGTAGCGAGGTTCGCCGATGGGGTGATCGTCGGCTCGGCGTTCGTGCGACGGCTACTCGATCAGCCCGACGCCGCCGGGGTCAGCGCCGTGCGCGAGCTCGCAACCGAACTCGCGGACGGCGTGCGGCGCCGTTGAACGTGTCCTGGTCACCCGGCACGGCAGTGCCAGGCGCCGCCGCTGGTGTCTACCGTCTACGGTTGCTGCGTGCACACGTTGGCTGCGATCCCCAGCCCGACCCGCGCGGTGTGGCACCTCGGACCGATCCCGATCCGGGCCTACGCGCTGTGCATCGTCGCGGGCATCTTTGTCGCGCTCGCCATCACGTCGCGCCGGTGGCGGGCCCGCGGTGGCGATCGGGACGACATCTGGGACGTAGCGTTCTGGGCCATCGTCCTGGGCATCATCGGCGGGCGTCTCTACCACGTCGTCACCGACTACGAGAAGTACTTCGGCAAGGGCAAGCATCCGCTGGATGCGCTCAAGATCTGGGACGGTGGCCTCGGCATCTGGGGTGCGATCGCGCTGGGCCTGCTCGGGGCGTGGATCGGCTGTCACCGCAAGGGCATTCGGCTCACCGCCTTCGCCGATGCCGCGGCGCCGGGCATCGCCGCCGCACAGGCGATCGGGCGGTGGGGCAACTGGTTCAACAACGAGCTGTACGGCCGGCCGACCGACGTGCCGTGGCGGTTGGCGATCCATGACATCGACGTGACGACCGGGCGGGCACAGCCTTGCGGGTTCGGCAACGTCGGTCAGATGATCTGCGGCTACTACCACCCGACATTCCTGTACGAGTCGTTGTGGGATCTCGGGCTGGCATTCTTCCTGGTTTGGGCAGCACGCAGGTGGCGGCTCGGCCGCGGCAACACGTTCGCGTTGTACGCCATGGGCTACACGGTGGGGCGGTCGTGGATCGAGGCGATGCGCAGCGACTTTGCCCATCGCTTCCTGGGGCTGCGCCTCAACGACTGGACCTCGATCATCGTCTTCGTCGGCGCGCTGATTTGGTTCCTGCGGCACCGCAATGTGTTCGACGAGTCGCCCTACACGACGGCGCGCGAGGCGGAGACCGCCGAGGATGAGGACGCGGTAAAGACGCCGGATGGCAGTGAGTAACGAAAGGCAGGTCGAGGTCCACCATCAGCATCGGGATGTCACTGGTGGATGGTTGCGGCCGACCGTGTTCGGGATGATGGACGGTCTCGTCTCGAACTTCGCGTTGATCGCCGGTGTCGCCGGTGCCAGCTCGAGTGGGAGCCGGCACGCGGTCACGCTGGCCGGACTGGCCGGCCTGGTAGGCGGCGCGTTTTCGATGGCCACCGGCGAATACGTGTCCGTCCAGAGCCAGAACGAGTCGGCACGTGCCGAGATCGAGGTCGAGCGGAGGGAGCTGCGGCGCAACTCGGCAGCGGAGCAGGCCGAGCTCGCGCAGATGTACGTCCAGCGAGGCGTCGACTCCGACCTCGCCGAACGGGTGGCGGCGCAGCTGTCCCGCGACCCCGACCAGGCCCTCGACATCCACGTGCGCGAGGAGCTGGGCGTGAGCCCGCACGCCTTGCCCAGCCCATGGATCGCCGCGGGTTCGTCGCTGATGTCGTTCTCAGTCGGCGCGCTCATCCCGTTACTGCCGTACGCGTTCGGTGCGACCGTGCTATGGGTGTCCGCGGTCGTGTCCATCGTCGCCCTGTTCGTGGCCGGCGCGGTCACCGCCCAGTTCACGTCGCGCAGCTGGCTGTTCTCCGCGACCCGGCAGGTGCTGCTCGGGGGGCTCGCGGCGGCCGTGACCTACGGCGTCGGCCAGGCGTTCGGCGCCGTCACGGGCTAGCGAACCGCACACCGCTGGCCGCTTGTCAGACCGACCGGTCGGTCTTAGAGTCTGGGTCCGTACCCAGCCCGCCGCGACGCGGGAGTCAGGAGGCACGCGCCCCGATGGACTTCACGCAGAGCGAGAGGTCGCGCAACCTCCAGGCCTCCGTGCAGCGGTTCATGGACGAGCAGGTCTACCCGGCCGAGCCGGTCTTCGAGGCTCAGGCGGCACAGCTGCGGGCCGCCGGCACACCGTTTCGCACGCCGGATGTGATCGTCACGTTGCGCGGCGAAGCCCGGGCCCGCGGGCTGTGGAACCTGTTCCTGCCCGACGGGCGCTTCGGCGCCGGACTGTCGGTGCTGGACTATGCGCCTATCGCCGAGCTCTCAGGGCGCTCGCCGGGGATCGCGCCGGAAGCTATGAACTGCTCGGCGCCGGATACCGGGAACATGGAGCTGCTCGCCATGTTCGGCACCGATGAGCAGCACGAGCAGTGGCTGCGTCCACTGCTCGACGCCCGCATCCGATCCTGCTTTTCCATGTCCGAGCCGGATGTCGCTTCCTCGGACGCCACCAATATCGCGACGCGCATCGAACGCGACGGCGCCGACTATGTGATCACCGGGCGCAAGTGGTGGTCGACCGGCGCGCTGCGGCCCGAGTGCGGGATCGCGATCGTCATGGCGGTGATACATCCGGATGCGCCGCGGCACGAGCGGCACTCGATGGTATTGGTGCCGCTGCGCAGCCGTGGCGTCACGGTGCGCCGCTCTACCTCCGTCTACGGCTACGATGACGGCCCGCACGGCGGGCACGGTGAGATCGACTTCGACCACGTCCGGGTACCGGTAGCCAACCTGCTCGGGCCTCCGGGTGGCGGCTTCATGATGGCCCAGGCGCGTCTCGGGCCGGGGCGCATCCACCACTGCATGCGCAGCCTCGGCATGGCGGAGCGGGCGCTGTCGTTGATGGTCGCGCGTGCGATGTCGCGCAGCACGTTCGGCGTGCCGCTCGCCCGGCAGGGCGTGATCCGCGAATGGATCGCCGAGTCACGGCTCGCCATCGACCAGGCGCGGCTGCTCGTGGTCAAGACCGCTTGGCTGATCGACACGGTCGGGGTCGAGGGGGCGCTCACCGAGATCGCGGCGATCAAGGTGGCCGCGCCGCGCGCGGCGTCCTACGTTCTCGACCGGGCCATCCAGACATTCGGCGCCGCCGGGGTGTCCGGTGACACACCACTCGCAGCCGCATGGGCGCAGTTGCGCACCCTGCACCTGGCCGACGGTCCGGACGAGGTGCACCTGCGGTCGATCGCCCGCCATGAGATCAAGGCGGCGCTGCGGTGACGGCGGCCGACACCGCAGTGCGGCGCCGCATCCTGGCCGCAGCCGTCGACCTGTTCGCCGAACACGGCTATGACGCGACCAGCGTGTCGCAGGTCATCAACCGCGCGGGGGTTGCCAAGGGCGGCTTCTACCACCACTTCGCGAGCAAGGACGACCTGCTGTACGCGGTATACGGGGATCTGATCGACCGCCAGCTCGAGGGCATGGAACGCATCCTGGCGCAGCGCATGCCGCCCGCGCAGACGCTGCGTGCGCTGATCATGGACCTCGTCGAGACGACGGCGGGAAGCGCCCGGGAGGCGCTGGTGTTCTCGCGCGAGCTTTCCCAGCTCGGGAACCGGCGGATCGTGCAGATGCGCAGCAAGCGGCGCCGCTACCACAATGCGGTGATCACGCTGGTGGACGATGCGCAGGGGCGCGGGCAGTTCAGCCCGGTGGCCTCACCGGAGACGGTCGCGTTCACGATCTTCGGCATGGTCAACGAGATGCCGCGGTGGTATCGACCGGCCGGCCGGGTGCGGCCCGAGCAGATCGGCACCGAGATCGCCGACCTGGTGCTGGCCGGGCTGTCCACCGGCCAGGCCGGCGACTGACCCGCTTCGCGGCTCGCCGGTCGGCGGCACCGGTCTGGGTAGTGTTCCCGCATGCCAGGTGTCCAGGACCGGGTCGCGCTGGTGACGGGTGGCGCGCAGGGAATCGGCGCCGAGGTGGCCAGGCGGTTCGCGGCCGGTGGTGCGTGGGTGGCCGTCCTTGATCTCGACGAGGCGGGTGCCCGTACGGTCGCGGAGGAGTTCGGCGGGCTCGGGGTCGGTGCGGATGTGTCGCAGCGCGATCAGGTGCAGGCGGCCGTCGACCGAGTCGTGGCCGAGTTCGGAGGGTTACACATCCTGGTGAACAACGCCGGCGTCATCCGGGACAATCTGCTGTTCAGGATGACCGACGACGACTGGACGACGGTCATGGGCGTGCACCTTCGGGGTGCGTTCCTTGCCAGCCAGATCGCGCAGCGGCACATGGTGCAGGCGCGGTACGGGCGGATCATCTCGATGTCGTCGACGTCAGCGCTGGGCAATCGCGGGCAGGCGAATTACTCGACGGCGAAGGCAGGGCTGCAAGGATTCACCAAGACGCTGGCCATCGAGCTGGGGCCGTTCGGCATCACCGCGAACGCGGTGGCCCCGGGCTTCGTCGAGACCGCAATGACCGTGGCCACCGCCGAGCGGATGGGCACCACGATCGAGGCGATGCGCGACGCGGCCGCGCAGGCGGCACCGGTGCGTCGTGGCGGCGTGCCGGCCGACATCGCCAACGCGGTGGCGTTCTTCGCGGCCGAGGAGTCCGGCTACGTCACCGGGCAGGTGCTCTACGTCGACGGCGGCCGCGGCCTGCACTGAGCGCCGAGCGCCACCAGCCAGCTCGTTGACACGCCCTCAGGGCGGGCGCACAGTGAACGCCTCGGGGTGGGAGGCGGCATGGGAGAGCCGTCGGGGGCAGTCGTAGGTGCGCGAGGAAGGGCCACGGAGCCCTACCTGTCGCAGTGGAGCGCGAGCGCCGAGCTGCGCTGCTGGCCGTTGCAGGCGGCAGTCGTGACGATCGGCCGGGGATCGTCCGCGGACGTGGTCGTCGAGGACGATCTGCTGGTGTCGCGGTTGCACTCGACGCTTGAGCGCGTGGGGGGCGCGTGGACGATCGTCGACAACGGGCTGTCCCGAAACGGCACGTTCGTGAACGGCCACCGTGTCGGGGGCCGGGTCCAGCTGCGCGATCGGGACGAGATCAGAGTCGGCGCAACGGTGCTGACGTTCTGCGCTCCGGCCGAGGCCGACGATCCGCGCACGCTCATCGGTGAGCCGCTCCCGGCGGCGGCCCGGCTCACGCCGGCTCAGCGCGCGGTGCTCGTCGCGCTGTGCCGGCCGTATCGCGACGATCGGCACTTCGCGACGCCGGCAACCAACCACCAGATCTCCGAAGAACTGGTCCTGAGCCTCGACGCGGTGAAGACGCACCTGCGGGTGCTGTTTCACAAGTTCGGCATCGACCACCTCCCCCAGAACCGGAAGCGCGTCCGCCTCGTCGAGATGGCGCTGCAGTACGGGATCGTCTCGCCCCACGACCTGTAAGGGTTGGCGGACACCGCACGACTACCGGCACGTCGTGGTGGACATCGCCCACTGAATGGTGCCGCACGGGCCACGTACCCTGGGCGGGTGTTCGACACGCTCTCCGACCGCCTGTCCCAGGTCTTCACCGCCCTGCGCGGCAAGGGCCGGCTCTCCGACGCCGACATCGATGCCACTGCGCGCGAGATCCGTATCGCGCTGCTCGAGGCGGACGTGGCGCTGCCGGTGGTGCGCCGGTTCGTCGCGGCGCTGAAGGAGCGCGCCCGGGGCGAGGAGGTCTCCAAGGCGCTCAACCCGGCCCAACAGGTCATCAAGATCGTAAACGAGGAGCTGATCGCGATCCTCGGCGGTGAGACCCGCCGGCTACGGTTCGCGAAGACGCCGCCGACGGTGATCATGCTGGCCGGACTGCAGGGTTCCGGCAAGACGACGCTTGCCGGCAAGCTTGCCCGCTGGCTGCGCGACCAGGGTCACACACCGGTGCTGGTCGCTGCCGATCTTCAGCGCCCCAATGCGGTCACCCAGTTGCAAGTGGTCGGCGAGCGGGCCGGCGTGGAGGTGTATGCGCCACAGCCCGGCAACGGTGTGGGGGATCCCGTGGCGGTGGCGCGCGACTCGGTCGAGTTCGCGCGCCGCGCCCAGCACGACATGGTGATCGTCGACACCGCCGGCCGGCTGGGCATCGACACCGAGATGATGCAGCAGGCCGCGGACATCCGCGATGCCATCGAGCCCGACGAGGTGCTGTTCGTCGTCGATGCCATGGTCGGCCAGGACGCGGTGAACACCGCCGAGGCGTTCCGCGACGGCGTGGGCTTCAGCGGCGTCGTGCTCACCAAGCTCGACGGCGACGCCCGCGGCGGCGCGGCGCTCTCGGTGCGTTACGTGACCGGGCAGCCGATCATGTTCGCGTCCAACGGTGAGAAGCTCGAGGACTTCGACGTCTTCCACCCTGACCGGATGGCCTCGCGCATCCTCGGCATGGGCGACGTGTTGACCCTGATCGAACAGGCGCAAAAGCAGTTCGACGACGCCGAGGCCGAGAAGATGGCGAGCAAGCTCGCCAGCGGCAACCAGTTCACGCTCGAGGACTTCCTCGATCAACTCTCGGCCGTGCGCCGTATGGGCTCGCTCTCGAGCCTGCTCGGCATGATGCCGGGCATGGGGCAGCTCAAAGACGCAGTGAGCCAGGTGGACGACCGCGACCTCGACCGCACGGCGGCGATCATCCGCGGCATGACCCCGGCCGAGCGGGAGAATCCCAAGATCATCAATGGGTCACGGCGGCTGCGGATAGCCAATGGGTCGGGCGTTTCGGTCACCGATGTGAACCAGCTCGTCGACCGGTTCTTCGAAGCGCGCAAGATGATGCAGCAGATGGGCGGCGCGATGGGCCTGCCGGGCGCGCGCCGCAAGCCGACCAAGGCGAAGGGGAAGAAGGGCAAGAAAGGTCAGGGCCGTCGCCAGTCCGGACGCGGCCCGACGCAGCCGCGGATGCCGGCCGGCTTCCCAGGCGGCTTCGGTAACCTACCCGCGCAGCTACCGCCGGGCACCGAGCTGCCGGACCTCTCCAAGCTGAACCTGCCGGACAACTGAGCTGCTGCCCGGCGTCCGCTCATGACCCGTCGTAGCCAACCCCCGTTCCGGGCCGATCACGTCGGCAGCCTGCTGCGCCCACCG
>JBKPQY010000009.1:0-15816 GCA_046734315.1 Actinomycetota bacterium | reverse complement strand
GTCATTGGTTCACCGTGACCTTGTTGATCGGCAGCTTGGGCTCCAGCCACGGGAAGATCACGAACAGCAGCAGCGTGCTGACCGCCGCGACCAGCAGGACGACCTGGAGGACCTTCCAGCTGAGGTTGCCCGGCAGATGGCGCCAGATCCACACGTACATCTAAAGGGTCCCTCCGACGAGTTCCTTCGGCAGTTGCGTCCCCACGCGCGGCACCACCCGGGCCAATGCGGAGAAGATAATCATGCGCTGGCTGGCGGTGAACTTCGGGTGGCACGTCGTCATCGTCATCATTTTCTCGGTCGGCGCCGCGCCCGGGTGATCGGGCGCCGGCGCGATGACGCCGACGTCGCTCGGGCTCACGATCTGGCGACCAGGGATGCCGTCCGCGCCGGTGTTGTTGAGGTCGCCGGTCTGCACGTTGCCCTTGACCCGGTAGATGTACCACTCGCTCTTTGTCTCGACGACGACCGCGTCACCGGGACGGAGGTGGTCGAGGTTCAGGAACGGCTCGCCCTTGCCGACGCGGTGCCCGGCCACCGCGAAGTTGCCGACCTGGCCGGGCAGCGCCGTGTCCACGTAGTGGCCCGGACCGCGCTCCAACGAGGCGTCGTCGGTGCCCTGGACGATGGTGAAGTGGTAATCGGTGCCGAGCCGCGGAATGTAGAGATTCGCGATCCCGATACCGGTCGGGATGGTGCCCTGCTTGCCGCCGGGTAACGTGAGCTTTCCCGGGGCGAGCGGGTCGGTGCCTTCGGCCCATTCCTTCTCGAGCTGCTTGTGGACCTTCACCTGCTCTTCGTGGGCGAAGATATTCGTCACCCACAGCTCGTAGACGACGAACAGCAGGATGATGACGCCGGCGGTGATCAACGTCTGGCCGGTGCCCCGTAACCCGAGCCGAATCCAGTCCGCCCGGCTCATCTGAGATCCGGAACTGGCGTGCCGGCCTGCGGCGCGCGCCGCCGCATGTCCCTCGCGCGGCCGCTCGTCGTCGATCGGCCGCTCGTCCTCTATCGGCCGCCCATCCTCGATCGTGACTGACTCACCCTGCTCGTCAGGCACGTCATTCTCGCTCGTTTTAGGAACCCGCCTTCGCGTATGTCTGGTTGATGGGCACGTCGTAGGCCGGCAGCAAGACCGAATCCTGCGCCTCGACCGTATATCCGAGGCCGTAGTAGCTCGCAGCCTGTTTGAAAAGTGTCACGCCGGGAGCGTGATCGAGCGAATCCTGCATCTGCCGCGCCGGGCCGATGGCGAGGACCGGGAACGGCGGCGAGAACACCCGGCCGTTCAGCAGCAGCGTGTTGCCCACACAGCGCACCGCGCTTGTCGCGATGATCCGCTGCCCGGCGACCGTCATGGCCTCGGCGCCACCTGCCCACAGCGCGTTCACCACCGATTGCAGGTCGGACTGGTGCACGACGAGTTGATTCAGGTCGACGCCCGCGTCGGTCGGCACGGTATGCGCGTCGTCGAGGACGACGAGCAGCCCTGGGCCGTGCACAGCGGTCAGCCCGACCGGCGCCCGCAGCGGTTTCGCCCGGGCCTGCGCAGCCGCCACTGCGGTGTTGTCCCGACCGGCACGGTCCGTTGCGGCGGACACCTGCCGCTGGAGCGTGGCGAGCCGGTCCGAGCCGGCGGCGACCTTCTGCTCGGCAGCCCGAACCAGCCCGGCCAGGTTGGCCGATTCGGGCGATCGCAGCTCGGTACCCCGCGACACGTGCGCGCTGGTCGCGAAGAGCATGCCGGCGCCCGCGCACACGAGCGGCACCAGCCAGCGCCAGCGTGACGACGCCGGCAGGCGCGTCCAGCCTGGCAGTCGCACGCGAGGACCTTCCCGTCATATCGCCACCCGAGCCGTGCGGTGGCCCAGGTCAGCCGACTACGCTAGCGGCACGTCGCCGCGAGCGCGCGGCGCACCCAGCGCAATACGCCGGCCACGACGCAGGCCGCGCCGAAGGCGCGGAGTGGTTCGCACGATGCGTCAGGAGTGACAGTGCCCAAGTCGAAAGTCCGTAAGAAGAGCGATTACGCGCCTCGGCCGCAGGCGTCGTCGACGTCGCTGTCGCCGGCCGGCAAGGGGCTGGCGCCTAGTCCGAGCTGGTACCCGATCGTCATGGTCGTCGTGTTGCTGGTCGGCCTGGCCTGGATCGCTGTGTATTACATCGCCGGCGACAAGGTGCCCGTCATACAGGACATCGGCGCGTGGAACTTCGCCGTCGCGTTCGGGATCATGATGATCGGCCTCGTCATGGCTGTGCGCTGGCGCTGACCGACAGCGTCCACACCTTTATCCACACCTGATCCACTTCCCGTACTTACACGCGTGTAGTTCAATCCCCACCTGGGGACAAACCTGTGGACAATCCGACTCGGATACCGACCTGCCGCTTCGGCCCGGACCGCCGCCTCACCGCGCTGTGCGCCGTACTGGCGGTCGTAAGCGTCGCGATCGCGGTGCTGTCGAGCGACGCAGCCGGGCGGATCCTGGCGGGCATCGCCGGGGCTCTGCTCGCCGGCTATGTGATCACCGATCTGGCGTTCTGGCCGCGACTGGTTGCGAGCGGCAGCGGCCTCACCATCCGCACGCCGACCACGCGGGCCACCCTGCCGTGGGCCGAGGTGGACGATGTTCGCGTCGACGAGCGTTCCCACCTCGGCCTGATGAGCCGGACGTTAGAGATCGACGCCGGTGCACTCCTCGTGGTGTTCAGCAGGCGCACGCTCGGCGACGACCCGCGCACGGTCGCCCAGCTGCTCGAAGCGTTTCGGCGGCGTTAGCGGACGGTATTGCGACGGCGGCCGCCGCGTCCGCGGAATTCGACACCGGCGTCGATGAGCAGCCGGCGTACCCGTCCGATGCTGTAGCCGGTTTCGGCACAGATCTGTCGGATGCTCTTCCCGGACTGGTACTCGGTGAGGAGACGCCTCCCGAGCTTGTCTCGTTCAGCGCCCGAGATCCGGTGTCCCTTCGCAAGAGCCGGCACACGCATGCGGAAGATCCTGGCACCGGCGACCAGGCTTGCCTAGGAGTAGCCGCGGTGGCCTCGGCCTCGTGGCAACACCCCGGGCGGTGCTTCGAGGCCCCAGGCATGCCAGCCGGTCCGCGGGTAACGCGCGAACAGCTCGAGATACGGGCCAGGGCTGCAGGACTCGACAATTGCGTAGAGCTCGTCCGGCTTGCGGGAATGCTCGCGCTTGCGGGTGGCGAGCAGGTTTACCTGCCGTCGGCCGGCCTCACGGGTGCGCAGCCTGCCACGGACCCCGAACAGAATCGGTTCCGTGACGTTCCGGAAGTAGAAGCCGACCCCACGCCCGTCGCTACCTCCGTCTTTGCGGACCTTGTGCCAGACGAGCATGGACTTGTAGGCGAATCCCCAGGCGCTCATGACATGCAGCCCGTCGCTGACCAGCGCGTTGGGAACCCACAGATACAGATGGGCGGCGTCCGCCAGCACGGTCGCGACCGGGATGTCACAAATCTCGTCGGTCCGCAACGTGTCATAGCGATCGAGCCGACGATGTTCCGGTGCCACCTTTCCGGTGCGGTTCGTGAATCTCCACGGCGGGTCAGCCAGCACCGTGCGAAAGCCGCCAGCGACCACCGGCAGCGGCGCGGGCGGGAACGACTCGACGACCCTGCTGCCCGGGCCAGTCAACGCGGCTCCTCTCAGGCGATGACCGCGGTACGCCAGGCAACGCCGGCGAGCAACACCACAAGGACGCCACAGAGGCCGGCGACCTGGACCATCCCGGACAGCCGGCGCCGGTCCCACGGCAGCCCCGCGATTGCCAGCGTCGCCAGCCCCCCGGCGACGAATCCGCCGATGTGCCCGAGCTTCGAGACGCCGGGCACGCTGAACGTGAACGCGAAGTTCAGCACGATCGTGCCGACCAGCCACTGCGGCTGGAGTTGCAGCTCGCGCACCAGCAGCAGCGCGGCCGCGAACAGCCCGTAGATCGCGCCCGACGCTCCGGCCACCGCGACGTAGCGCGAGTCGAATGCATACACCACGACGGACGAGCCGAGCGCCGCCAGGAGGTAGACCGCGGCGAAGCGCCACATGCCGAGCAACCGCTCCAGGGCGGGACCGATCAGGATCAGAGCCAGCATGTTCATCGTGATGTGCAGCAGCCCGTAGTGCAGGAACGCCGCGGTGATGAGCCGGCCGAACTGGTGGAAGTGGCCGACCTTGTACGGCACGAGCACCCAGGACTGGAACAGGTGGCTGGTGTGGTTCTGGTTCCAGCCGCGCACCGAGCCGACGGCGGTCGCGATGTAGACGAGAACGTTGAGCACGACGAGCGCAGTCGTGACGTAGGGGTGCTGCGGGCGCAGCGAGGCGCCGACGACCGTGCGCGGCGTGCGCTGGCTCGCCTGTCCCAGCTTCACGTCGTCCGGGCACTGGAAGCCGACGGATGCGGGGCGCATGCATTCGGGACAGATCGGCCGGTTGCACCGCACGCAGCGCACACCCGTCTCGCGCATCGGATGCCGGTAGCAGCGCGGCAGCGGCTGCGACGCCGGGCTGCCGGCGTCGTCGCCGCGCTCACCGTTGGGCACGGCCGCACTGCGCGTATCGGACATTACGGACCGGATTGCTCCACGGTGACCGAAGTGATCGTGATGTCGTCGACCGGGCGGTCGTTACGCCCGGTGCGGGTCCTGGCGATCGTATCGACGACAGCTCGGCTGTCGGCGTCGGCGACCTCGCCGAAGATCGTGTGCTTGCGATTCAGGTGCGGTGTGGGGCCGACGGTGATGAAGAACTGCGAACCATTGCTGTTCGGGCCGGCATTGGCCATCGCCAGCAGGTACGGACGGTCGAAGTGCAGGTCCGGGTGGAACTCGTCGGCGAACTTGTACCCGGGACCGCCGAAGCCTTGGCCGAGCGGGTCTCCGCCCTGGATCATGAACCCGGCGATCACGCGGTGGAAGATCGTCCCGTCGTACAAGGGATCCGTCGTCGTGGCGTTGGTCGCCGGGTGCGTCCACTCGCGAGTGCCCTGCGCCAGGTCCACGAAGTTGCGCACGGTCTTCGGGGCCTGGTTGCCGAACAGGTTGACTCGAATGTCGCCTGCGGTCGTGTGCAGCGTGGCAGTCTGCGTTGCGGACACGGCTATGCTCCCCTGATCGCCGATGGCTGGGGCCAATCCTGCCACGCGGTGTTATTGACCCGTTGAGTCGGATCCGAAGGTGGTCGATCGGTGGATTCCACTCGTGCGCGGGGTAAGCCGCGCCGGCTCCTGCGGCTGCTTGTCCTGCTCGTGCTGACATGGGCCGGCTATGCGTTGTGGCGGCGGCGCGAGCCCGTGATAGCCACGCCGGCTCCGCTGCTCCCGCCTGTGCCCCAGCCGCTGCCGGAGCCGCCGGCGCCCGCCGAGTCGATGCCGGCCGCGACGAGGCCCGAGCCGACACTTGAGACGACTCCGGCAGCGGGCGTACCGAGCCCGCCGCCGGCCAAGAAGGCCGCGCCCAAGAAGGCCGCCAAGAAGGCACCGGCCAAGAAGAGTCCCGCCAAAAAGGCCGGCCCGGTGGAGGCGCCCGCGAGCGACGCGCCTGCCAAGAAAGCGCCAGCCGAGAAAGCCGCCCCGAAGAAGGTCGCAACCAAGAAAGCTCCGGCCAAGAAGAGTCCCGCCAAAAAGGCCGGACCGGCGCCGCAGCCGCCGGCGGAGGCGTAGCGGCCTCTCAGGTCAGAACCTCGGGGCGATAAGCGCCGCGAGCTGCTTGGCGTTGAACGACACGTCGTTCTGGTTGGTGTGCACGGTGACCATGGTCGAGCCCTTCGCGAACGTGCACGCCCAGTCGGTGGCACTGTCGGGGCCGTAGAACTTCGTCTGATAGAGCATGGCCGAAACGCCGGGGACGAGCGCCTTCACTCCGATCGCATTCGAGCCCGCCTCGCCGGTGCGCACCATCGCGTTGTACGCCTCGAGCGCTGAGCCGAACGTCCGTGACACGATGTCCATCGTCGCGTGGAAGTCGCAGCACCAGAAGTAGAAGCGGCAACCCACCGGACGGGTGGTCGTGATGATCGTCGTCCGATAGATGCGGTTGCCTTCGGTCTCGGCGGCGTCCTGGGTGCTGATGTACGGACAGGTGGCCTCGCGCTCGCCGTGTGGCGGCACCGCGCCCGGTGGCAGACCAGCCACGGTGGTCGCCGGCGCGGGCGTGTAGAGCGGAGTCGTCGGCGGCCGCGCCGTATGGACGGTGCCGCTGACGGTCTGGACGACGGTCGTGTCACGTGTGCTCGGCGAACCGCTGGTGCAGCCCGCGACCACGATCAGGGCAGGCAGCACCAGCACTGCGAGCCAGCGTCTGAGGGTCACGCAACGTTACCGGGGACGGGCGACGGCGACCATCGCGGCCTGCTGCGCCAGCCCGTCGTCGAGCGGCGCGAGGTCGGCGTCGGCTCCCTGCCGCGCCAACGCCCGGCGCGCCAGTTCGTCGGCGAACCGCGGACTCTTCGCCAGAACCGGCCCGTGCAGGTACGTGCCGAACACGTTGTCGCGCACGGCGCCCTCGGTGCGGTCCTTGCCGTTGTTGCCGCGTCCCGGGACCGTCCTGCCGAGCGGCCGGACTCCCGGACCCAATGTCGTCATGCCGCTGTGGTTCTCGTAGCCCACCAGGCGCCCGAATTCGGCTGTGTCGATGTAGTGGTTGCCGATGAGCCGAGTGGGCGTGCCCTGGGTGGTGACGTCCAGCACGCTGGTTCCCGGAATGCGGAGGCCGTCCTGGGTGACGAACTCGTGCCCGAGCATCTGATAGGTGCCGCAGATCGTCAGGAACACCACGCCGTCGTCGGCCATCGCGCGCAACTCGGCGGCCCGGGCGACGAAGTCGTGGCCGATCTCGCCTTGCGTCGCATCCTGGCCGCCGCCACCGAGCACGATGTCCGCGTCGTGCGGCAGGGGGTCGCCGATGTTGATCGGAACGACCCGGCTGTCGATGCCACGCCAGCGCAGCCGCTGCCGCAGCACGACCACGTTGCCGGTATCACCGTAGATGTTCATCTCACGGGGATACAGATGCACCAGGGTGATCACGCAGCTTCTCCGATCCGCAGCAGGATGGCGTGCAGGGCCCACATGGCCGTATACGTGCTGAACACCACGACCTGCTCGCCGGCGTCCACCGCAGACACCGCCTGGCGCACGGCCTTTTCCAGGTCAGGCTCCACCTCGGCGACGTCGATGTCGTCGTAGCGCAGACGCACTGCCATGTCGGCGGCCCGCGTGCCCGAGGTCGACAGCCTGGCTTGCCTTCCACCCAGGGCGCCGGTGAAGTCGACGTCCCAGAGCCACGAAACGTCGCGACCGTCGGCGTACTCGTCGTTGATCGCGATGACGATGGCGGCCGGCTTGACGCCCTCGAGCGTGCGCAGCGTGAGCCGGAAACCGGCCGGGTTCTTCACCAGCTGCAGGACGAGGCGGCGGCCCTCGACGTCGAACGACTGACCCCGGCCGAACGCCGGCGAAACCCGCCGTAGGCCGGCCGCCACCTCATCCGCCGTGAACCCGAAGGTCAGCGCCAGCGCGGCGGCGCCGGCGGCGTTCTGTGCGTTGTGCGCACCCTCGGCGCGTAGCAGCACGGGAATGTCCACGCCTGCGATGCGTAGCAGCGTCGTGGGCGAGGCCTCGGAGGGCAGCGCCGCCAACTCGGCCGACGCGGGGACGTCCGACACGTAGAGCGGGCCGCCGTAAAGTTCCTCGTCGGTGGGGAACTGCGGCCGCAACTCGCGGGCCACGCCGAAGTAGCTGACTGCCGCGGTGGTTTCGTCCGCAAGGCGGGCCACCCGTGGATCGTCCCGGTTGAGGACCACTGCCTCGGTGGTGGCCGTCGCGACTCGGCCGAGCAGCTTCGCCGTCATGTCGATCTCGCCGAACCGGTCGAGTTGGTCGCGCATGACGTTCAGCAGCAACAGCCGCTGTGGCGGCACCAGCTGGGTGAAGCGCACCGCCCAGGCCTCGTCCAGCTCGAACACCGCGACGTCGTAGGGCAGCCGGCCGGTCCAGGACGAGCGCTCGACCGCAGTGGTGATCGCGCCGCGGACGAAGTTGCTGCCCGTGTCATTGGTGAGCACGCGGTACCGCTCGCCCAGAACGGTGGCCACCATCTTCGTGGTGGTCGTCTTGCCGTTGGTGCCCGTGACCACGACCACGCCCTGTGAGAGCTGCGCCATCGCCCGCGGCAGGTAGCCCGGGAAGACCTTCTCGACCACCAGCCCGGGCAGGGCGTTGCCGCGCCGCCCGATCAGCCGCAGCATGCCCAGCACGAACTTGCCGAGCCAGACGGCCAACACGGTCATGGCTGGGAGGCTACCGGGCTGCAAAGAAGTGGTGCCGGCCTTCCCGTGGGTGGAAGGCCGGCACCTCCAGGCGCATCAGCGGGTGCGGGGGGAGGGGGTCCCGCTGGCGCGCCGCCTGTGGGGGCGACTAGCCGGGTGGTCGCCCGTCCGGGGATGCAGGCACCGTCGTTAGCGGAGGGTGCTGGTCCGGATGTGCGGAATCGTGCGGCTCAGGATTCGGGGTGGCCGTGCCGCTGCCCCAAACCGGTGCACAGTAATCCGATACGTTTTGAGATCCGCCGGCGGCCTTTTCGAGCTCGCGCAAGGCGTTCTTGGCCGCGTTCTTGTCGGGCTGCGCACGCGCGTGCGAGTACGCGGTGCACAGCTGGTAACGGTTGCTGAGCGCGCTCGGCCAGGTCGTGGACTGCCGTCCCGGGCCGGACGACGTCGGGCGCGTTGTGACGGCCGAAAGCCCTGGAGGAGCTGGGTGACCGGTCGGAGTCGTGAGCCGCGCCGCCGGCGGCGGCGAACCTCGCCGACTGGACCCAGCCGTGACGGCCGTTGCTCCCGGCTGCTTGGGATGTGGCGCGCCGAGGTGGTCGTGCGCGAGCCGCTGCATGGACGCAGGCAAGGACCCGGTATATGCCGCGGCTGCGACGCCGCCGATGGCAAGCGCGCCGAACGCCGCCGCGGCTGCGACCCCGTGACTGACCCGCGGTCTCATCGCGGATCGGCGCCGGCGAATGACGTGCCGGCTGTGTCTCGGCCCCGTGGTCGCCGAGCGGGACGCGTTGAACGCTGCCACCGCCCGGGTCTCTCCGGAAAGTTCGCATGCCGACGGCGGCGCCGACGCTGCAGCGAGCAGTTCACCGAGTGCCTGCTCACCTGCCGTGGCGCCCGGGGACGGGCGCACCCCGCGCAGCAGTCGTTCGGCGCTCACCTCGTCCAGAGGATGCTCGCCGTGCTGCTCGGGATCGTTCGTCATCTCAACACGAGAAGCGCTGCGACACGCAATCCCGTTACACCGGCTGCAGGGCTAGCGGCGCTGCGCGGGGCGGCGAGGCTGTGTGCTGAGCCGCGCGGCCAGCGTGCGCAGCCCGCGGTGGGCGGCCACTCGTACCGCGCCCGGACGTTTCCCGAGCAGTCGGGCCACGTCCTTGACGTCGAGTCCGGCGATCACCCGCAACGTGATCGCCTCGGCCTGGTCCATGGGGAGCGTCGCGATCAGGGCGAGCGCCCGCTGCGTGGTCATCCGCTCCAAGGCCGAGCCCGCGGTGTCGTGCCCCCCCGCGCGATCCAGGTCGGCGTCGTCGCCGGTCAGATGCACGCGTGTGCGTTGCGCGGCCCGCCACGCATCGATGGCCCGCCGCCGCGCAAGGGTGAACAGCCATCCCCGAAACGCCGACTCGTCGCCGGAGAAGCTGCCCAGCCGACGTGTGACGTCCACCCAGACCTCGGCTGCGACGTCCTCCGCAACCGTCTCGTCCTTGGTGAGCACCCGCAGGTACCGAAGCAGCGCAGGATGCACATCTCGCCATAATCGCCCGAATGCCGATTCGTCACCGCCCGCGGCGGCGCTAAGCACACCTGCGAAGTCGCGAGCGAGCACGGAGGAAGGCTACGCGCTCGCGACTACGACGCGGGGCGCGCCGGGTAAGAAACCCGGCGCGCCCACGACGTCCAGAAACGGCGGATAGGTCACCCGGACACGCTGGTCAGCCACCCGGCGTTCGGGGAGCCGACGCCGGTAACGTCGTCCCACCCTGCGGCGATCGTCAGGCTCGAGTCCTGGTCGAACGTCCGCACGCTGTGCACGACGCCGCCCGACGCGTCGACGCTGTTGACGAAGTCCGGGCGGACGTTGCCCGCATCCGCAGGCGCACTGCTCACGTCGGTGAACGTGCCCGAGTTGGCCAGCGAGTAGATGGTCGGGTTCAGCAGGCCGATACCGCCGCCGGCGTGCTGGAGGGTGAGCGCCGTCATGCCGGCGAATAGCGGCGCCGCCAGGTGGTCGGCGTGCGGTGTCAGTGACACCGTCGACCACGCGTCGTCCTCAGGCGACTTGGCCAGGACGGCGCCCGGGCCCGGGCGGACCGGCGAATGCCTGGATGATGTCGAGCCATGCGTCGGCAACCGGCCCGGTGGCCACCACCTTGAGATCGTCCCGATGCCGGCGGCGCGTGCCCAGCAGGCAGAAGTCCAGGGCCGGGCCGCTAACCCGGTCCGCCGCGTCCGGCGGTCCCCAGGTCCACACCGACCCGTCCGGTCCGACCAGCTCGACGCGGATCGGCTCCTGCGGCGGGGTGCGGCCGTTGATCGTGTAGGCGTACCCGCGGGATGCGACTGCGACGTGGGCCACATGCCGTAGCCGGGCGGTGGGCTCTCGCGTGACGCCGAGGGCGTCGGCGATGTCCTGGCCGTGCGCCCAGGTTTCCATGATCCGCGCGCTGACCATGGACGCAGCGCTCATGCCCGGCCCGAACCAGGAAAGGTGCGCGCCGCCCGGGAGGTGCGACATGGCCTCGCACACCTCGACAATGCCGTCACGCCACATCGCGAGCAGCTTGCCCGGTTCCTCGACGGCGAGCTCCCGGGCGCCGGCGTCAGCGAACCCCGTCGGGTCAGCCGAGGCGCGAGCAGCAGCGGCAGCGAACGCCTCCTCATGGATGGCGGACAGAAGCACGAGACGGTCGGTCCACGCCAAGTGCGCGATCTGGTGGGCGATCGTCCAGCCCTCGGCCGGCGTCGGCGTGGCCCACTGCTCGGGGGGTAGTGGGGCAACGAGAGCGTCGAGGCTCGCCGACTCCGCGCCGAGGTCGCGAACCAGGTCGCGGACGAGGATGGCGGACATTGTCGGATCCGATCCGTCTGAAGGTAGCCCTGTCAATCAGCCGTCCGTAGTTCCCGAACGCATTGCGTGATCATAGCCATACAGCGTGCTATCGGGGGATCCGTCATCGGGTGACGTTTCGCGGGAAGAAGCCGCCCGGACCGAAGAAGCCGCCGTTGTTCGGGTTGGAGGTGCTCGCCGGCAACTGCTGCGACAGGTCGGCAAGCTCTACCTGCTGGCCCGCCTTCAGTCCGCTCTTGACCTCGGTCACGTCGCTGCCGGCGATGCCGAGGGTGACCGGCACAGTGCTGGTCATGCCGCCGTTGACGACGGTGACCGTGTGCCGGCCACCGGGAAGGTTGTGGATCGCCGAGTTCGGCACGGTCAGGACGTTGTGCGCCGAGCCGGTGCTGATCACGATGTCGGCGCCGGTGCCGTCGTAGAGCTGCGGAGTGCCCGCGTCGAGCTGGACGGTGACCGGGTAGGCGGTGCTGGACCCGGACGTCGTGCTCAGCAGCCCGATCGAGGTGACCTTCCCGTGCAGTGGCGTCGAGACCCCGTCGACGGCCACGGTCACGCTCTCGCCGACCTTGACCTGGTCGAGCTGCGCAAGTACCACGGTGGCTTGCACGCCTGGGATGCCAGTGCCGACGATGGTGATCGTCCCGCCCGAGGAGTCCTGACCGGCGGTCAGCCCGACCGCGGCAACCTTGCCTGCCGCCGGACTTGTCAGGGTCGCGGCCGCCAGGTTCTGCTGGGCGACCTTGAGCTCCGCCTGCGCGGCGTCGATCGCCTTCTGATCGGCGGCGAGCTGCGCGGCGCTGGCCGGCTGGTTGTTGTTGCCGTTGTTGCCGTTGTTGCCGTTCGGCTGACCGGACGGCGAGCTGCCGTTACCCGGTGAGGTGCCGTTGCCACCGTGGTTGGGCCCACCGGGCACGCTGCCGCTCGGCGTGCTGCCGTTGGGTGTGTTGCCGCCGCCGTTGCGGTTCGGGCGGCTCGGGGAGCCGGTGCTGGGCGCACTCGGGCTGCTGGGGCCGGTCGACCCGCCGCCGGGGCCGCTGTGGGCGGCGGCCGACTGCAGTTGGTCGACGAGCTTGTCCAGAGTGGTGATCGAGGTGTCGAGCTGCTTGACGTAGCCGTCCTGGAAGGCGATCTTGGCGTCCAGCGTGGCCATGTCGTTGGCGAGTGTGTCGGCCGATGCCTCGTACGCCGCCATCGCGTCCGCGCAGTCGCTGTTCCCGCTCGACGACGTGGCCGACGCCGACGGGGTGGGCGTGCTCGACGTGGCGCAGGCCTGCTGCTGGGCGTTGCGCAGCGTGGTGTTCTGGGTGACGTCGGCATCGACCGTGTGCTGCGCAGCGTCGATCGCCGGCTGGGCTATATCGACGTTGTGCTGCGCGGTGATCACCGCCTGCTGCGCGTCCTCCACCTGCTTGACCAGGTCACTGATGCTCGTGGACGGCGTCACCAGGTACGTCACATACGCGGCCGCCACGATGTTCGAGGCCCCGTTGTTGGTGCCGTTGTTGGAGGAGCCCGTCTGCCCGGTCTCGTCCGCCTGGAGTTGCTGCTTGGCGCTGGCGAGGGTTGAGTTCGCCGAGTCGACGTCGGCCTGAAGCGAGGCGGTGTCCAGCTTCGCGAGGACCTGGCCCTTGCTGACGTGCTGGCCCACCGAGACGTTCACCGACGCGACGGTCCCGGAGCTGGCGAATGACGGGGTGAGCTTCAGCGACGACGAGATCGTGCCGGAAGTGTCGACGGTCTGGTCCACCGAGCCGACGCGGACCGTGGCCACGCGCAGGTTCGGACCGGTGCTGCTGGTCGCGGCAAGGGCCACAGCCGTGCCGGTACCCACTACAGCGACGCCCACACCCGTGGCGAGCATCCGGCGCCGCCTGGCCCGGCGCCGACGAGACGTGCGAGCAGACTCAGCCACCGTTGTCTCCAATCCTCCGGAAGGCGCCGCACTGACCGTTCATCGGATCGGTGATGCGCACCCGCGTCGCGGTGACCGCGCCGGTCGAGTCGGCCTTGCCCTCGGCGGTCACACACTTGCCGACCTTGACGGACGTCGCGGTCGTCGCTGCCTCGGTGGTGATCTTCGTGCTCGAGGTGACCGTGACCGTTTTGTTGCTGGTGCCGCTCCCACCGAACTTCTGCGCCGCGATGACCACCGTGTTGCCGGCGACCGATGTGACCTTGCCGGACGCAACTGCGCCACCGCGCAATTGTCCGGACGGGAGGCCCGAGGGGCGCGCACCCGACGGGAACCCGGACGGACGGCCGGTCGGGCCCGGCCCGATTCTGATGTTGCACCCACTCGGACTGACCATGAGGCTGGTCGCGGTGAACGATGTCGCGTCGAACGATGTGCCCGAGGGTGCCAGCGCCGTTACGCAGTCGCCCGTCTTTATCGCCGCGAGCGTCGTGGCGATCTGGTGGGTGAACTTCGTCGACGACGTCCACGTGACCGCGACCTGGCCGGTCTGCGGGTTCTGCACCTGCATGGTCTTGCCACTGACCGCCGCGATGGTGCCCGATGCCGCCGGTCCACGAAGCCCGCCGGTGCCCTGACCGGAGTCGCCCTGCCCGGCGGCCGACGCCGACGTCGCTGTGCTCGAGTTGTGCGACGTGGGCGGGGAGTTGCTGCACCCGGCGAGCACGAACATGCCGACGGCGCCGACGACGGCGACTCGACCGATCATGGAAGGTCCTCTCACTCGCTGCGCAGCGCGTCGATGGGTGACAGCCGGGCCGCTCGCGCGGCCGGATATACGCCGAAGCCGATGCCGATCGTGATCGCGACGCCGATCGCGATGAGCACCCATGGCACGGATATCGCGATGGGGTTGGAGATGAGGTGCCGCAGCAGCACCGCGCCGCCGACGCCGAGCGCCACCCCGAGTAGCCCTCCGGTGAGGCCCAGCATCGACGCCTCGGACAGGAACTGCCGCCGGATCAAGGCCGGCGTGCCACCGAGCGCCTTGCGCAGCCCGATCTCGCGGGTGCGCTCCTTGACCGACACCAGCATGATGTTCATGACGCCGATGCCGCCGACGAGCAGGGACAGTGCGGCGATGCCGATCAGCAGATTGGTGAGCGTCTTGTCGACCGATGACGTCGTGCTGATCAACGACTGCTGCGTGGTGATCGTGAAGTCGGACGTGGACGACGAGGTGATGGCGTGCCGATAGCCGAGAATCGCGTTCGTCTCCTGGTACGCGGCCGAGAGCCGCCCGTCGGACACCGCCTTGACGTAGATCGTCTGCACGGAAGTGCGGTCCGTCCCGCCCACGAGCCGCTGCGATGCCGTGCTGAACGGCACGATCGCCTGGTCGTCCAGGTTCGTGGTGGAGTCCGATCCGGCCGACGTGAGCACGCCGATCACCTGATACGGGACGCCGTTGATCGTCACGCTCTGCCCCACCGGGTCGAGCGGACCGAACAGCTCGCTCGCGGTGTCCGACGCGAGCACCGTCACGGCCGCGCCGCTCGACTCGTCAGCGGCGCTGATGAAGCGGCCGGATTCCAACGTACGGCCCCGTACCGGGAGCCACGATGCTGTGGTGCCGACAACGGTCGTGGTCCAGTTCGTCGACCCGTTCACGAGGGACTCACTGCGCTGTAGCACCGGCGCGACGCCGCCGACATCCGGTGCGGCCGTCTTGGAGGTGAGCGCCGTGGCGTCCGCCAGGGTGAGCGTGGACGCCGACCCGAGCCCACCACGCACCCCGCCTGACGTGCTGCTGCCAGGCGTCACGATCAGCAGGTTGCCGCCGAGCGCGGCCAGTTGCTTGGACACCTGCTGCTGGGCGCCTTGACCCAACCCGACCGTCAATACGACGGCAGCGATACCGATCAGGATGCCCAGCGACGTGAGCATCGAGCGCAGCTTGTGGGTGCGGATGGCGTCCCAGCCGGTGTGGAACAGGTCAGCCCATGTCATGCGATGGCTCCGTCCCGGAGGCGAACGGTGCGCTGTGCGCGCCGGGCAATGTCGGCCTCGTGGGTGATCAGCACGACCGTGCGGCCTTGCTGGTGCAACTCCCCGAACAGCGCCAGCACCTCCTCGCTCGCCGACGAGTCGAGGTTGCCGGTCGGCTCGTCGGCGAGCAGCAGCGCCGGATCGGTGACGAGGGCCCGGGCGGCGGCCACCCGCTGCTGCTGACCGCCGGACAGCTCGCCGGGACGGTGCGCCAACCGGTCCGCCAGCCCGACACGTTCCAATGCCTCGGTGGCACGCCGGCGCCGTGGCTCTCGCGATACGCCGGCGTATGCCAACGGCATCTCGACGTTGCGCAGTGCGGTCAGCGACGGCAGCAGGTTGAACTGCTGGAACACGAATCCCACGCGGCGGTTGCGTATTTCCGCGAGCTCGATCTCGTCCATCACTCCGACGTCCTCGCCGGCGAGCCAGTACATGCCCGACGTCGGCACGTCGAGGCAGCCAAGGATGTGCATCAGCGTCGACTTGCCGGAGCCGGACGGGCCCATGACCGCGACGTACTCCCCTTGGCTGATCGTGAGGGAGATGCCGCGAAGGGCCTCGACCTCGAGCGACCCTGTGCGGTACACCTTGTGGACCCCGGCGAGCTCGATGACCGGCGTGCTGCGTGCGGGCGACGGCTGCGGCGGCGCGTCGGCCGTCAGGGCGCTACCCACCTTGGTTCACCTTGCCGCCGCCGGGGATATCAGCC
>JBKPQY010000008.1:0-11146 GCA_046734315.1 Actinomycetota bacterium | reverse complement strand
GCACCCCGGCCGCCGTGGCAGGAGTGGCCGAGAGAACGCGCACCCGCGCCTGCTGCTCTGCGGCTAGCGCCGCAAGCGAGCCCTGCCACACCATCCGCCCGACGCTCATTACGCCGACGTGCGTGCAGATCTGCTCGACCTCGCTGAGCAGGTGCGACGAGACGAACACGCTGACACCCTCGTCACCGAGTTGCCGAATCAGGTGTCGCACCTCGCGGGTGCCCTGCGGATCGAGGCCGTTCGTCGGCTCGTCAAGCACGAGCAGGTCACGTGGACGCAGCAGCGCCGCCGCGATGCCGAGGCGCTGCCGCATGCCGAGCGAGTAGTTGCGGTACCGCTTTCCGGCGGCCGCGGAAAGCCCGACCCGGTCGAGTGCCTCACCGATACGGCGGCGCGCCGTGCGTGCCGAGACGGTGCGGTCGGCGGCGTCCAGTCGGGCCAGGTTGGCGTAGCCCGACAGGTACGGGTGGAACGCCGGGCCTTCGACCAGTGAGCCGACGCGGGGCAGCACGCGCGCGGCGTTCTCGACAAACGGCTCACCCAGCAGGCGATGCGTGCCCGCCGTTGGGTAGATCAGGCCGAGGAGCATGCGGATCGTGGTCGTCTTGCCCGAACCGTTCGGTCCTAGGAAGCCGTAGACCGAGCCGATCGGCACGCGCAGGTCCACGTGATCGACCGCAACCTGACCACCGCGAAACCGCTTGGTCAGCCCGTCGCTTCCGATCGCGAGCCGCTCCGATCCGCCGGGTGTGTCTGTCGTCTGCGCCGCGTGCGATGCATCCTGCGAGTCACGCCGCGCCGTGGGCACGGCACGCGTAGCGGCCGGCGGGCTCATCCCACCCCACGAAATCGCTACGCGATTTCGCGGGGACCCCGGGTTCGCGCTAGCGCTCATCGCGTCGCTGTCCAATCTTCCACTGTGGACGGTGGCGTGGCCCCGTGGGCCAGGGTCACTTGCGGGCAGCCGCGTCGGCGATCAGGACGTTCTTGTCCACCGGCCCAGCGTAGAGGCGGCCGTCGTCGCAGACGAGCACAGTCACCAGCCTGGAATCGAACAGCCGACCGCTGCCGCCCGCCCAGCTCACCCGTGGCAGCGCGTCCAGGTATGCCATCTCCGTGCCGCTCGCGCCGAGGTCGGCGACCCGCATCCGCACGACGGTCGTCCAGCCCGTACCGATCGTGGTGACGGGGTGATGACCCTGCTGCGCCGCGGCGGGGAACGGTGCTTCCTTGATCTTCACCGACTTCGCCGGAGTAAAGGCAAAGTTGCTCATGTCGGGCACGGTGTAGCGGATGCGGGTGTATGCGACATCAACGGCGGGCGAGTGGTCACCCCTCGCGTACAGCTGCACGCCGAGTGGGATCTTGGTCTTGCCGTCGATGGCGATCCGCACCGACCCGATGCGTGAACTCGGGTCGCGTGGTACGAGCACCAGGTCGTACGAGGCACGCCCGGCCACCCGACGCGCCGCGTCGGTGCTCACGATCGTCGTCGGATCGATGGCGCGCAGCGCCTGCTCCGCGGCCTGTTCAGGGGTGAGTGTCGGCGTCGTGGCCGGCGGTTCCTGCGTCGCCGACTGCACCGGCAACAGCATGTGCGTGGCCTGGTGCGTGGAGCTGTTGTATGTCCAGATGTCGCGGCCGTTGTGGAAGACATCGGCCTCGCTGAGCGTATCGAGCAGCGCGAACCGTTGCTTGTCGGTGCCCGCGTACCAGACCCGGGCCGTGTGTGAGCCGGACAGCAGGCTGAGCAGGTTGCCGGATATCGCTCCGCTCGGCAGCGACGGGATGCCCAGCGACGCCTTGGCGACGATCGTCCCGGAGAGCCCGTCGACATGGGCGTTCTCGACATCGACCAGCAGCTGGGCCGCGGTGCGGGGCGGGAGGTCGGAAATCGCCCGCGCGGAGAGGATGCCGCTGGCGATGATGGCGGCAACGCCGACGACACCCGTCGGCACGATCCAGCGCAGCGCATGATTGCGTTGGAAGACGGAACGGACGTTCACCTGGACGAGGATGCGCCGCCTGCACTGTGATGGGGCTGAGCGTTGCAGGAGTGCAACGCCGCCCGATGGCACCCTGAATTGTGATCGCAACTAGGAAGGACAAACGGTGCGGCTACTGATCGTCGAGGACGAGGTGCGCCTTGCATCGGCGCTACAGCGCGGCCTCGTCGGCGAGGGGTTCACCGTCGACGTCGCGCATACCGGACCGGACGGACTGCACGCTGCGCAAGAGAGCAGTTACGACGCGGTCATCCTCGACATCATGCTGCCCGGATTGTCCGGCTACCGGATCATCGAGCGGCTGCGCGACGCTCAGAACTGGGTCCCGATTCTCATGCTGACCGCGAAGGACGGCGAATACGACGAGGCGGACGCCCTCGATCTGGGCGCGGACGACTACCTCACCAAACCGTTCTCATTCGTGGTGCTGCTCGCCCGGCTGCGCGCGCTGCTGCGTCGAGGCGTCACACCGCGTCCGGCCGCCTTGACGGTCGGTGATCTGGTGCTCGACCCCGCGGCGCACACCGTCGCCCGGGCCGGTCACAACGTCGAGCTGACACCCCGGGAGTTCGCGCTGCTCGAATTCCTGATGCGCCGATCCGGCGAGGCGGTGTCGAAAGCGGACCTCCTGCACCACGTCTGGGACGCCCACTACGAGGGCGACGCGAACGTCGTCGAGGTCTATGTCGGCTACCTGCGCCGCAAGATCGATACGCCGTTCGGGCGGCAGAGCTTGCAGACGGTGCGTGGCGCCGGCTACCGCCTCGTCGCCACCGAGCCGGCCGAAAGCGGCGCGGTGGGCGAACGCCGGGGACCCACCGTTGGGCCAGGTGTGGTGAACAACGCGGGGTAACCTGCGGCCGATGAGCGGGTACCGGTGGGAACTGCCGGAGGAGCAGTGATCTGGCCGCGGTTTCGCTGGCTGGGTGAGTGGTGGGGCGCCCGGTCTCTGCGGGCGCGCATCACGATCGTGGCCACGACGCTCTTCGCGGCCGCCGTCGTGTCCGGCACGATCGTGCTGATCATCGTGCTGCGGGTGGCCTTGATCAATGGCATCGACTCGTCCGCCAGCAAGACAGCCGCCGACATCGCCACGCTCGTCCAGCGCGGTAACGCGCCGCACACCCTGCTCTCGGGCAGCGGTGGCGTCGACTACATCCAGATCGTCGACGCCAACGACGCCGTGGTCGCCAACTCCCCCGGCGCGGACGCCACACGATCGATGCTCCAGCCGAACGAGCTCGCGCAGCAGCACGACGGCGGGCATCGCACGATCAGCGGCGAATGGGCGGGGATCAACGCACAATTGCGGGTGACCGCGGTGCCGGTCGGCAGCGAGACCGTGCTGGTGGGCACCAGCCTCGGACGCGTCGAGCAGAGCGTGCACGTGCTGCGCGTCCTCGCACTGATCTTGGTCCCACTGGGCATTCTGCTGATGGGGCTCGCGACGTACTGGATCGTGCGCCGGACGCTGCAACCGGTTGCGGGCCTGCGCCAGGGCGCGGAGGAGATCACCGTGGCCGGGCTCGCCGACCAGCGGCTGCCCGTGCCGGACGCCCAGGACGAGGTGCAGCGGCTGGCCGTCACGCTCAACGCCATGCTCGACCGCATCGACGCCGCCACGAAGCGGCAGCGCACGTTCGTGGGCGACGCCGCGCACGAGCTGCGCTCGCCGCTCGCGTCGCTGCGCGTTCAGCTCGAGGTGGCCGAGCGGCTGCCGCCCGAGGACTGGAATGCCGTGCTGCGCGACTCGCTCGCCGACGTCGGCCGCCTCGAGCTGCTCGTCGACGACCTGCTCGCGATGGCCCGCCTGGACGAGGCGGGCGGGGTGCTGCGCCGCCACGAGATGGTCGAGCTCGACGTGCTCGTCACCGAGACGGTGGCCGGCTATGCGCAGGCGCGGGTGCCGGTGACTGTCACGACCGCGCCGATGATCGTCAACGGCGACCCGGACGGGCTGCGCCGGGTGGTCGTCAACCTGACCGACAACGCGGTGCGCTACGCGCGCACCTGCGTCAGCGTGTCCGTGAGCGCGGGGCGGCACATGGCCGGGCAACCGACAGTCCAGCTCGAGGTCACCGACGACGGCCCGGGCATCCCGGCGCACGAGCGGCAACGGGTCTTCGACCGCTTCTACCGGGTCGGCGGGTCACGCTCGCGCGAATCGGGCGGGACGGGGCTCGGCCTGCCGATCGTGCGCGATCTAGTGCGCGCGCACGGCGGCACCGTCCGGCTGGCCGACAACCAGCCGGGGCTGCGGGCGATCGTCGTGCTGCCCGTGGTCGCCGAGCACGCACGCCGCTTGGCGCCGGAGCCGTCCTAGCAGGTGGGCGGCGCGAAACTAGTTCGGTGGCAGCGTCGTCGGCAGCGTCGTCGGTGGTGTCGTCGGAGGGATCGTGGGCGGCGTGGTGCTCGGCGTCGTCGGCGTGGTGCTCGGCGTCGTCGGCGTCGTCGTCGGCGTCGGCGGCACGTAGACCGCGACAGTCAGCGTGATCTGCTGGTCCTTCGGGAACTCGCTGCCCGCCGTCGGGTACTGGTCGAGGACGATGCCGTCTTGCGCCTGAACGGTCGTCTGCTGTGTCTGCGTGTCGACGTTGGTCCAGCCCTGGTTGCTCAGGTCGCTCTTCGCGTCCTGAATCTTCTTGCCGACCTCACTCGGCACGCCGGACTTGCCGTTGGAGACGGACAGCGTGACCGTCTCGTGCGCCGCCACCCGGGTGTACGCCTTGGGGTCTTCCGCGACGACCTGCCCCACGGGCATGTCGCTCGGGACGTCCTTGCGGGCCGGTTTGAGCCCCTTGGCGGAGATCGCGTTAGCCGCGTCCGCATAGGACTGGCCGACGACGTTCGGCACCTCGACGGTGGGTTTCTTGTACGTCTTGAACGTGATCACGGTGTCCTTGGTCTGCATCGAGCCGGCAGCCGGTTCTTGGGTGCAGACGAGACCTTCGTGGACGATGTTGTTCGGGGCGCCCGTACAGGGCTGGCTCGTCGTGCCCGGCTGGTTGTCCGGCTGGAAGCCGGCCTTGACCAGCGCCTGGTTCGCGGCCGTGACTGTCTGTCCTACCAGCGACGGCACGGCGAAGGTCTTCGGCTTGTCGGTCTTGCCGAGGAGCGCGATCGCGTAGGCGGCAGCTCCGATGACCAGCAGCAGCGCGACGACCACGGCCGTCCATATCCATCGGCGGCGGCGGCGCTCGTCCTCCTCGGTGCGGCCGTCGTCGCCCGGCGGCAGCGCCGCGCCCCCGGCGAGGTGGGCGGGCGAGCGCGGGATGAACTGCGTCTTCTCCGCATCAGTCATGACGGCCTCGGCGGACACCGGCTGGTCGGCCAGCGCGCGTTGCAGGTCGGCACGCATCTCACCCGCGGACTGGTAGCGGTTCAGCGGGTTCTTGGCCAGCGCCTTCATCACGATCGAGTCGACCGTTCGCGGCACCTCGGGGTTCAGTGACGACGGCACCGGGGCGTTCTCACGGACATGCTGGTAGGCCACCGCCACCGGTGAGTCACCGGTGAACGGCGGCGATCCGGTGATCAGCTCGTAGAGCAGGCAGCCGGTCGAGTACACGTCGGAGCGGGCGTCGACCGGCTCGCCGCGCGCCTGCTCGGGCGAGAGGTACTGCGCGGTGCCGATGACGGCGGCGGTCTGGGTCACCGTGGCCGCGTTCGACGACAGCGCGCGGGCGATGCCGAAGTCCATGACCTTGACCGCGCCGGTCGGCGTGATCATGACGTTTCCCGGCTTGACGTCGCGGTGCACGATGCCGTTGCGGTGGCTGAAGTCGAGGGCGCCGCAGACCTCGGCGGTGATCTCCATGGCGCGGCGGATCGGCAGCCTGCCCTGCTCCTTCAGCACGTCGCGCAGCGTGCGACCCTCGACGTACTCCATGACGATGTACGGGACATCGCCGTTGCTGGACAGCCCCGGGTCCTCGCCGGTGTCGTAGACGGCGACGATCGCCGGGTAGTTCAGCCCCGCCGCGGACTGGGCCTCGCGGCGGAACCGGATGAGGAACGCCGGGTCATTGGCCAGATCGGGGCGCAGGATCTTGATCGCTACCTCGCGGCCGAGCCGCACGTCGCGCCCACGGTGCACCTCGGCCATGCCGCCGTAGCCGATCAGTTCGCCGAGCTCGTATCGGTTGCCGACGAGGCGGGGTGTCGCCGTCATGGGCGGACCTCCGAGCGAGCACGCCGCTGTGCAGCGGCGCCGAGGGTCACTGTCATTGGGGCAATAGCCTTACATGTCACGCGGGATTCCGCGTCATCGAGGGTCCTTGGTCGTCGTGTCATCGCCCGCTCGCGTCGTCGATATACGCCTTCATGACATCGCGAGCAAGTGGCGCGGCCTGCTCGCCACCCGCGCTTTCGTTGCCGGTGACGCCGGCGTTCTCGAGGACCACGGCCACGGCGATCGGGTGCAGCGGGTCGGCCGCGTAGCCGGTGAACCAGGCGTGCGGCGGGAGCGGGTTGCCCTTCGCGTCAGAGTTGTCCGCGGTGCCCGTCTTACCGCCCACCCGCTCGTTGCGGATCTGCGCCTTCGTTCCGGTGCCGCTCGCGACGACGCTTTCCATCATCTGTTCCAGTTGCCTGTCCTGGTCCTGCCTCAGCACCTGGCTTTGCAGCTGGGGTTGCGTCGTGTCGAGCACCGACAGATTGGGAGCAAGCTCCTGCTGCACGAGGTAGGGCGTCATCAGGGCGCCGTCGTTCTCGACGGCGGCCGAGATCATCGCCGCCTGCAACGGTGTCATCTGCACGTTGAACTGCCCGATCGAGCTCTGCCCGAGCTGCGAGCGGTTCTCGATGGTGCCCATCGTGGAGCCGGAGACGCTCAGGGGCACGCTGAAATCCTGACCGTTCATGCCGAACAGGCTGGCCTCGTTCTGCAGCGCGTCCTGTCCGGTGTCGATGCCGAGTTGGGCGAACGCGGTGTTGCAGGAGATCGTCAGCGCGGCGATGAGCGTCGTGGTCTTGCCGTTCCTGCTGCAGGACTCGCCCGCGAAGTTGTGCATCGTGCCGCCGTCCGGCAGGGCCAGCACGGTCGGACCGGGGATGACGTCGTCGGGCTTCTTGCCGGATTTCAGCGCGGCCGCGGCGACGATCACCTTGAACACCGATCCGGGCGGGTAGGTCGCCTGGAACGCCCGCGGCAGTAGCGGCTGGTTCTTGTCGCTGTTGAGCTTCTTGTACGCGGCCTGGATGGCGTCGAGGTTGTGCGAGCTCAGCACGCTCGGGTCGTAGGACGGGCTGCTCACCGCGGCGAGAATGGCGCCCGTGCGCGGGTCGAGCGCGACGACGGCGCCGCGCCGGCCGCCGAGCCCCTTGTAGGCCGCTTCTTGCGCCGCCTTGTTGATCGTCAGCGAGACGCTGCCACCCTTCGGCGTGCGCCCGGTGAGCAGGTCGGTGATGCGGGTACCGAGCAGACGGCTGTCGTTGCCGGACAGCAGCCCGTCCTCGGTCTCCTCGAGGCCGTTCTTGTCGTAGATCAGCGAGTACCACCCGGTCAGGTCGGCGTACACCGGCCCGTCCGGGTACCTGCGCAGGTACTTCAGCTCGTCCTTCGTCGCGACGGATTCGGCGATCGGCGTGCCTTGCACGATGATCGACCCCCGAGGATTGGCGTACTCGTTGAGGATGACCCGTTTGTTGTTCTTGTTGTTGCGGTAGGCGTCGCTTTTCACGACCTGGACGTAGTTGAGGTTCACGAGCAGCGCCGCCATCAGCACGCCGACCGCAATGGCCACCCGCCGAATCTGCCGATTCATGCCGGTACCGCCTGTGGGGTCACCGCGGGCTCGGGGGCGACGTGCTTGGCGGGCCCGGGTGGGCGGCGAGCAGCGTCCGAGACGCGCAGCAGCAACGCAAGCAGCGCGTAGTTGGCGAGCAGCGATGAACCCCCGTAGGACAGGAACGGCGTCGTGAGCCCGGTCTCGGGCAGCAGGCGGGTGACACCGGCGACGACCACGAAAAGCTGCAGCCCGACGAGGAACGAGAGGCCGGTGGCCAGCAGCTTGCCGAACGTGTCGCGCACCGCGAGCGCCGCCGCGAACCCCCGCGCGATGAACAGCACGTAGATGACGAGCAGCGCGACCAGTCCGAACAGGCCGATCTCCTCTCCGAATGAGGAGATGATGAAGTCCGTGGCCGGTAGCGGCACGATCTCGGGATGGCCGCCGCCCAGGCCGGTACCGAACAGTCCGCCGGTGCCCAGGCCGAACAGCGACTGGCTGACCTGATAACCGATGCCGCCCGGATAGTCGAATACGTGCAGCCACACCGTGACCCGGGTCTGAACGTTCGCGAACACCTGATACGCGATGTACGCCCCGCCGGCGAACAGCACCAGGCCGACTACCACCCAGCCGACCCGCTCAGTGGCGACGTACAGCAGCACGATGAACAGCCCGTAGAACATCAGTGACGAGCCGAGGTCGTGACCGCGGACCAGCACCCCGATACAGATCAGCCAGACGACGAGCAGCGGGCCGAAGTCGCGCATTCGGGGGAAGTCGATACCCATGAAGCGCCGCCCGGCAAGGGACAGTACGTCCCGCTTCGTCACGAGATATGCTGACGCGAAGATCGTCAGCAGGATCTTGGCGAATTCCCCGGGCTGGATGGAGAAGCCGGCCACCCGAATCCAGATTCGGGCGCCGTTGACCTCGCTGAACCGCGACGGCAGCACCGATGGCAGCACGAGGAAGAACATGCCCGCGAGGGCCAGCGTGTACGCGTACCGGGACAACACCCGGTGGTCGCGCACGAGCCAGATGATCAGCAGGAACAGCGCGATGCCGAGTGCCGTCCACACGATCTGGGTCGGCGCGGCAGCCCCGGTGAACTTGGGCCCGGTGCCGTCGTCGGACTGCTGCTTCAGCCCGAGATCCAGGCGGTGGATCATGACCAGGCCGAGCCCGTTGAGCAACACCACGATCGGCAGGAGCAGCGGGTCGGCGTATGGAGCAACCCGCCGGATCACAAAGTGGGCGATGACGCCGGCCGTAAGCGGCACGATGCTGTCGACGAGCAGATTGCGGTTCACCCGGCCGTCGCGAGTGGCCTCGACGATGGCCTCGGCGGCGAACACGATGCCGATGGCGAACACCAGCAGCACCAACTCGGCCGTGCGCCGGGTCGGCACACGCGTCTCCCCGCTCGACGGTGTCACCGGCAGCCCTCGTTCGGCGTGGTCAGTGCGGCCGTCGGCGTCGTCGGCGTGGTCGGTGCGGCCGTCGGCGTGGCCGACGTCGCCGCAATGCGGTGCGGCGAGGTCCGCGGCGCCGGCTTGGCTGATGTCTTGCGAGGCCTCGGAGCCGGACTGGAGGCGATCGCGCCGTCGCGATCGAACGGAGTCGGGGTGGCCGTGCTCGTGCGGCAGAGCGGCAACATCTGCGTCTTGAGCAGATTGGCCACGATGTCCTCGGCTCCGGCCTGGCTGTGCGCGGTGATGCCCGACTCGACCTCGCTGCGCGCCGCGGGCGTGAGCTCGGACATCTTGAGCGGCGTGTTCTCCGAGACCTGATAGAACTTCAGCGGCCCGAAGTCGGTGTTGACGCCGCGGAAGATCGCCACCTCGTCGCCGGAGCGTCCCACGAAGTACTGGCTCTGCGTCCACGCGTAGAAGCCGGCGGTGCCGCCGACGATTATGGCCAGCACCACCGCGGTGATCACCAGCCGGCGCAGCCACCGGCGGCGCCGCAGCGGCGGCTCGACATGGTGCGGCACCTCGGTGCGGGTCATCTGCGCAGCACGTTCGGCCGGGCTGGCCTCGACCGGCGGTGGCGACGGCTCGGTCAGATCGATGAACGCGCCGCCGATCACGGGCACGTCGTCGCCGAAGTCGCCACCGACCACGTCGGCGACGATGACGGTGACGTTGTCCGGAGCGCCGCCGCGCAGGGTCAGCTCGACGAGACGGTCCGCACACTCCTGGGGGTCACCCTCGCTGAGCGTCTCGAGAATCGTGGACGCCGTCAGGACGTCGCTCAGCCCGTCGCTGCAGAGCAGGTACCGGTCCCCCGCGCGCGCCTCGCGGATCGAGACGTCCGGGTCGACCTGGTCGCCCATCAGCGCACGCAGGATCACGGACTTGCGTGGGTGGTTGCTCGCTTCTTCCGCGGTGAGCTTGCCCGAGTCGACCAGCGACTGGACGTACGTGTCGTCGTGGGTGATCTGTGACAGGTGCTCGCCGCGCAGCAGGTACGCCCGCGAGTCGCCGACGTGGACCAAGCCGACCTGGCCGCCGGTGAACCGCAGCGCCGTTAGCGTCGTGCCCATGCCCTCGAGTTCGGCATCGGCCCGGATCGAGTCGGCGATGCGGTGGTTGGCGTCCTCGACGGCAAGCCGCAGCGCAGCGAGCAGGTCCCCGATAGGCCGGTCCTCGTCGAGGCGCTCGACGGCGGCCACGGCGATCTTGCTGGCAACTTCGCCGGCCGCGTGCCCGCCCATCCCGTCAGCGATGGCGAGCAGCCGAGGGCCGGCATAGACCGAGTCCTCGTTATTGCCACGGACCAGCCCGCGGTCCGAGCGCACCGCGTACCGGAGAGCCAACGTCACGCTGACCTACCCCGCCCACGCGCATCCGCGTCCCCGCCACTCGCTCCGCTCGGGCGGACCCACGGCTCCGCTCCGCGCCTTGCGGCGCGGGCCGCGTCGCGGCGGCGGGGCTCTTCGCGCGAGCGCTCATCGCGTCGTGGATCCGCGCAGGCGGGATAAGCCCGATTCATCTCAGTTCCAGGACGGTGCGGCCGATGCGGATGGGCACGCCGACCTCGAGCGGGGTCGGGCCGTTCAGCTTGTGCTGGCCGAGGTAGGTGCCGTTGGTGGAGCCGAGGTCCTCGACGAACCAGACGCCGTCTTGCTGACTGATCCGGGCATGCCGGGTGCTGGCGTAGTCGTCCGTGAGGACCAACGTGGAGTCGTCGGCCCGCCCGATCAGTATCGGCGCGCCGGTCAGCCCGATACGGGTACCCGCGAGGCCGCCGGCGGTGACGACCAGCATGCTGGCGCGGCGCGGCGCGGGCGCCTGAGCGGGCCCACGACCACGCCGCCGAGCCGGCGGCGGCACAGCGACGCGGGGCTGCCCGCTTACGCGCAGGTCGGCTCGGACCACGCGTATCGCAGCAAGCACGAACAGCCAC
>JBKPQY010000007.1:0-12978 GCA_046734315.1 Actinomycetota bacterium | reverse complement strand
CCATCGCTATGGCCAAGGCCTACACGGAGGCGCGCCAGCAGCACGGAGAGAGCGAGCTTCTGGATGAGATCGTATCGGCCAAACCTGAACGGGATCACACTCGCTACCACTCCCCGGACGAGCTGAAGCAGGCCGGGCTGCAGCATGTGCGCGACTCGGTCGAGGTGCTTGAGCGCAAGGCCACGCCGGTTGAGGTGGAGGAGTACCGCCAGTTCATCGTTAACTTGACCCACAAGGTCGCAGCTGCCCACCGCGAACACGGCCAGGACGTGAGCCCACCGGAGCAGGCGGCGATCGACGAGATTGTCGCTGCCATGAGCACGACCGGCGGATAGGAGGCCTTGAGAGGCTCAGCGTTTTGCAGGCCCCGGCGCTGGTCGCGCCCGGGGGGATTCGAACCCCAACCTCTTGATCCGTAGATCAGTAACCCGTTGGACTTGCTTGTCCGGGCTGGCAATCGTTGTCCCCCGTTGTGCCATCTGTGGCATCCGTTGGCGGACGTTCCTGGACAGACTCTATGGACGTACCGTCCACTGTGGACAGTCAGGAAGACAGGCAGTCCCGAGTAAGTCGGGCACCCGCCGGATTGGCCCATCGGGGTCACCCCATCGCGTCGCCCATACAGCCGCGGTCGCCGTCGCGCGGCTGCCGCGAGGCCGCGCGTCGGCCTGTCCTGCGCGTAACCGGCGACCACCCAGCCTTAGCGCGGTCCGTGGCGCGTCGAAACGAGCGCCCGCAGGGACCCGAAATCTAAGGCAGTCCCGCCCCGAGTCCGCCTCAGTCGCCCAATGTGGGCGGCTGCCTTAGAGCCCGACCTTGACCGGTGTTCGGCGCCGATCCGGCGCCCGGCAGGTCAAGGAGCGAGGCCATGGCCGCGCAGAAGTCGATCAGCACCCCGGCCCGGCGACTGCCCGCGCCGCAGCGGGCGCGCACCCACGCGGACCACGTCGGCTGTCGGGCGCGCGTGCCGGACCGGGGGAGGTCGCATCCGGCCCGGGCCGGGCTGCGCACGCTGGCCGCGGGCCTGGGCACCGCGGTGCTCGTGCTGCTAAACACCACCGCCTATCCGACTGCGAGGACCCTGCCCGCACCGGGGACCGCTCACTTCGTCGACCATGGCGGCCCAATCCTGCACACGGCGCAGATCCATCTGCTGTACTGGGGCAGCCACTGGCCCGCCAGCGGCATCTACTTCCCCACACCCGCCCAGATCACCGCTGCGCTCCAGACCCTGCTCATCGGGCCATATCTGAACGGGCTCGCCCAATACCGCGGCATCCAACCCGCGGTCCTGCGTCGATCCGCGATCGTCACCACCTCCGACCCGCACAGCGGGTTCGACCATCACGACATCAGCAACTTCCTCAACGCCCAACTCGACGGCGGCGTCGTGCCCGGCCCGGACCCTGACAACCAGACCCTGTACATCGTGGTGCTGCCGGTCGGCATCACCGCCAGCGGCGACCGCTACGAACTCGACGGCGAGCACTACTCTTACAAGCGCCACGGCCAGCGGATTCACGTCGTGTGGGCCGCCGCCTCGGGCCGCCTCGACAGCGCCACCCGCATCATGTCTCACGAACTCGTCGAATCAATCACCGACCCGGAAGGCAGCGCAATCCGCGGCGTCTCCAGAACCTGCGACCAGGGTGGATGGTGCGAGATCGCGGACGTCTGCTTCGACACCAGCCTCGTCAACGGCGTCGCCGTCTCGCCGTACTGGTCAGAACGAGCTCACGCGTGCGTCGCCCCCGATAGGACCAGCACCAGAGTGCGACCGGTGGCGGTTCTGCCACCGGGATGAGCCGGCAGCGCCTCGGCTTGCCGCCACCCCGCGGCGGCGGCTCGGCGCAACCAACCTCTGGCAGATTTCGATCTTCATCTTGAGTGCGGCGCCAGGGAATCAGTGGCGCTCGACCAGCCCGGCGCGCTCGGCGAGGGCGGCGGCTTGCACGCGGGTGGACACGCCGAGCTTGCGGAGGATGTTGCTTACGTGGACGCTCGCGGTCTTGCGGCTGATGAATAGTTGCGCACCGATCTCGCCGTTGGTTCGCCCGGTCGCGAGCAGGCGCAGCACGAGAAGTTCTCGTTCGGTCAGCCCGTACGGCGCGGCCTTCTCAGGCGGCTCGACAGGCGGCGATACAGTCTCGAGCGGAATGCGCGCCCGCTCGGCGAGAGTGCGGATGGCCGTAAGCAGCGGGACGTGCCCGGCCGCCTGTATCGCGGCGGACCGCAGGGGGTCGCTGACCGCCGCCGGCCGGGCGCCGGCGAGCAGACGAGCCTCCGTGTGGCGCCATGCCGCGTAGGCGGCGCGGTGGGGGCAGCCGAGGTCGGCCCAGGCGTCGGTTGCCGTTTGCCACGCGGCGGGCTCGCCTGGTCCGGTGAGGCGGCTGCGTTCGGCGTTCCAGCTCGCGCGCTCGGCCGGAATCGTCGCCACGTACGGATGGTCGGTGAACGGAATACCGCTCATCCGGTTCACCCAGGCGGCCAGGTCGTCCGCGGCGGCCAGCGCGGCCTGCGTCCCGGGCTCGTCGCGGGAAGCCCGGGCCTGCCCGGCTAGGTCGGCGCAGGCGCGCATGCCGATGACCAGCAGCCACCCGCATTGCATCGTCCACTCCGGGGTCGGGTGCCTGGCCACGGCCTCGCGTACGTCGGCCAGGCCGTCCTCGGGCCGGCCTGCCCACAGCGCCACCTCGGCCGCGCGCTGCGAGATCTCGCGGGCGCGGTCGATGCTGGCCTCGCGGCCCACCACAGACTTGACCTGCTGCACCCTTTCGGCGGCGGCCGCGACGTCGCCGCGCAGCAGATCGATCTCGCCACGAAACAGGTGCGGCGTCCATTGGTCACCTCTGACCGGCTCGTCGGTCAGCGGGTCGATCAGCTCCGCGGCCTCGACCGTGCGGGCCTGGGCGAGCATCGCCGCGGCCGCGTTGCCGACAGCGAGGCCGGCTATATATCCCTTGTGGTGGCCGCTCTCGCGGGCGGCCTGCAGGCCGCGCAGCCCGGACTGGGCTGCGTCGTCGAAGCGGCCGGTCTTGAGCAGGATTTCGCTCTCGATGGAGGCGACCTCCACCAGCGCCTCGAGGTCCCCGGACACGTCGGCTAGTGCCCGGGCTCGTTGCGCCAGTTCGAAACCTTCGGCGACCCGGCCGTGCAGGCAGGCGTCGTGGGCGACGTGCATCTGCATGAAGGCGGCGACTCCGGGGGCACCGACCGCCTCGGCTACCTCCAGACCGCGGGTGAAAGCGGCCCGCCGGGCGTCGCCCGGGCTGTGGCCGAAGACCAGGAACAGGCCTAAGTGCCTCCAGGCCTTGGCTTTGTCGACTGAGGGTGGCAGCTGCTCGAACAGGCGCAGCGCCTGCTGAGCTGCACGCATGCCGGCCGGGGGATCCGTAGCCATTCGAGAATAGGAGGCGCGCAGGTGTATCGATGCCGCGATGGCCGGGTCGGGATGGTGGGCGAAGCGGCGGTACGCCTCCTCGGCCAGCCCATCGGCTGGTTCGCCGGCCGTGAAGAGCGCGTCGACACCGCGGATGTACATGCGGGGCAGGTCGGCGTCGGCAGGAAGTTCCGGGTTCGGCACCAGCGCGCAGAGTTCGATGGCTCGCTGCCAGTGCCGAGCGGCCTCGGCGTAGCCGAGCACGCGCTCGGCGGCCTCGGCCGCGTGCACCCGGGCTGGGAGTTCCTCAGCGAAACGCCCGGCCGCGGCCCAGTGCCCGGCCGCCTCCGCGGCGAACGTGTCATCGCCGACCGCTTGCAAGGCCCCCGCCACCCGCTCATGCAGGACGACCCGCTCACCCGGAAGCAGTGCGGCGGCCACGGCCTCGGCCAGCAGCGCATGCCGCGGCCGCTGCTCACCGCCAGCACCCGAGTCGGCTAGCAGCCGTGCAGCCGTCAGCTCGCGCAGCCCGTGGCGAACATCCTCAACCTCCAGCCCGCTGACAGTCTCGAGCAGGTCCTCGCTGAGCGGCCGGCCCGCCACTGACAGCGCTGACAGCACCGTCCTGGCCGCGCCGGCGCACCGACCGGCCCGCGTGACCAGTAGCTCTGCCAGCCGGGCCGGCAATCCGGCCGCTGAGCCGAGCCCGCCATCCGGCGAGGCAGCGGCCACGAGCTGCTCGGTAAAAAATGGGTTTCCCTCGGTGCGCGCGTACAGCTCGTGGATCACCGGCGCCGGTGCGGGCGTGCCCTCGAGCGCGGCGACCTGCGCGGCGGTCTCGGCCCGCGTCAGTGGGTCAAGCCGGACCTCGACCACGCCGGCGAGACCGCGCACGTGCGCCAGCCACTCGACCACCTGCACTGCCAGCGGCGCCTCGTCAGACCGGCACGTCGTGACCACTGTCAGTCCTAGATCCCGACGCGCTCGCGTGAGGAATGTCAGACAGTCCAAGGTCGCGCTATCCGCCCAGTGGACGTCCTCCACGACCAACACAATGCGGCGCCGCTGCGCCACGGCGCCCAACAACTCGGCGATCGCAGCAAACAGCCGCTCGCGCGGCCCACCATCGACCGGACCACTCGACTCGGCAGCGTCACCACCGCGCCGCGGCAGCAGCCGGGCCACCTCAACCTGCACGTAGCGCGGTGTCCCAGCCAGCGCATCCTCCAGCAGCCCACCGCGATCGACCCGGCTGAGGTCACTTAGCGCATCCACCACCGGGAGCAGCGGCAGCGACTCGCGCATCGGCAGGCACCCGCCCCAGACCACGACCGCGCCGTCAGCAGCCACACGCCACATCGCCTCGGTAACCAGCCCGGTCTTGCCAACCCCGGCGTCACCGACCACGAGCAGCAGCCGCGCCTCACCACCGCCGACGACCGCGCGCAGGCGGGCCAACTCCCGATCACGGCCTACGAAGACCGATCCCTCCACACCCCCAGCTCACCAGCCCACCAACCCAGGGTCAATGGCCCGGGAGCTCACGCTGCCGCAAACCGCTCGGACGGCCGGACAAGCACACATCGCCGGCATCTGGCCACAACTCCGACGCAGACGAGGCGTACGGTCCGGCATCCATGGCAACCGACGACGCTCGTTGATTGACAAGCTGAATGACGCGTTGTCCACTGTGGACCGTCCACAGTGGACACTGAGGCTCCCTCTCACGCATGGCGTGATGCCGTCGGCCCGTCAACACCGTGGTCGGACAAGGGCTTGACGGTGCCAGAACAGCCCCCAGCCTCAGCAAACCGCCCGAGGTGATGAGAGTCGGCGGACCGGCAGTGTCGAGACCCCCGAAACGGCAAGCGAGTCGATGCGTCAGCAGGTGACGTGTAGGACGGCGTGCACCTCGCGCCCGTCCAGCGTCGAGATCAGGCGACACGCCTCTTCCGTCGGCATCGCGTCCAGGTACACGCCCCGACGGTCCGCCTCCGCGACGACGTCGGGGGCGATCGGCAGCGAGCCGTAAGCGCCGGTGCCGATGATCAGCCGAGGACCGCCCCACGGCAAGTCCTCCGCCGAGGACAACGGTGTGTGCCCGAATTCAGCACGGTACGGCTTGGAGGGACCCTTCTTACGTTTGCGTACGCTCCCTCGGTCGATGACGACGTCGTGCTCGAACCTCAGCCCGTCGACTTCGACGGATCCGAACCGGACCAGTCGCACGTTCATATCCGGGCCTCCCGTTCAGGTTTGCTGCCCTGGAGCGCACGCTCTCGCGACCACATTGCTGTCTTGGACCATCGGGTCCAGCCTTCCCGCGCCGGAGCCGTGGGGAAGGATTGCCGCGGGGCGTGCCTCCGGAGCGATCGCCTGCTCAGTCCATTGACTCTGGTGGATGCTTCTGACCCACCTCAGATGTGCCGCCGGGGGACGATGCGGCGCCTGACGATTCAGGTGCGGGAGCAGGGATCGACGGTTCCTCGGTCGGCTGCGTCGCGACCCTCTCTTGGTATTTGGCGACGGTCTCCTGTGCGCGGGACAGGCCCTTCTGCAGGACGTCGAGGTAGGACGAGGTCAGCTGCCTGCGCCGCTCGGGGTCTTTGAGGGTGTCAAGCGCTTTCTCGAACTCCGCTGAGATCTGCGCGAACTGGCGCTTCGCCAGTTCGATGAAGTCCTGCTTTTGGTGCGGCGTCTCGGACATTGGTCCGGTCCTTCACTTGTGGGCACTCGTCATGAGTCTAGCCTCGGTACATCCATCATCTCCGACACAGTGGCTCTCGCGTCTCGACCGACCTTGGTGCGGATGGACACCACACTGCAAGTCGTCAGGCTAGGGCGGTAACTTGAGAATCACCACCCGGCAATAAGTGACGCTCTCCGCCGACCGGGCCGTTTGCGCCTGCGCTTATCCGAACGGTGTGGGGATGTAATGGAGCGGCAGGTCTGGCTCGACGTAGCCGCTGGGGCGCTGCCGCGTGGGCAGGGTGATGTCACGGGGGGCCAGTGGCTTGTACGGGACCTGGCCGAGCAGGTGGCTGATGATGTTGAGTCGAGCGCGTTTCTTGTCGTTGGTGTGTGCGACGTGCCACGGCGCCCACGCGGTGTCGCTTGCGGCGAACATTGCGTCTCTGGCTCTGGAGTAGTCATACCAGCGGCTGTAGGACCTCAGGTCCATGTCCGAGAGTTTCCAGATCTTGCGTGGGTCGTGGATGCGGCTTTCCAGGCGCCGGGTCTGCTCGTCGGCGCTGACTTCGAGCCAGTACTTGATCAGGTGGATCCCCGAGTCCACCATGGCTTTCTCGACTGCCGGCACCTGTTCGAGGAACCGCTCGGTCTCTTCCGGGGTGCAGAAGCCCATCACCCGCTCCACTCCTGCCCGGTTGTACCAACTGCGGTCGAAGATCACGACCTCGCCGGCCGCTGGAAGGTGCGGCAGGTAGCGCTGCACGTACATCTGCGACTTCTCGCGCTCGGTCGGGGCGGGCAGGGCGATGACCCGGAACACTCGCGGGCTCACCCGCTCGGTAATCCTCTTGATCGTGCCCCCTTTGCCGGCCGTGTCTCGCCCTTCGAACACGATGCAGATCTTGGCACCGGAGTCTTTCACCCATTCCTGCATGGCGACGAGTTCGCCGTGCAGCACTCGCATCTCGCGCTCGTACTCCTTGCGCTTCATCTTCGTCGGTGTGGTTCCGGTGTCCTCGTGCGAGGCGCTCGGCGATACCTCGACGTCGTGCTTGATCTTCTTGGTCTTTTTCTCAGCCATGACGGGTACTCCGTGTCATTAGGTCAGTGCGCTTGCTTGGGCAAGATCCGGTGCCGAGTCGGTTGCGAAGCTGCGCCGGGTCCTCCGGTAGCGATCCACTTGCCGATGTGCCAGCCAAGCACTAGGACGACGGCGGCGAGCAGGGCGAATTCCCATGCCTGCTGGACGTACTCGTGAAACTGGACCTCCTGTGCTTGTGCGGCTTCGATCTTGTGCTCGCTCATCTCGCGCCCGCGCGCGGTGAGGCTCACGAACACGCCCAAGAACGGCAACACGATCACGAAGATCGTCCAGCCCGCTTTGCCCCGTCCGGAAAGGTCGCGGCTGCCAGTAGCATGGCTAACCCCCCTTATGAGAGATATGCGGAAGCGAGGCCCTGCCGTCCTGGGCCCAACAGAGGCGGACGTTCCGTCCAGTCGGGAGACGGCCACCGCACGTCGGGCTACGGCGAGCTTACGGGCCGCGGCGGCCCGAACAGTTCCGTTAGCGTCGTGACGTTCCCACGTGCGATCCGACCGCGTGAGGCACCCCGTGAGCCGCGAGCAGCGGTGATCACGCGGAAGCGCACGGGCACCTTGGTTAGTGGCCGGCAGAACGGCGATCATGCCGACAGGAAGATTGCCGTCAAATGTTCCTCCGCCGCCGATGGCCACGAGGGGAGCGCGTCACCGGCCACCACCGCGGCCACGGCTGGGTCGTCCTGGAACGCTAAGCCGTTGCGCTCGGCATCGCGTTCGTCCACCCCAGGCCCTACCACCCGACCACCGGCGACAAAGTCTGCATCAAGCACCGAAGAACTGGCTTCGCCCGCCAAGACCCCGCGCCCACCATCGCCACCCTGCAACCGGCGCGGACTGGTTGGTGTCACCGGGCTCATCGACGTGCCGGCCTCTATGATCAGCTGCCGGCAATCCTCCTGCTCGCCGTCGGCCTGGACTTCGGGCGGATGCCTACGCGCCGCTGTACCCGTTGCGTCGTGGAAAGGCACCACCGCCGTCGGGGACCGAGGGCACGAACGTTAAGGGCGCGCGGGCCCAGGCGGCCAGATCGGAGGCACGGACATGGCGGTGCAGACTGATAGCACGAGACAGCCAGTGGCGGCGGACCGGAATTGGTATGCGCGATCGCCGGAGGAGGTCGCCACAGATCTCGGCGTCGATCCGGAGGTGGGGCTCACCGCCGCCCGGGCGGCTGAGCTGCTGGCCGGCAGCGGCCCCAACGCGCTGCCGGAGGAGAGGCCGAAGCCGGGCTGGCGCCGGTTCCTCGATCAGTACCGCACCTACATGCAGATGATTCTGGTCGTCGCGGCGGTGGTGTCTTTGGTGATCAAGGAATGGAGCACCGGGATCCTTCTGGTGGCGCTGACGCTGCTCAACGCGGTCATCGGCATGCGGCAGGAGGGCAAGGCCGAAAGCGCGATGAACGCGCTGAAGTCGATGATGAAGGCCACTGCGCGGGTGCGCCGCGACGGGACCGAGGCGCAGATCCCGGCCGAAGACCTGGTTGTCGGAGACGTGGTGCTGATCGCCGCCGGAGACCAGGTGCCGGCCGACGGCCGCATCGTCGAGGCACGCGCGCTACAGATCGACGAGTCGGCGCTGACCGGGGAAAGCGTTCCGGCGGCCAAGGGTGCCGAGACGCTGCCCGGTGGCGAGCTGGGCCCTGGCGATCAGTCGAACATGGCGTTCATGAACACGCCGGTCACCCATGGCAGCGGCATCATGATCGTCACCGGAACCGGAGCGGGCACCGAGTTGGGGAAGATCTCCGGGATGCTGGCGGCGACCGCGGTCGAGCAGTCCCCGCTGACGCGGGAGATGAACCGGCTCACCTTGTGGATCGCCGGGGCGGCCGGGCTGACCATGATCGTGATGTTTGCGCTGGGGCGGGCCCGCGGGCAGGCGTGGGATCAGCTGTTCACCGCCGCGGTGTCGCTGGCCATCGCGGCGATCCCCGAGGCGCTGCCCACGGTGGCGCAGACGATCCTGTCGCTGGGCGGAGTAGACCTGGCCAAACGCAACGCGATCGTCAAGGACCTGCCGTCGGTGGAAACGCTGGGGTTCACCTCGGCGATCAACTCCGACAAGACCGGCACCCTGACCATGAACCAGATGACCGCCGTAGAAGTGATTGCCCACGCCAACCAGTACACCGTCTCCGGCACCGGCTACAACGTCGACGGCAAAGTCCACCACGCCGCGGGCAGCAGCCCCAGCATCGAGGACGCCATTCTGCCCTTCATCGTCGCCAGTGACGCCACCTTGGTGGACGGCAAGGTCGTCGGCGACCCCACCGAAGGTGCCCTGTTGGTACTGGGCTACAAGGCCGGCCTGGACATCAACGCAACCCGTCAGCAGCTCCCTCGGTTGGCCACGCTGCCGTTCGACCCGACGTACAAGCTGATGGCCACCTTCAATTCCGCGGCGGACGACGCCGGGCGGCAAGTGGTCCGTTGCTTCGTCAAGGGCGCCGCGCCGGCGGTGATGGCGCGGGCGGCCACCGCGCTCGACGAGGGAACCAGCATCCCGTGGGACGCCGGCCTGAAAGAGCGGGCAAACGCCCACATGGAACGCATGGAAGGCGAAGGCCGACGGGTGATGGCCGCCGCCACCCGCGACCTCGACCCAGCTGGGTTCGACGCCGATGGCGACCTGCTCGCCTACGTCACCGACCTCCAGATCACCAGCCTCGTCGGTATGGTCGACCCGCCCCGCGACGAGTCCAAGACGGCGGTGGCCAGCGCCCAGGCGGCACACATCCGGGTTCGCATGGTGACGGGCGACGACGTGACCACCGGCGCGGCCATCGCCCGGCAACTTGGCATCGACGGCGAGGCCATCCTGGGCGCCGAGTTCGCCGCCCTGCCTGAGGACGAACGCCTGGACCGCATCGACGCTATCGGGGTAGTCGGCCGGGTCGCTCCCGAGCACAAGGTGCTGCTGGCCGACACCCTGAAGAAGAAGGGCGACGTCGTCGCCATGACGGGCGACGGCGTCAATGACGCCCCGGCCATCAAGGCCGCTGACATCGGCATCGCCATGGGCACTGGCACCGAGGTGGCCAAGAACGCCGGCCGCATGGTCCTCTCCGACGACAACTTCGCCACAATCGTCTTCGCCGTCGAGCAGGGCCGCAAGATCTACGACAACCTCACTAAGTACATCCGGTTCGTCCTGGTACTGCTGGTCGCCTTCGTCCTGACATTTCTCGGCGCGACCCTGTTCAACATCGCCGCCGGCGAGCCCTTCACACCCGCCCAGGTGCTATGGATCCACTTCATCGTCAACGCCCCGTTCGGCTTCGCGCTCGGCTTCGACCGCGAAACCCCCGGCCTCATGACGCTGCACCCGCGCCGCCGCGGGCAATCGGTGCTGACCCCCCGGATGGTCGTCACCGTCGCCCTCGCCGGGCTGGTAATCACGATCGGCCTGCTCACCCTCATCCACTTCGGAACATCCCACTTCCACAGCGCCCACATCGGCAACACGATCGCCTTCACCGCGTTCGCGCTGTGCCTGATCGCGGCCGCCATCGAATGTCGCAGCGAAACCGGCACCGCGCTCACCACCGCGACCTTCGACAGCAAACAGATGAACTGGGCGATGCTCGGCGAGTTCGTGCTGGCCGTACTCGTCAGCCAGATGGACGTCTTCCACCGCCTACTAGGCACCACCGATATCAACTTGCGGCAGTTCGGCTGGGCGCTCATACCTGCCCTCGTCCTGCTTGTGCTCTGGGAACTCGGCAAGCTCATCGCCAGGCGAGTCGAAGCCGGCGTTGGCCGCGCCGCGCCGGCCGAGCGCAGTGCGTGACCAGCAGGCGGCAAGATCACATCGCGCAACAGCAGCCAACCGCGGCGGACGATGAGCGCGCCTTGATTACCCCCGAACGGGCCTACGTCCCGCGGCCAGCGCCGCAAAGTCGAGCTGACCTACGCCGCGGTCGTCGGGTCGACTGATCCACACTTTCGGGGCGGCCTGGACAAGCGGTCGCCGCTGCCTCACGAGGCCGTGCCGGGCGGGTGCGACGATTGGGTTGGTTCGGTATCGGGCGGCGCGGACTCGAGGGTGGACTGGTCGAGGCCGGCGGACGCAGGGGGTTGCTCGCGCCGTTCTTGCCACACCATTCCGACGACGGCACCGAGCACGATCACGACTCCTATCGCGATCAGGTATGACATGAACGCGATAATGACGCCTACGCTGGCACGACCACTTGCGAGGCGCAATCACTCAGGAGGTTCGCGGTGCCGGACACCACCTGCCACATGTCGATCTCGCTGGACGGCTTCGTCGCCGGGCCGGATCAAAGCCGGGAGGACCCTCTGGGGAAGCGGGGCCAGGAGCTGCACGGCTGGCACATCGGCGACCCGCGGGCCAATGAGGCCGACAAGATCGCGAACGAGTGGCTCATGCGCTCGCGTGGCGCGTATGTGATGGGTCGGAACATGTTCGGCCCGATCCGCGGGGACTGGGACGAGGAATGGACCGGCTGGTGGGGGCCGGAACCGCCCTATCACGCGCCGGTTTTCGTGCTGACCCATCACCGCCATGATCCGATCCAGATGGACGGAGGGACCACTTTCCACTTCGTCACTGAAGGCTTCGACGCGGCCTACTCCGCAGCGTGTGAGACCGCCGGTGAGAACGGTGTGGACATCGCCGGTGGGGCCTCGACCGTGCGCCAGGCGTTGATCGCCGGCGTGATCGATGAGCTCACACTCGACATTGCGCCCGTCCTGCTCGGTTCCGGCGAGCGCATCTTCGACGGAATTGAGTCCTTCGGCTTCGAGCCCGCCGAGGTCCTTCACTCGCCGCTGGCCACCCACATCCGCTATCGCCGCGTCAGCTAACTTTGCGACCCCACCCCCAGCGCCATTCCGAAGAGCCCTGGGGTCCTCTTTCGAATCGCAACTTGACGTCCGCTCACGCCGCGTAGTGCGCACTTCTGGGTGCGGGATCACCATCACGATCAACCCGTGTACCCGCGATCACCGGGCATGTGTTGCACTGTGAGGCCTGCAGCGGTGAGGAACTGACGGATCTGGGAGGCGTGCTCAACGACGTGCAGCGGCATGCTGCCGACAATCACAGCGAACAGCTTTCCGTGGTATCGATGCGCCATCTCCTCGGTGAGGCCGTCAAGGGTCTGGCGTACTCACCCCGCGCGGTGTCGCTTGTGCCACTCCTGTGCCATTCGCGTCTGGCGCGAGCCTGGGTGTACTGGCCGGGAGCGGGCGCGGCGCCCATCCCACCCCCCGTCGGGCGCCACGCCCGTCCCAAAGCGTCAAACGAGCCACGCCCGGAGCGGTGACGGCTCTCACCGCTGTTCGAATGCGGCGCCGAGCGCACTGCCCGCGTCGGCCAGTCCGACGGGGTGCACGTGTCCGTAGACCTTCAGCGTCATGCTCGGGTCGTGCCCGTGCCAGGCGGCCGCGACGTGCACCGGCACCCCGGAGTCCAGCATCGTGGTGACGCTGGCGCGCCGCAGGTCGTGCAGCCGGATCGGCGGCAGCCCGGCGGACTTGGCCAGCCGCGCGAACGTGTCCGAGTAGTACTCGGGCCGCACCATGTGCCCGCCCGTGTCGGTGAGCACGTAGCCGGTCTCGGTCCACGCAGCCCCGGCGGACTAGGTTAAGTTGGGGCATTGTCCCCGCAACGCAGGCGTCGCGAGGACAGGCCACGACGGAGCGTTGTGCCATTCTTGTGCCACTCGGGCGGGCAGCACAGCAGGCGCGATGCGAACCATCAACGATCGCAAGGGGATTCTGTGCGCGTCCGAAGGGATTCGAACCCCCAACCTCTTGATCGGTAGATCAGTGATCCGC
>JBKPQY010000006.1:0-10155 GCA_046734315.1 Actinomycetota bacterium | reverse complement strand
ATCGTCGACCGGCTCACCTTCGCCGGACAGATCATCGACACCGGCACCATCTCATACCGGCTAGCTCACGCCCGCCACGCGCGCACCACTGGAGCCAGTTCAAACCGTCCCGCCGGGGCCAAGTCGAGTTGACACGGCCACCAAACCACCCGATCGGCTTCCAGATGGTCTCGTCGACGTCCTCGTCCGCCTCCCAAAGCCTCCACATGGACCCTCATCAACTCGGCCGCGGCGCCTGGTAGATACCTCGCACCGGTGCGGGAGATTCTTCGGGCTCCACAACCGGCCGTCGGCCACGCACTCCAAGATCATCGCGAACATGCGGGTCCAACGGGGCAAGCGCGGCTCGCAGTTGCTCGAGCTCGGCGTCGGTGTAGCGGCAGCGGGTCTGGCTGAGATCGACCGGGCGGCCCACGAGCGGGTCGGCTATCCGTCGTGGGATGAGGTGCATGTGCAGGTGCGGAAGGGTGTTGCCGTGGCTTTCGTAGTTCTTCTTCACCGGGTGCAGTAGCTGGCCCGCTCGGCGACGAAGATTGCCTCGGTCCAGAACCCGGCCTGGTCCATGGCGGGCAGCTCGAACGGCTCGAGCGCATGGGTCTTCGAGATCACGCACACGTCGCCGTTGACCGCGACCTGCCGGTCGGTGGTTACCCAGGTGTGGGTGAGTTCGCCGTAATGCCAAGGGATGCCCGGCCGCGCACACGACACATCCTTCGCGCCGGCATCGCCGAGCCAAGTCCTCCAAGTCGGACCAGGCACTGCCATACAACTGCTCAGCCATCGCCAACGATCAAGACTCACCGCCCCAACCTCAGCACAGTCCATGGAGTTTCGGTGAGGGACCACTCCCGTGCCGGTGAGATCGATCTTGCTGGCCGTGCCGATCCGCGCAGATGTGCCGATGATGTGCCGGCGAGGTCTGCCGCACTGTCGGTGCGGACCGGATCGTGGTCTGTCGCAGTCCGGAGGTGTGCAGCACACCCAGGCTGCGACCGCACGGTCGCGCCGCTGATGTCTGCGTCGTTCCACGAGCGCGAGTTCGGGTGATTCGAGCTGGGCGCGATCGCGTCGGAACCCGAACCCGTCTTACAAATTGTGTTACGATTGAACGCATGGCACAGACGATCACGTTCCGGCCCGACGAAGACGCCGAGCGCGCCCTCGCGGTGCTTACGGCTGACGGCACCGCCGTGTCGACCGCCGTGCGCGCAGCGCTCATCGACGCCGCCCGTGCCCGCGCTCAACAACGGCTGCGCGCCGAGGCCGAGGCCCTTGCCGCCGATGCCGCGGACCGGGCTGAGGCCGCACAGGTGCTGCGCGACATGGAGACACTGCGTGCGTGGTGATATCCACCGGCTGAGAGCGGCACGAGCGAGTCGCGGCCATGAGCAGCGCGGCCCGCGCTTCGCTGTGATCGTCCAGTCCGACGCACTGCCGCTGTCGACATTGCTGGTCGCGCCGACCTCGACGTCTGCACGAGCCGCAAGCTTCCGCCCAGAGATCCTCGTCGACGGAAGCATCGCCCGCGTGTTGGTTGAGCAGACCGCCGCCGTGGACCTCACCCGCCTCGGTGAGCAGGTCGGACACCTCGGCTTCGACGAACTTCGACATGTCGAGGCAGCCTTGCGAATCGTCCTCGAGCTGTAACGACGCGCTTCTCGCCGGGGTCCTAAAACTCGTTCCGATGTGCACGACCAACGGACCTATATCGCCGCTGCTGCGTCAGAACCTCATCGCCGGACTGACCCCATCCGCGCTGATCTTGATTTGACTGCGTGGCCGGGCAAGCGGTCATCCCGCGCAGTAGTGCGTGGGCCGCTAGTCGTCGCGATGCTGCGTCACGTTGATGACGGCGCCGTTCGGGTCGCGGACGAAGAAGCGGCGCAGCCCCCAGTCCTCGTCGGTAAGCGGATACACGATCTCCGCGCCGTCTGCGATCGCGCGTGCGTGCACCTCGTCGACGTCGTCGACCTCGATCGTTACGTCAGGATGCACCTGGGCCTTGATGTCGAGCATCATCACGCTCAGTTGGACCTCGTGCCGGTCGGTGCCAAAGAACAAGATCCAGTCGAGACCGTCGCCGCCCCCGAGTCCGATCACGTTGTTGTAAAAGCGTCGGCTGGCGCCGAAGTCATTGGACAGGATATTCGGCTTGATCCTTCTCACGGCCATTCCGCGAGCCTATGGCCGTGGCGTCGGGCCGCTGCGCCTGGAACGGCACATGTCTGTCGTGGATGGTCAGCGTGCCCGCGGCGCTGATCACAAGTGCCGACGTGCGAGGCGTCGACAGTCGGGGCAGGCGCGACCCGCTCGATGACGGGCCTTAGGTCGGGTGCCGTGATGCGCGGTCCGACGTCCGTAGTCGGCGTAGCGGTGCAGCGCGATCGCTTTGCCGCCGGCAGCGGGCAGGACGGTCGGAGCGAGGCTGCTGATGGGGCCGCGGGCGCGCCGCACCTGGATGCGCTGCTACCCACGTTGAGTGAGCGGGACCTTCGGCGCTGCGAGACGTGGGGGGCGAGTGGGAGCCGGTGTTGGGGGATCTGGGGTGTGGCGTCGCGCGCTGCCGGTCGAACCGAATTTGGGTAGCTACTCCGATGCCGGGGGGCTGCGGCCGACTGGGCTGGGCCGGTTCGTGTGGGTCGCCGGCCGGCATGGTCGGTTGCCGGCGGTGGAGGCGCGACGTAAGGCGGAGGCGCCGCCGCCGCGGAGCGGGCGTGTCTTGTACCGGGCGCGCCGCTGAGCGCGAGCGCGGTTGCGGTTGAGCGGATGCGCAGGCTGGTGGCGATGCCGGGGTTGTCGGCGGATGCGCTGTCGTCGGTTGCCTACGGCCCCGAGGTGATGCTGACGCTGTTGGTGCTCGCCGGCGCGGCCGGGTTGGGGTATTCGCTGCCGATCGCTGGGGCGATGGCGTTCTTGATGCTCGCGGCCGGAGTTCGTCCGTTGGCAACCCGGACGCAAAGTTCGTTCGTGGCGCGCCATCGCAAGGGCTTGTCTGATGGCTCCATGCTCACGGACCGGACTCACGCGTCGGCGGTGTGCGGGCAGCAGCAAGCGCTCATGCAACCTTGATTTCCTGAGCCGATCTCAGCCAGTGGAGTGGAGCCCGCAGAGCCGACCGACGATGACGTCCGGCGCATGGCGGCGGTGAGCCAGTACTGCAGTTCCGCGGCGGATAGTCGAGCGGACGAGATTCGACGGCGACTTGCGGTCACAGTTGTTTGATGAGCCGTAGTTCGACTATTGGGGTGCCGCGCATGTTCGATTCGCGTGTCGTCCCGTCCGGACGGTAGCCGGCCCGCTCGTAGACGGCCAATGCTCGATCGTTTTGTTGGTGAGTGAACAGGAAGGCTTGCTGGCAACCGGCATCGCGCAGCGCGTCGTGCGCGGCATCGAGGAGTGTGCGCCCGACGCCCTGGCCCGCGTACGCGGGGTCAACAAAAAGCAGGAACATCTCACAGTCTTCGGGGTGTGCGGCGGTGTAGCCGAGGACGGTTCCGGCCTGGTCGATCCCCACCAGCAGCACGTTTGGCGGGGCGTGATCGGCCACGAGCTGGTCCCAGTCCTCGGGTGCGAACATCGGCTGCTGAGCCAGGTCGCCCAGGTATCCCCAGCCAGCACGCACCGCGGCGTCGAATACGGCGCCGATTGCCGGCGCGTCCTCGGCAGTCGCCCGACGCACCACTAACTGCGACGGTTCAAAACGAGCCTGCATGCGGCTCCTCCTGTCATGGCGTCTATGCGATTAGGCTGGCCTGCCGCGGCCATGCGATCTGGGGTTATCGAGACGTCCCGCTCGCCGGCCACGGCCTGCGCCTGGGCAAGTGCGCTGCGCAGTCCGTCGGTGACGAACGTGAATGGAGCATCGGGGTATGGCCAGTCGGTCGGCGGCCGGTGGGTCACCACGAACAGGGCCTCGCCGACCACCGGCCGGCCGTTCCAGCCGTTGGTCAGCTCGAGCAAACGCCGGCCGATCACATCCACACCGATGCTCGACCACGCTTACCGCCGATAGGCGGCGATGGCCGCGGAGGTACGGAACTCCGGATAGCTACCGGTGACCTCGACATCACGGTTGTGGTACCAGTCGAACAACGTACCGACCTCGTCGTTCGCGTCCGCGATGAAGCCGTCCAGTGACATGGACGCCTGCGCGATCACCGTCCCCATCGTCGATGGCTCCCTCGTTCGTGCAGCCGCTAGGCCGGTTCTGCCGGCGTGGCCGAGGCGCCGCTGCTGGCAGTGAGCACGCTGCGGGCCAACGGGGTGAGTTGGTAGAGCACCCGCCGCCCGGCACGCCAAGACGACACCAAGCCGGCGCGGCGCAGCACAGCAAGGTGCGCGCTAATAGCAGGCATGCTCTGGTCCAGTTCGACGGCGAGATCCGAGGTGGACTTCGGCAGGCTGACGGCACGCAGAATCGCCGCTCGGGTGCGTCCAAGCAATGCCGCGAGCACGTCCCCAGTCGGCTCTGGCGGCGGGACCTGCGGCCACAGCTCGCCGATACCGCGCGGCCCGTAGGTGATGCTCGGCGGGTTGCCGGCATCGATGTCGACCATCACATGCGGCCAGGCGAATACGCACGGCACCAGCCGCAGTCCCGCACCATGCAACTCGTGCTCGCTGCCGGCGGCGCTGCTCTGGACTTCGATCGCATGCTCGGCGAGCTCCAGCTCCGGGTGCAGGTCGCTCAGCAGCGCCTCGATACCGCCGCGGGCCAGCCGGGTCGCCCGATAGGCCACGTCCGCGTCGAGCACGGCGCGGATCTGCGGCCAGAACGGCTTGATCGCCACTTGCCAGTGCTGACGCAGCGCATCAGCAATATGCGGCCCACCGCCGCGATCGAGCACCCGGGTGGTCTCCGCCGGGAGCTCACCACGCCACACCACTTCGAGGTCCCTGCGCAGCCGCTCCGTCGAGCATTTCGCCACCGCTGCCAGTTGCACGTCGATCGAGGTCGACGGCTCCCGCGACCCGGACAGCAGGAAGCTCGCCACATGCGGCCTCGGGGCAGGCACAATGGCGCGAAGCACCGGCATGTCCACGCGCCGCAACCGGCTGCGAATGCGTTCGAACCAGCCGCGGTGCAGTAGCGGGATCTGGCCGGAGTGCAGTACGTACAGGCTCTCGGCAACCTCGGCCAGCGGCGAATAGGCAAACCGCAACCGCTCCAGATCACCCGGGCCGAGCCGAAGCCGGATCACGGCCACAACCCCATAGGCCCCCTAGTGCGGCGAGGCACCGCCCGAGCCGACGGCTACGCCTGTGCGACCGAACCGGCCACCTGCCGACACGACCGCCGGCACGCGCTGATCGTCACCACCCGGTCGCCCAAGTACCTCAGACTCGTCGCCTGGCGGCTCACACCCCGGCCTTGCCGAGGCGCTCTACCAGCCTATCCACCGGCACGGTGACCCGAACGGCGTTGGAAACGTCGAGACCAACCGGACGCAGCTCAACCACGACGCGATCGTCGACGAGCACAACCCGCTCGACACGATGCGCTTGCAGGTCATCGAGCCGAACAACATCACCAGCCCGCAGGACACCAGCTGCGACCTCCACCGGATCCTTCGCCACCACCGTGAAGAACGTCTTCAGATCGAACGCCACCGCCCGCACCGTGTTCGGCCGCGCCCGTCCAGCGGCGAACTCGAGATAGCGATCCACCAGCGGATCACCGAGCCGATACCGCACCTCGCCAGAGGCCGACGCACACCTGACCAACGAACGGAAACTAGTCATCGCGCCAGGCTCCCAGCGCGACCATCAGGCCGGCGATACGCCCAGAAGATCACCCGTGTATTAGTCGATCTGTGCAAACGCCCGAGCAGCTGCCCGGCAATTTGGAGCGGCGCATATCGCCTGTACTGCTGTGCCGGCGTCCAAGATCATCGATTTCGTGTAGCGGCGAGTACCGGCGCTTCACGATAAGCCGCTTTGCGAATTGAGGTCGCCCACGTAGGCATACACTGGGACGCCGGTTTGCGATGCATGGGCGACGTGGTCGAGGCGGCCTGCCACGGTCGGCGCGGGTTCTTTGCTGGACTTATCCCATGGCGGGTGTCCGCGAACGTCCGCGACGGTTCCGGATCATACGCGCCAGTAGCCTGCCGAACGGCCTGGCGTGGACAGGACCTTTGGTCCTGTCGCGTCGGCGGCTACGCAGCCAGGGTCGTCAGAGGACAACCGGCGATGGTTTCGGTGCTGCCGGTTGCGAGGCGGTGGGTGAGCCGCCCCTTCGGCTGTTGGAGGAGGGTCCGATGAAGAGCGTCGGGCCGGCTGCCCGGACGAAACCCGGACTGACATTGCGTCCCTCCCGCGCATCGTGTGCGCATGGCGCCGGCTTCGACACCCGTGAGGAGGTATGGCCATGAAACGTGTCGTTGTGGATCACTACGGCGGGCCTGAGGTATTGAAGGTGGTGGACGAGGACGATCCCCGGCCGGGCGGCGGTGAGGTGCGCGTCAGGGTGTTGGCGGCGGGGGTGTCGTTCACCGACGCGCAGCTGCGCGCCGGGACGTATATCGCCGGCGGCCCGAAGCCGCCGTTCACGCCGGGTTATGAGCTGGTCGGCGTGGTCGAGGAACTCGGCCCGGGTTGTGTGAGGCTTCGGGTGGGGGACCGCGTCGGCGCGTTGACGGTGTGGGGCGCTGACGCGGAGACGGTCTGCGTGCCGGAGGCGGACGTGGTTGACGTGCCCGAGGACCTCGACCCGGCCGAGGTGGTGAGCCTGTTGTTCCCGTACATGACCTCCTTCCAGGCGCTGCACCGCACGGCGCGGGTGAAGGCCGGTGAGTCGGTGTTGGTGCACGGTGCGGCCGGGCGGGTGGGCGTCGCGGCGCTCGAGTGCGGCGCGGTGGCCGGGCTGCAGATGTACGGGACGTGCTCGGGGCGCGACTTCGCCAACGTCGAGCAGCTTGGCGCAAGACCGATCGACTACCGCAACGAGGACTTCGTGGCTCGGGTGCGAGAGCTGACCGGTGGCAAGGGTGTGGACGTTGTCCTCGATTCGCTCGGCGGCCCGATCTCGCTGCGCTCGTTCCGGGTGCTGCGCCCGGGCGGCAGGCTCGTCGTGTTCGGCCGCTACGCCACGCTCTCGCACGGGCGCAAGAACTGGCCGGCGGTGATCGAGTGGTACGCGTCGATCGGGGTCCTCTGGGGATGGGCGAAGCTGTCGCCGCGGCGACGGGTGATGCCGTACCAGATCCAACAGTTCCGCGACCGGGCGCAATGGCGAGCCGGTGCAGTGGGCGGGGAGCCGCGCTACCCGCAGTGGTTCCGGGAGGATTTCCAGGTGCTGCTCGAGCTGCTTCGCGCAGGCAAGATCCACCCGGTCGTAGCGGAGCGCCTGCCGCTGGCCGATGCGCGTCATGCGCACGAACTGTTGGAGAGCTCGGCGTCGAAGGGGAAGCTCGTGCTCGTGCCCTAAGCGGTTCCGTACTGAGGTAGGTGACGCAACTTGGCCGTTTCAATGACGCCGGAGGCCTCGACGGCTGTGACTGGCCAGACGCCGCCGTGCGTCTTGGTGATCTTCGGCGCGTCCGGCGACTTGACCGCCCGAAAGCTGCTGCCAGCCCTCGGCCGGCTCGCGGCGGACGCAGCGCTGGCGCCGGAGCTCACCCTGGTAGGGGTGGCGCGCACCGCGCTGACGGACGAGGAGTTCCGCACTCGCTGTCGCCAGGCGATCGCTGCGTCCGGTCCCGGCGTGGACCAGTTGATCGCGGGTGCCCGATACCTGGCCGGCGGCTACGACGACCCGGGGACCTATCAGGCGCTGGGGCACCTGCTCGCCGACCTGGACGAACGCCGTGGCACCGGCGGCAGCCGCGTGTACTACCTGGCGACGCCGCCACGGCTGTTCGGGCAGATCGCGGTGCGTCTCGGCGCTGCCGGGCTGGACAAGCCGCCCACCGGCGGATTCGTGCGCCTGGTGATTGAGAAGCCGTTCGGTTGGAACGAGCACAGTGCACGCGACTTGTACGCCGAAATCTCCTCGGTGTTCGCCGAGGAGCAAGTCTTCCGAATCGATCACTATCTGGCCAAGGAGACGGTACAGAACCTGCTCGCCGTCCGCTTCGCGAACGCGATCTTCGAACCGATCTGGAACCGCACCTGGGTCGACAATGTGCAGATCACGGTCGCCGAGTCCATTGGGGTCGAGGATCGCGGCGGGTTTTACGAGACTGCCGGCGCGATGCGTGACATCGTGCAAAACCACGTGCTGCAGGTGCTGTCCCTGTTCCTCATGGAACCGCCGACGTCGTTCCACCCGGAGGCAATCCGCGACGAAAAGCTGAAGCTGCTGCGCGCGATCAGGCCCTTCGGCGGCGAGGCCGACATCGCGCGGCGGGCCGTGCGCGGGCAGTACGCACGCGGCGGAACACGGGACGACCCGATGCCCGGGTATCGAGAGGAAGCCGGCGTAGACCCGGTCTCCTCGGTCGAAACATTCGTCGCGTTGCGCCTGGACATCGACAACTGGCGCTGGGCCGGCGTGCCGGTCTACGTACGCACGGGCAAACGGTTACCGCAGCGCGTCACCGAGGTGGCAGTCGAGTTTCAGCGCCCGCCGCAGCTGCCGCTGTTTCCCGGCTCGGACCCAGAACCAGACGCACTGCTGCTGCGTGTTGCACCAAGCGAAGGACTCAGCATCCGCTTTGGCGCCAAGGTCCCCGGTCGATCCTTTGACGTCCGTAAGGCCTCGATGGACTTCGCCTATAGCGCGGGCTTTCCGCACGGCTCGGCCGACGCCTACGAGCGCGTGATATTCGACGCGCTGCACGGTGATCCGACGCTGTTCATCCGCGCGGATGAAGTCGGCCGATCCTGGCGCATCGTCGACCCGATCATCGACTACTGGGCCGCGGCCTCGGAACCGATCCCCCTGTACCAGGCGGGAACTTGGGGACCCCGCGAGGCGAGCAACCTGGTCGCCGAAGACGGACGGCGCTGGCGGCACTCGGGACACTGACGCCGCGCTCGATGCCCGAAGCACGACCACGCGCCTGATGAGGGAGGAGCGTGACGCGATGGCCGATGCAGTCCGGGCAAGCCGGGTAGGACGGGTCGTGTCCGGTGCAGTTCGGGCACCGCGGGTGCGCTACCTGCCCATCGCCGAGCATGGCCTGATCGGTGATCTGCATACAGTCGCGCTCGTCGGCACCGACGGGACGATCGACTGGTATTGCTGCCCGCGCTTCGACTCGCCGAGCGTCTTCGCGGCGATCCTCGACGCCGACCACGGCGGCCTGTTCCGCATCTCGCCCGACAGCGACGGCTGGAGCTCCAAGCAGCTCTACCTCCCCGACACCAATGTCCTCATCACACGCTTCTTGATGCCCGACGGAGTAGGCGAGGTGCAAGACTTCATGCCCCCACCGCGGACCGGCGAGGCGGCACACCGCCACCGCGTGATCCGCCGGGTCGTCGCAGTGCGCGGGCTGATCCGCTTCGTCGTCGACGTCGCCCCGCGCTTCGACTACGCCCGCGCCGACCACGAAGTCGCGCTGACCCCCCACGGCGCACTCTTCCGGTCTTCCGGACTGGAGCTCAGCCTCTCGACGCATGGCCCGCTCGAGATCGTCGACGGCGGCGTCCGCGCACGCATCGCCGCCCGCCCGTCGGGATAGCCGGGAGTAGAGCGGATATGCTCGATGCTCGACATCCAGACGGACTGATCCGCCTGATTGTGCTGCGGCCCCAGCGGTTCGAGGTGGAACTGGTTGTTGGCGAGTGAGGCTGGCCCTAGCCACACCAACACCCCCCACACACCGTCGACCTGCTGACAATCGACATCGACGCAGCCCATGCAGCCGGACCGTCTCACGGCGTCTCAGGCGTCCCGGCGCATGACACGACGGCTTATTCCAGGCAGACCCCGAACCGGCGACGAAGATCCCTTCTTTCGACTGGACCGCCCCCGCGAGCCCGGAGGCTCTGGAAAGCCGGGTAGTTCAGTTCGACGGGTTTCGTTGTGCCGATGGTGGAGGAGCGAGTCGGCTGTGTTGCGCTTCGTTGCCCAGGCTGTCGCGACCGCGCGACCGATGCGCTGGATCAGCCGAAGACATGGGTTGAGTAGGTAGTGTCGAGGTCGCGCTGCTGGTACACGGGACGAACTCGCCACGACCAGGAACGAAACCATCTGTGCGTCGTCCT
>JBKPQY010000005.1:0-5450 GCA_046734315.1 Actinomycetota bacterium | reverse complement strand
GGCCCGCAGACCACCCGGCGATCCGCCACGTGGTCGCCGCGGCCTACCGGCAGTACCGGCGCGAGCTCGCACCCGAGACCTACTCGCGCTACCTCGCCGACCTGCTCGACCTGGACCGGCACGCTTACCACGGGCGCCTGTATGTCGCGGAGGCGGGCGGACGAATCACGTCGGCGCCGTCGTCCCCGTAGACGGTGTCGTCGCCGCTGTCGCCGTTCATTAGGTCGTCGCCGAATCCGCCGTGCATCGAGTCGTGCCCCGAGCCGCCGCGCATGAGATCGGCGCCGCACTCCAGGTCGCCCCGATGCGGGATCGCGGTGGACGAGCCGGAGCCGATGAACGCGTCGCCGTTGACCACGTGCTGGAGGTCGACCTGGCGCTGCACCGTGCCGGCGACCAGGGCCTCGTAGTGGATCCTCGGCACCTGGGTGTCGTCGACGGTGAAGGCGTGCGAGCCGTCCTGGTAGACGTCCACGATGCCGCCGCGGTCGCCGACCATGCCGTCGTCGCCGTACTCGCCGAACATCACGTCGTCGCCGAGACCGCCGTAGAGGTCGTCGTCGTTCAACCCGATCGGGTTTACCGGAGCGTCGTCGTCGACGGACCCGCTCGTCCGGATCGGTTTGGCCAGCGCACCGGTGTCACCGTCGATGTGGTCGTTGCCGTCCTGGCCGTACACGGTGTCCTGACCGGCATCGCCCCACAGGTCGTCGTCGCCGAACGCCCCGGCCGGCTCGCAGGTTGCCTGCGCGGAGCTGCAGTACTCGACTCCGTCGGTCGGGCTCACCGCGTGCCGCACGAACGCGGCACCGACCGGCGCGTTGTTCGCCGGGTACCGCTTCGCGTAGATCCGGTTGCTCAGCGGTGTCGGTGCGCCCTGGGCGGCCGCGACCGAGGCCACGACGGCCCCGTTCGCGTCACGGTCGCGGCGATCGCGATAACGGACACAGCACGACGTACTCGCATGATTCCCCCAAGGTTTTGCGGGCTACGAGAGAGAAGAGGCCACACCAGCCGGGCTCCCCCCGGAACGGCGGCAACATGAGGTCAGCTGTGGGCCATGCAAACAGAGAGCGACGGTGGTGACCGAAAGTGCAGTCAGCTTCTCAACCGCTGTACTCCGCCACCAGGCGTTTGGGGGCGGCGATCCGCCAGGCATCGACAACCAGTTCGCGCAGCTGATCCTCGTCCAGCGCGGCCATACGCGCCTGAACCCAGTGGTAGCGCTCGTCGGCCCGCTCCGGCGGTAGGAACGTTTCCGGGTCGGAGGCAACGAGCCCGTCGCGCTCCTCCCGCAGGTAGCCGAAACCCATGATCGTCTCGTCCCGCGAGAACGCGATGTAGACGTAGCGGCCGACCCGGAATTTCACCCGGTCGCGGACGACGACCTCATACGAGCCCGGCAGCGATCGCGCGATCCGCCGTACATCGTCGACCGTCACCATTCAGCCATCACAGCACGAGGCGACGACAACGGCCGCTCGACCGCTCCGCCCGGCGGGATAGCATCACGCGTCGTGGCAGGCACTCCGCGCAAGGTGACGGTCGTCGGCGACCCGGTGCTGCACAAGGTCAGCCGCCGGGTGTCCGCATTCGACGATTCGCTGTCCGAGCTGATCGACGACATGTTCGCGACCATGGCGATCGCGTCCGGTGTCGGACTGGCCGCGCCGCAGGTCGGCGTCGACCTGGCGGTGTTCGTTTACGACTGCCCCGACGCGGAGGGCAAGCAGCACCTCGGCCACATGGTGAACCCTTCGATCGTGTCGACCTCGGGGCCGATAGACGAAGGCGAGGAGGGGTGCCTTTCCGTTCCGGGGCCGTACCACGAACTGGCACGCCCGTCACTGGCCACCGCGCGCGGCGTCGACAAGACCGGCAGACCGATCGAGGTCACCGGCACCGGTTACTTCGCGCGCTGCCTGATTCATGAGACCGAGCACTTGCAAGGCATCCTGTACATCGACCACCTGCCGCGGAACCGTCGCCGCCGCGTACTACGCGAAATGACGCCGTTCAGCTGGAACGCCAGCTAGCCCCACCGGGCCCCCCTCCCCGATTGCGCAAGAATCCCTCGTCTCAGACGAGCGGATGTTGCGCGATCGGGGCTCAGGCAGCGAGCAGTTCGGCGATCTGTACCGCGTTGAGTGCGGCACCCTTGCGGAGGTTGTCGTTGCTGACGAACAGTGCGAGTCCGCGGTCGCCGGGCACCCCGGGGTCCTGCCGGATGCGGCCGACGTAGGACGGATCGGTGCCTGCCGCTGAGAGCGGCGTCGGGACATCGGACAGCGTGACTCCCGGCGCGTCGTGCAGCACCTGTATCGCCCGCTTGACCGACAGCGGCCGGGCGAATTCAGCGTTCATCGACAGCGAGTGCCCGGTGAACACCGGCACGCGCACGCACGTTCCGGACACGAGCAGATCCGGAATGGCGAGGATCTTGCGCGATTCGTTCCGGAGCTTCTGCTCCTCGTCGGTCTCGTACGAGCCGTCGTCGACGATCGACCCGGCTAGCGGCAGCACGTTGAATGCGATGGGAGCGGCGAACTTCGCCGGCTCCGGGAACTTCACGGCGGTGCCGTCATGCGTAAGGGCCGCTGCCTCGCTCCAGGTTTCGCGAACCTGCCGGTCGAACTCGTCGACGGCGGTGAGTCCCGCGCCCGATACCGCCTGGTAGGTCGATGCCACTAGCCGCGTCAGCCCCGCCTCGTCGTGCAGCGGCTTGAGCACCGGCATGGCGGCCATCGTCGTGCAGTTCGGGTTGGCGATGATGCCCTTGACAGCCCGGCGGACCTCGTCGGGGTTGACCTCGGACACGATCAGCGGGACATCCGGGTCCATGCGCCACGCCGACGAGTTGTCGATTACGGTCGCACCGGCGGCGGCGAAGCGCGGAGCGAGCTCGCGCGACGCGTCCTTTCCCGCGGAGAACAAGGCGATGTCCAGGCCCGACGGGTCGGCGGTCTCGGCATCCTCGACGACGACGTCAGCTCCGCGCCACGGCAGGGTCGTACCCGCCGATCGCGCCGAGGCGAAGTAGCGGATCTGGTCGACCGGAAAGTCGCGCTCAACCAGGATGCGGCGCATGACCCCACCGACCTGCCCCGTCGCGCCGACGACACCAACCCTCATCGCCCTGTCCCCCCGTAGACCACGGCCTCTTCTTCGGTGGAGCCCAGCTCGAACGCGTCGTGGACGGCACGTACCGCGACGTCGAGGTCGGTGTCGCGCAGCACGACGGAGATGCGGATCTCCGAGGTCGAGATCATCTCCACATTGACGCCGGCTGCAGCCAGCGCGCTGAAGAACGTCGCCGACACACCAGGATGCGAGCGCATTCCCGCGCCGACCAGGGACAGCTTGCCGATGTGCTCGTCGTAGAGGAGGTCCTCGAAGCCGACCTCGTCCTGCACCTTCTTCAAAGCCGACAGCGCCGTCGCGCCGTCCGTCGCCGGGAGCGTGAACGACACGTCGGTCCGGCCCGTCCCGCGAGTGGAGACGTTCTGAACGATCATGTCGATGTTGATCTCGGCGCCAGCCAGCTCGCGGAAGATCGCCGCCGCCTCGCCGGGCTTGTCCGGCACGCCGACCACGGTGACCTTCGCCTCGCTGCGGTCGTGCGCGACGCCGCTGATGATGGCCTGTTCCACGGGTAGATCCTCCATCGAGCCGGCAACGACGGTGCCGAGCTTGGTCGAATACGACGAGCGGACGTGAATGGGCACGCCGTAGCGCCGCCCGTATTCGACGCTGCGCAGGTGCAGAATCTTGGCCCCGCACGCGGCCAGCTCGAGCATTTCCTCGTACGTGAGCCTGGTGAGCCGGCGAGCGTTCGGGACGATGCGCGGGTCGGCGGTGAATACCCCGTCCACGTCGCTGTAGATCTCGCAGACGTCGGCGTCCAGCGAGGCTGCCAGGGCGACCGCCGTGGTGTCCGAGCCGCCGCGGCCGAGCGTGGTGATGTCCTTGGTGTCCGGGCTGACGCCTTGGAATCCCGCGACGATGGCGACATTGCCGGCGCGGTAGGACGCTTCCACTCGTCCTGGTGTGATACCGACGATGCGCGCCTTTCCATGCACCGCGGTGGTGAGCACGCCGGCCTGCGACCCGGTGAACGACTGCGCCGTGTAACCCAGCGAGTTGATCGCCATGGCGAGCAGTGCCATGGAGATGCGCTCGCCGGCCGTCAGCAGCATGTCGAACTCGCGCCCGGACGGCACGGGCACGACCTGCTTCGCGAGGTCGATCAGTTCGTCGGTGGTGTCGCCCATCGCCGACACGACGACTACGACGTCGTGCCCTTCACGGCGGGTCGCGACGATACGCTCGGCAACGCGCTTGATGCGCTCGGCGTCCGCCACGGACGAGCCGCCGTACTTCTGCACCACCAAGGCCACGAGACACGACGATACCGGCGGGGGCTGATGCCTTTTCTCACGCCATGGCAGCGAAGGCTGCCTCGAGGATGTCCAGCCCCTCGGTGAGCAGTGCTTCGCCTATCACGAGCGGCGGCAGGAAGCGCAACACGTTGCCGTATGTGCCGGCGGTCAGGGTGATCAATCCCTCGCGGTGACACGCGGACGACACCTCGGCCGTAAGCACCGGATCGGGCTCCTTGCTGCCCGGCCGAACCAGCTCGATCGCCAGCATGGCGCCGCGACCGCGCACGTCGCCGACGGCCTCGTACTTCGCCGCCAGCGCGGAAAGCCGGGGCAGCATGACCGACTCGATGCGCCGGGCCGCGCCGCAGAGGTCATCGGCGCGCATCGTCTCGATCGCGGCCAGCGCCGCCGCGCAGGCCACCGGGTTGCCGCCGTAGGTGCCGCCCAACCCCCCGACGTGCACCGCATCCATCACGTCGGCCCGTCCGGTCACCCCGGCCAGTGGCAATCCGCCGGCGATGCCTTTCGCGGTGGTGACCAGGTCGGGTTGGACGCCCTCGTATTCGCACGCGAACCAGTCGCCGGTACGGCAGAACCCCGTCTGTATCTCGTCCGCGATGAACAGGATGCCGTTGTCCCGGGACCAGTCCGCGACCTGCGACACGAACCCCGGTGCCGGCACGACGAAGCCGCCCTCACCCTGGATCGGCTCCAGGACCACGGCGGCCGTGTTGGTCTCGCCGACCTGGGAGTGCACGAGATCTGTGAACGCCGCAAATGCTTCAGAGGCGCAATCGTCCGTCGGCCAGCGGAACGGATATGCCATCGGCGCGCGGTAGATCTCGCCGGCGAACGGCCCGAACCGATGCTTGTACGGCATGTTCTTCGCGGTCAGCGACATGGTGAGGTTCGTCCGGCCGTGGTACGCGTGGTCGAACGCGATGACCGCTGCCCGCCCCGTGTACGAGCGAGCGATCTTGACCGCGTTCTCGACGGCCTCCGCGCCGGAGTTGAAGAGTGCAGTCCTCTTGCTCTGCTTACCGGGGGTAAGCGCGTTGAGCTGCTCGC
>JBKPQY010000004.1:0-29590 GCA_046734315.1 Actinomycetota bacterium | reverse complement strand
ATCTACCGTGGCGTCATCACGTATATCCGCGTCGTCGACGGGCACATCTCACCGCGCGAGCGGATCAAGATGATGTCGACGGGCGCGACGCACGAGCTGCTCGAAGTCGGCGTGATCTCGCCCGAGCCGAAACCGACGAATGGACTGGGCGTCGGGGAGGTCGGCTACCTGATCACCGGCGTGAAGGACGTGCGGCAGTCACGTGTCGGCGACACGGTCACCGACGCCGGCAAACCGGCCGGGCAGTCGCTCGGCGGATACCGCGATCCGAAGCCGATGGTCTACTCCGGCCTGTATCCGCTGGACGGCTCCGACTACCCGCTGCTGCGAGACGCCCTTGATCGGCTGCGCCTCAACGACGCCGCGCTGGTCTACGACCCCGAGTCGAGCGCGGCGCTGGGGTTCGGATTCCGATGCGGCTTCCTCGGCCTGCTGCACCTGGAGATCACCCGCGACCGCCTCGAGAGAGAGTTCGACCTCGACCTGATCTCGACAGCACCGAACGTCGTGTACCGGGTGGTACTCGAGGACGGCACGGAGCACATCGTCACCAACCCGTCCGATTGGCCGACCGGCAAGAAGATCGCCGAAGTGTACGAGCCGATCGTCAACGCCATGATCATCGCCCCGAGCGAGTACATCGGCGCCATCATGGAGTTGTGCCAGTCGCGGCGCGGGACGCTGAAGGGCATGGACTACCTGTCCGAGGCGCGCGTGGAACTGCGCTACACAATGCCACTGGCCGAGATCATCTTCGACTTCTTCGACGCACTGAAGTCCCGGACCCGGGGCTACGCCAGTCTCGACTACGAGGCGGCCGGTGAGCAGGTTGGCGACCTTGTCAAGGTCGACATCCTGCTGCAGGGCGAGACGGTGGACGCGTTCAGCGCGATCGTCCACAAGGACAAGGCCTACGGCTACGGCACGGCGATGACCGCGAAGCTGCGTGAGCTGATACCCCGGCAGCAGTTCGAGGTGCCGATTCAAGCGGCCGTGGGTACCCGGGTCATCGCCCGCGAGAACATCCGCGCACTGCGCAAGGACGTGCTGGCGAAATGCTACGGCGGTGACATCACCCGCAAGCGCAAGCTGCTCGAGAAGCAGAAGGAAGGCAAGAGGCGCATGAAGGTGGTGGGCCGCGTCGAGGTGCCGCAGGAGGCGTTCATCGCCGCGCTGTCCACCGGCGACGCAACCGACAAGCGGTGATTGCGGACGCTCAGCTGTGGTAGCTCGCGAGCTGGGCGGCTAGGGCGAGGGCGCCGAGGATCTCGGCGCGGCGGCCGTGCTCCGCAGCCAGCACGGCAACTGCCTCGGACGTGGCGGGCTGCGCATAGCGGTCGATCGAGTCACGCACTCCGGCAATGAACGGTGGGCCGTACTCGCTCAGCTCACCCCCCATGATGACGGCGGCCGGGTTGAGGCAGTTGCACAGGTCCGCAGCGACCCGGCCGATGGTGTGTCCGGCCTCGGTGACGATGCGGCGGGCAACCGGGTCGTTCATCGCGTCGGCTGGATTCGCCGGCGGCGGACGCAGCCGGCGCAGCTCGGCGCGCACGAGTTCGATCGACACCGCAGTCTCGAGACAGCCTCGGTTGCCGCACCGGCACCGTTGGGTGGCGCCCGGAATCTGAGTGTGTCCTATCTCGCCGGCGATGCCGGTCGCGCCGCGGTAGGGCTGCCCGCCGAGTACGACGCTCGCGCCGATTCCGTGTGAGGCCTTCACATAGATGAAGTCGCCGACGCGGTGCCCGGCTCCGAAGCGCAGCTCGCCGAGTGCGCCGAGGTTGGCATCATTGTCGATCGCTATCGGACGCCCGATGCGACGCTCCAGCTCTGCGGCGGGGGACAGGTCGATCCAGTCGGCGAGGATCGTGGGGGAGCGCACCTTGCGTTGCGGGCCGTTGTCGAGCGGGCCTGGGATGCCGGCCGCGGCGGCTCGCACCGCGCCGCGGTCGGCTCCGAGCTCGGCGAGCACGGTCGTGACGAGGTCCGCGCATCCGTCCAGGGCCTGCCGGGCATTCTCGTCGACGCCGAGCTCAACGGTGCGCTCGGCGCGTACCTCGCACGCCATGTCCGCGGCGGCGACGCGCACGTGATTGTGGCCGAAGTCGATAGCGAGCAATAACCCGTCCGGGAGGACCGGCGCTAGCACCAATGCTGGCCGGCCGCTGCCGGTCCCCGGGCCCTTTGCATTGGCCTGACGTTCGATCACCCAACCGGTGTCGATCAGCTCGGCGACGAGGCTGGACACGGTGCTGCGGGAGAGCTGCGCGAGGGTCGAAACTTCCGGGCGGGTGATCGTGCCGTGCTCGCGGACGAGGTCGAACACCCGGCGCAGGTTCGCCGCGCGCGTGGTCATCGTCACACAGTAGGGGTCGGTTGACCTTCGGTCCATTCAATGGTCTAAAGCCGTCCAGTTGGCCCGTCATTCATCGCGATCGGTACGGACGACGCAGCAAGAATGAAGAATTTTGACGCTGCGAGTTTCAATTAGCGCCAACTATTGGCGGATTGATGCGCACAAGAAAAATTCCCACGGTTTTGCGTCGACCAGCGAAGGAGTCGGCCTTGTCCTCGCGCTACCGGACGAGCAGTCGCACCTGGCAAGGGCGGCAGCTACGAGTCGGGGCTTGCTTGATATGCCGGGCTGGGCGCCGTCTCAGCAGGATGCGCCTCGATCCGCAACAGACGGGCGCGCCGGGGCGTCACATGGTCCGGGACATCAGGGAGGGCAGCCTAGCTGTAGGTCAGGACCGGCTGGGCCACCTGATCAGCACACGGCAACAAGCCGTCTCGCCCGTGCGCGGTGGCCCTCGCTCCCAACGTCGTGCTTGCCGAGTCGAACGGCGAGGACGACGATCCCGGCACGCGCCGCGGCACCTGTTGAGAGACGAGGGAGTACGTATATGACGGTCCATACGGATAACGCCGGCTCAGGCCGCCGACCGCTTGGCCATCCGCGAACTGTTCGACGCCTACGCCCACTGCGCCGATCGGCGTGACGCGGAGGGGCAGAAGGCGCTCTTCACCGCTGACGCCCGCTTCGCGGTGTACATGAGCGGTCCCGGGACGGAGCCGACGTACGTGCTGGACGGCCGCGAGGCCCGCCCCCCAGTCTTCGCCGACCTCAACCAGTACGAGGCAACGACGCACTTCAACGGCCAGAGCACGGTTGAGCTCGCTGGCGACCGCACCACGGGAGAGAGCTACACGATCGCGCATCACCTGTTCACCGGCCGACGGTGAACGCAAGATCATGATCGCCGCATTGCGCTACCTCGGCATCTTCGTAAAGGTCGATGGTGCCTGGCTCTTCGCCGAGCGCAACCTGATCCTGGACGGGAGCGAGTCTCGGCAGTGGGATGCGGATCTCAAGGCTGTCCGCGGTTTGCCCGATGACAGCCTCCGGCCAGTGGCCGATGATCATGGCGAGCACCCGGCCGTTGCTGGGCAGCACGTCCATCGCCAGCGTCGTCACGCCTCGTGCCCGGGCACGGGCGACCAGCGCGCGCATCAGGGCCGCGCCCACACCGCGGCGCTGCCAGGCGTCGGCGACAACAACGCCGACGTCGGTCACACGGGCAGGGCAGCGATCCTCGAAGGTTTGGGCTTGGAGCCTGTCCGTGGCCATGGCGTGCCCGACGATGACGCCGTCCGCGACGGCAACCAGCACATCGACGTTGGCGTGCCCGCCCGACAGTCGGCGGAGCAGACTGCCGGTGGGCCTGACCGGCGCGAAGAATCTGAGGAAACGGCTCTCGATGGATAGCTCCTCGAAGAAGCCGCCGAGCGCGGGCAGGTCCGCCACGCGCACCGGCCGGATGGCGGCGGCCCGTTCGATCACTTCAACCCGGTCCTCGAACGGGGCGCATGCGATCCCCACCGAACCCGTCATCTCGTTACCTCCACCTCGGCACCGGAGGTTCGGTGGCAGCGGCCGGCGAACCTTCGCCGGCCCGGTCTCGGGACGAACCGCGGCGTGCCTGCGGCGTACTGCCGGTACTCGGGGAGAGCGTCGGTCAGGTCCTGTTCTTCGAGACGCACCGCGGCGAGGATGTAGCCACAGCTCAGGAGGGCGAACAGCAGGTGCCCGGCGGTCATCCGCGGCGCGGCGAGGAACGCGATGAAGAATCCGGTCATCATCGGATGGCGGACCAGTTGGTAGGGCAGTGGGAGTTTGAAGGTCGACGCGGTCTGGCGCCGGCCGCGCAGATGCCGGCCGATCTGCCGTAGCCCGAGCATGTCGAGGTGGTCGATGACGAATGTCATCGCGAAGACCACAAACCAGCCGACGACGAACAGCGCCCAGACGACGGCCCGCCCAGCCGCGTCATGCAGGTTCCACGCGACGGCCGGTATCGATCGCCACTGCCAGAACGTCAGGGCCAGCATCGACGAGGTTGCGAGGACGTAGCAGGCCCGTTCGATGTGCTGCGGCACGAGCCGCCTCCAGCGGCGCTTGAACGCGGGCCGGGCCATCACGCTGTGCTGCGTCGCGAACCCGGCCAGGAGCAGCAGGTCGATCAGCACCGCGGTCGTGATGCCAGCGTGCGAACCGCCGCCGTCGACAGTGCGTGGGACGGCCCGGCCGGCGAGGAACGCGACGGCGTAGCCGGAGACAGCGACGAACCCCAGATAGGCCAAGCCCGCGAATCCGGCTGACACGACGGCGCGCGGCCTGATTCCGGCGCGCCGCTCCGTCGAGGTCGTCGGCATAGTCATCCTCCGCGTGCGGTCGGCGAGCTCACTCGGGGTGAGCTGGGTACGGCCAGCGTCGCTCGCACGGCGGCGGTGTGTCAGGCGTGGAACTACCCCACTTTCAGCCCGCGGCAGCAGCCTGCGGGTTTGGCGTCGGCGGTGGCCTGCAGGAGGCTGTGCGCGACACCTGCCGAGGGGAGGAACCGGTTGGAGCAACGGGTGGGTTCGACCCGCCTGCCGGACGCAACGACGGTGGCGTACGCGACGGCCGGTGACGGGCCGCCGCTACTGTTCATCGGAGGATGGCTCAGCCATCTCGAGATGAGCTGGGCCCTTCCCGCGGAGCGCCGTCTGCTTGAGGGCTTGGCGCGGGGCCGGACTGTGATCAGGTACGACCGGCCTGGGTGCGGACTGTCCGACCGCCCCGCCCAGGTGGGTGCGTCCTTGGTGTCGGAGCTGGACACCGTCGCCGCGGTCCTCGCCGCCGCCGGCGCGGACCGGTGCGACGTGATGGGCAGTTCGCTAGGCGTGCCGGTGGCGATCGAGTGGGCGGCCCGGCATCCCGACATGGTGGGCCGTCTCGTGCTGTACGGCGGTTGGGCGCGCGGCCCCGACATCGCTCCCGCGCCGGTACGCGAGCACGTCGTCGGCCTGGTGAACAGCCATTGGGGGCTTGGCGCCGACGTGCTCACGGAGATATTCGCCCCGGATGCGTCGAGCGGCACGCGGTCTGCCCTGGCCGGCTACCAACGGCGGGCGTCGTCGGCGGCCACCGCCGCGGACCTGCTGGCACTCTGCTACCGCGTCGACGTCACCGGCAGCCTGGCGAAGGTGCGCGCGCCAACGCTCGTGGTGCACCGAGAACAGGACCGGGCCGCGCCGATCGCCCAGGCCAGGCTGATCGCGGGCCGAATCGCAGCGGCACAGTTGCGCATCGTGCCCGGGCGGTCGCACCTGCCCTACATCGGTGATGTCGACGCCCTGCTCGCGGTGATCCGTGAGTTCCTCGGGCTGCCCGCACTGCGACGCACCGCCGCGCCGCGGCTAACCGCTCGGCAAGGGCAGGTCGCCGCCCTGGTCGCGCAGGGTCTGACCAACCGCGAGATCGGGGAACGGCTGGGCATCGATGAGCGGTCCGCAGAGGGACACCTCGAACGCATCCGCATCCGGCTCGGAGTCCGCTCGCGGGCGCAGATCGCCGCCTGGTGGGTGGCCACGAACACCTGACCGCAGCACCCAGGCCGGCCGGGCGTCCGTGGCGGCCTGGCGCGATACAAACGCCGCCTCGTGACGGGTGTGGCGCTATCACGGAAGCAGAGGCTAGCTGTAGACCGAACGGTCGCGGTTCCGAACTGCGAACAGCCCCAAGGCGCAGCCATCCCACCACTGGCGCTGCGGCGTGGGCGGCAACGACCGACAGCAGTACCTGTTCTTTGTTGGTGGGAACAACCGGATGTACGAGGCGTACTACAACTCCAAATTATCCAAGCCATTTGAGCCACGAATTGATCGCAAGGTATCTCGACGATTTCGTGGATCATTTCGGTTTCCGCCGAGGCGATCAGGGCGGAGTCGATCGCGTGAGGCTGGGACGCCACGATCCGGCAGCAGGACACCGGCGCACGCTGCGCGACGCCCGTACCCCTCAAGTTCGGGCAAGTAGATCGCCCGTCAACGGCCCACTGCACATCCTCGCGGCAGTGGGACTGAGACAAGTGTCACGGACCGTAATCGCGTGTGAGCAGTGCTACGGATCGACATAGGCCCGTGGTTGCTGGGCGCACGGGCTTCCCGTAGCCTTTGCGCGACCTTCCGGTCCATTGGCCCTCATACGGAGAGTCACCGGAGAGTCACCGCCGAATCGCCTCGGCGTCGCAGCTCTGGTTGGGAGGCAGAGAATCCGGCGCAGGTGAACCGGGGACCCACGAGTTCCTTGGGGTGAATCGGTGCGGGACGCACCGCGTGTTCGCGGTGGGGCTCCGCGCCGTAGGGCATCTTCCGGCCCGAACCCGTCAGCTAACTCGGTAGGCGGTACGAGGAAGAACGGAGTTCCGCCAATCGTGGCGTCGATCCGGACCCCCAGCCGTATTCGATCGCTTCTCGCTGGTGCTGTACTTGCGGCTCTGATTGGGGCCGGCGCGGTCGTGCTACCTCACGTCGCGGGCGCGTCGCCCGGGCAGCCCACGATCCCGGAAGTTACCGCGAAACTCGACAAGCTTGCCCACCAGAACGACGTGCTGGACGAGCAGTACAACCACGCCACTGCCGATGTCAAGGCACGGCAGCGGGCTGCCGACGCCGCGCAGCGTGACGCGCTGAAAGCGGCCAGCGACTTCGACCGTGCACGTGCCGTGCTTCGGGAGACTGTCACCCGGGCGTACGAGGCGCCGTCGTTCAGCGACGCCGGGGCGCTGCTCACCAGCCGTGACGGGCAGAGCTACCTCGACATGCTCAACATGATGAACCTGATCTCGACGCACCGCGCCGAGGTGGTACGGCAGATCGCAGCCGCGCACGCGCACCTTGTCGCCATGCAGAAGACGGCGTCGACGCTCCTCGCGACGGCACAGGCGAAGGCCGCCGCGCTGGAGAAGCAGAGGACGCAGCTCGAGGCGGAGTCGAAGAAGTTCAAGGATCTGCTCGCCACGCTTACCGCGCAGCAGCGGGCCGAGATCGCGAAGAGGAAGGCGGCTGAGGCGGCCGCCGCTCGCGCGGCCATCGCCGCGGCGGCAGCCCAGCAGCAAGCCCCGGCGCCAGCACCGCAACCCGCGCCGGCACCGTCGCCGGCCTCGACGAGCGGAGTGCAAAAGGCCGTCGATTACGCCGTCGCCCAGGTCGGAAAGGCCTACGCCTTCGCGGGCACCGGACCTGATGCGTTCGACTGCTCCGGGCTCACGATGATGGCGTGGGCGCAAGGCGGTGTGAGCCTGCCGCACGAGGCCTCGGCACAGTACAACTACGGCACGCACGTGAGCGCCAGCGATCTGCAGCCAGGTGACCTGGTGTTCCTGTACTCGCCCATTTCGCACGTCGAGATCATGGTCGGCCCGGACCTGGCGGTATCCGCGGCGGACCCGGCGCTGGGCGTGCGCTACGTGCATCCCTCCCAGGACATGCAGGACTTCGCCGGCGCGACCCGGCTCACGTAGCGCGGAGCTCAGGCCAGCCGGGCGTAGCCGACGTCGCCGCGGCCGCCGACGAGGATCGTTGCCAGCGCGTCGATGTGCCCCTCGATCGGCTGGTAGCTCGCCCGAACCGTCGCCTGCACGCGGCGCAGGAACGGCTTGGGAACGCGGGTTGCCAACGTGCAGTGCGGCACCCACTGCTGCGGGTCGCTGCGCTCACCGAACGCGCGGGGCCACCCGGCTGCCGCAAGCGCTGCGTCCGCGTCGTGCTGGAGCAGCTGCAGCGGCGGAGATGCTGCGGGCCCGAGCCAGATCACGCCGGCCCGCCCGAAGCGGCCGACCTCGGTCAGCCGGATCGTGATCGGCCGGTGCAACGCGGCCACCTCGACAGCCACGTCAAGCACGCGCGGCAACTGGTCGCGTTCGACTCGGGCGGCGGCCAGGCTGAAGTGCGGACGATGCGGGGGCACCTCAGGCAGCGCGACTCCTGCGGCGCGTACCGCCTCGCGCGTCTCGAGGACGGCCTTGTCAGTCGCTGCATCGAATGCGGCGCACAACACGGCAGTGATCATGGTGCGAGCAACTGGGCGGCGTCGGCGGGCGACCAGTGCGTGATGGCGTCTCGGTATCGGTCCGGCACCACGAGGCCATCCAGGTCGTCCGGGCGGAACAGCGCCACCTCGCTGTGCTCGTCGGACGCTGCGAGCGCCTGGTCGGCCGGGGCCGCGCAGCCGTAGGCGAGCACTACGACGCGCTTGTGCGGAACGGCGTCGAACACGTAGGCGCCGATCAGCGGTCCCACGACGGGGGACAGCGACGTCTCCTCGCGGATCTCACGCGCAAGCCCGTGCTCGAGCGACTCGTGGCGGTCGAGCCGCCCGCCGGGCAGTTCCCACTGGCCCCGCGAGTTGTGTGCGAGGACGACCCGCTCGCCCACCCAGACGACGCCCTTCACCGAGACCGGCCAGCGCACGTTCAGATCTCGATCACGATCTTGCCGACGAGGTCGCCGGCGGCCATCGCGGCCATTCCGTCGCGCACCGAGGCGAGCGGCAGGCTGCGGTCGATGTGCGGGCGCAGCCCGGTGGTTCGCAGGAACGCGATCAGGTCGGCCAGCTCGGCCTTTGTGCCCATCGTCGAGCCCACGACGGACAACTGGAGGAAGTAGATTCGGGCGAGCTCTGCCGGCGGTTGGGCACCGGACGTCGCGCCGCAGATCACGATGCGTCCGCCCGGCTTGACCGATCTCACGGAATGTCCCCAGGTGGCTGCGCCGACGGACTCGAGGACGATGTCGACCCGCTCGGGCAGCCGCGCTCCGGATGCGAACGCCTCGTGCGCGCCCAGGTCGAGCGCCGCCTTCTGCTTCGCCTCGGTGCGTGCCGTCGCCCATACCCGCAGGCCCGCGCCGCGCGCCATCATGATCGCGGCGGTGGCGACGCCGCCGGACGCGCCCTGCACGAGCACCGTCTGCCCAGGTCGCAGCCCGGCTTTGACGAACAACATGCGGTACGCGGTCAGCCAGGCGGTCGGCAGGCATGCCGCCTCGGCCCAGGACAGCTCGGCAGGCTTGGGCACCACGTTGCGGGCGGGAACGATCACCTGCTCGCCGAGCGTGCCCTGGTGTTTCTCGGACAGCAGCGTGCGCCCGGGGTCGAGCGTCTCGTCGCCGTCCCAGCCGTCGCTCGCGATTACCGCGTGCACGACGACCTCCTCGCCCGACGTGGTGTCGACGCCCGCCGCGTCGCAGCCCAGAACCATCGGGAACTGCTCGGGACGGATGCCGACCCCGCGCAGTGTCCACAGGTCATGGTGGTTCAGGCTCGCGGCCTTGACCGCGACCGTCGTCCAGCCGGGCGCCGGCCGCGCGTCGGGGCGCTCGCCGATCACGAGTCCGGCCAGCGGATCGTCCGGATGGGGCGCCGAGGCATAGGCAGCACGCATGATGGCGACCCTAGGCGAGCCGCTCGCGGGTCAGGTCCTCCGGTGCGGACGCGAGCGTCGCCTCGATCGCCTGCACGAGCGCGCGCGCCGACTCGGCGGTGAGCTCCACTGCGACACGCGCGCGCGGACCTCGCGACGGGTTCGCGAAGTCGATGTTGAGCGTGTGCTCGGCGAGCGCGTGTACGGGGTGGTCGAAGTACACGGTGGCGTCGGTGACCCGGAACCAGCCCGCGGGTCCCTTGCCGCTGCCGGCGATGTTGATCGTCTCGGTGAGGTAAGTGCACATGATGGTTCCTACGAGAGGTGACGGGCGAGGAAGCCGGCGATCTTGTCCCAGCCGTCGGTGGCTGCTTCGACGCGGTAGGAGGGGCGGTCGACGGCGAAAAACGCGTGGCCGGCGCCGTCGTAGGTGTGGAACTCGAGCTCCTTGCCGTTCTGGCGCAGCAGGGCGGCCAGCTCGGCCACCTCCGCGGGGGACGGGCGCTGATCGTCCTTGCCGAACAGGCCGAGCAGCGGGCAGCCCAGGTTCGAGAGCTTGGCTTCGAGGCTGGTTCTCGCATCGTCGGGCGAGTCACGGACGACGTACGCGCCGTAGCAGTCGATGGCGGCGTCGAGCGGCAGGCTGCAGGCGGCCAGCACCGCCTGGCGCCCACCCGAGCAATGGCCGATCACGCCGATCTTGCCGTTGGACGTGTCGAGGCCGCGCAGGTACGCGGCCGCGCCGGCCACGTCGCCGACGAGCCGGTCGTCCGGCACACCGCCCTTGGCGCGAGCAGCCGCGGCCGCATCGTCGGGATCGGCGCCCGGCGCCTCGCGGTGGAACAGATTCGGACACACGGCGTTGTAACCGAGTTCGGCGAAGCGCCGCACCATCTCCTTGGTGGCTCGGTCATATCCGGGTATGTGGTGAATGACGACCATCCCGCCGCACCGCGTCGGCCCGTGTGGCCGGGCCAGGTATGCCTCGATCTCGTCGCCGCCGTCTCCCGCAATGGTGATCGTCTCTGCGGTCAGAGAGCTCATACGTGCATCTAACTAGAGTCTTCAAGGTGCGCTCCCGTATGCGCCGGCTGCGTCGGCTGCGCTGGCCGCAGCTCGCGCTGATCGCACTGCTGGCGGTGCTGGTGGTCGGCTACCTGGTCCACGCCGCAAGCGGCGGGCACCACGGCGGGCTGCAGCGCGGCACCGTTGCCATGTCGTCTCTGCCACCCCAGGCGGCACAGACGGTGCGGCTGATCGAGCAGGGCGGTCCGTTCCCGTATCGGCAGGACGGGGAGACCTTCAACAATGCCGAGCACCGGCTGCCCGTCGAACCGTATGGCTACTACCACGAGTACACGGTGCCCACGCCCGGTTCATCCGATCGCGGTGCCCGGCGCATAATCACCGGCGGCGCAAACCGGGAGTTCTACTACACGCCGGACCACTACGAGACGTTCCACCAGGTGGATGTGGCGCGATGAGCGCAAGCGCTGCGAGCCCGTCGGCCGCGACGCGGCCCGCGCCGAAGGCGCGGAGTGGCGCGAGGCATCCGCCCCTTGGGGGCGGTGCCGGAGCGACACATCCGACGGATGAACCGTAATGGACCGGTATGTCGCCCCAGCTGCGACGAAGCGCGACGCCATCGGCGCCGTCTACGCCGCCGTGCAGGCCCCGCAGTGGGCGGCGCCGAACCTGGACGGGTTGATCGACGTGCTGCGCGACCTGTCCTGGCTGCCGCCCGGGCCGGTCGTGCTGCATTGGCCGGACCAGTCGCGGTTGCCTGCCGATGACGAGCGCGCCATCCGCGCCGCGCTGCACACCGTGGCAGAGGAGACCGCGGAGACCGACCGGCCGGTCTCCGTCGAATACCCGGGTGTCGAACGGTGAAACCGCGCCGGACGGACCGGTCCGCGCGGGTCGCTGCTCCGGCAGCGCGGGCCTTTGTTTAACACTGGACGGGTGCCTTCGACGTTGCCTGCCGGGCAGACGCCGCCGCGTGACGGCCGCCTGCCGCGTGCGGCGCTGGACGAACTGCGCGACCTGCCGTTCGGGATGTACGTGCACGTACCGTTCTGCGAGGCACGCTGCGGCTACTGCGACTTCAACACCTACACCGCCGTGGAGCTCGGGCCGAGCGTCAGCCGGGGCAGCTACGCCGACACGGTGCTGATGGAGCTGCGGCTGGCCCAGCAGGTGCTGGCCAACCGGGCGCCGGAGGTGTCGACGATCTTCTTCGGCGGCGGGACGCCGACAGTGTTGCCGGCCGAGCACCTGGAACTGATCGTCAGGGAGATCGGTGATCTGTTCGGTATCGCGCCCGACGCCGAGGTGACCACCGAGGCGAACCCCGAGTCGGTGACGCCGGCCTACCTCGCGAGGCTGCGCGCGGCCGGGTTCACCCGGGTGTCGATCGGGATGCAGTCGGCGGTACCCCGCGTCTTGGAGGTGCTCGATCGGCAGCACCAGCCGGGCCGACCGGAACAGGTCGTGGAACAGGCCCGCGCCGCCGGTTTCGAGCACGTCAACCTGGACCTCATCTACGGCGCACCGTACGAGACCGAGGCCGACTGGCAGGCGTCGCTGGACGCGGCGATCGGGGCCGCCCCGGACCACATCAGTGCGTACGCGCTGGTCGTCGAGCGGGGCACGGCACTCGCTCGGCAAGTCGCCCAGGGCGTGCTGCCGGCGCCTGATGACGACGTGCTCGCCGACCGGTACGCGCAGGCCGATGACGTGCTGCGCCGCGCCGGGTTCGAGTGGTATGAGGTGTCCAACTGGGCCAAAACGCCTGCCGGCCGGTGCCGACACAATGAGCTGTACTGGCGTGATGCCAACTGGTGGGGCGCAGGGCCTGGCGCACACAGCCACGTCGGGGGAGTGCGGTGGTGGAACGTCAAGCATCCGGTGCGCTACTCGACGCTGCTGGAAGCCGGGCGCAGCCCGGCGGCGGGACGGGAAGTGCTGGGCGGCAAGGCGCGGCTGACGGAGCGCATCATGCTCGGCGTCCGGCTACGTGAGGGCCTCTCGATGCTCGACATTCCGAAGAGCGCGCACGTCAAGGTCCCGCAGCTCGTCGGCTGGGGGCTCGCCGACCAGGACGCGTTCCACGCCGGGCGGGTAGTGCTGACCCTCCGCGGTCGGCTGCTCGCCGACGCCGTGGTACGCGACCTATTGGGCTAGCCGTGCTGGTCGAGATCCAGGACCCGCACGTGCAGTGCGGTGCGTTGATGGAGTGCGGCACGCAGGGCCCGGTGCAGGCCGTCTTCGAGGTAGATGTCGCCGCGCCACTGCACCGCGTGCGGGAACAGGTCGCCGAAGAACGTGGAATCTTCGTCCAGTAGCTTGTCGAGGGCGAGCTCGCGTTTGGTAGTGATGAGCTGGTCGAGCCTGACGGATCGCGGGGGCACGTTGGCCCAGTCGCGCGCGGACAGGCCGTGATCCGGATACGGGCGTCCGCTGCGCACCGCCTTGAAGATCACTGCTCCCGCCCAGAGGTCCCGTCACGCCAGTTGTCCGCGTGGCAGCGTATCGCGGGGCGCGAGGAGGCCGCGCGGAAACCGTAAGCTGTACAGGACGAACGGAGTGCGGGTAGTGAACGTCGACGAACGCAAGCTCGAGGTGTTGCGGGCAATCGTCGAGGATTTCATCGCCACCAGCGAGCCCGTAGGCAGCAAGGCACTCGCCGATCGGCACCACCTCGGTGTCTCGCCGGCCACGATCCGCAACGACATGGCTGCGCTCGAGGAGGAGGGGCTGATCGCCCAGCCGCACACCAGCGCGGGCCGCATCCCCACCGACGCCGGCTACCGCGTGTTCGTCGACCGGCTGACGTCGGTCAAGCCGCTGTCCGCCGCCGAGCGCCGCGCCATCGAGACGTTCCTCGACAACGCCGTGGACCTCGACGACGTGTTACACAGGGCGGTGCGCACCCTTGCCCAGCTGACCCGCAACGTCGCGGTGGTGCAGTACCCGTCGCTGTCGCGCAGCCGCGTGCGCCACCTCGAACTCGTCGCCCTCAACCCCGCGCGGCTGATGCTGGTGCTCATCACCGACACCGGTCGCGTCGAGCAGCGGGTGGTCGAACTGCCGGCGTCGGTCGACGAGGAGGCGGTAGCGCGGCTGCGGACCACCCTGAACGCCCGGCTGCGCGATCGACTGCTCGCCGAGACGCCGCAGATCGTCAGCGACCTGCCGGCTTCGGTGGCGGCCGAGTTGCGTGGTCTGCTCACCACGCTCACGTCCGTGCTCCTCGAAACGCTGGTCGAGAGCCATAGCGACCGGATCGTGCTCGGCGGTACGGCAAACCTGACCCAGCACGCCCTCGACTTCCCGGCGATACGCCCGGTGCTCGAGGCCCTCGAGGAGCAGGTGGTGCTGCTCCGGCTGCTGGATCAGTCGGTGAGCTCCAGCCAGGTGATGGTCCGGATCGGCAACGAGAACCCGCACGAGGGCTTGCAGGCCACGTCGGTCGTCACGAGTGGATACGGTGTCGCGGGAGCGCGGCTGGGCGCCGTCGGAGTGCTCGGCCCGCGGCGCATGGACTACGCGCACACGATGGCGCGGGTCGCCGCTGTGGCCCGGTACGTGGGCGACCTGATCGCCGAGGGGTGACCTCGGCGCCGAGCCGGCCGGGAATGACAGCGGCGTCCGTACACTTGGCAGTCAAAGACACTGTTTGCCAGACGCCTGAAGACTGAGGGACTCGCACGTGGCCGAAACCGTCCGCGACTATTACGCGCTGCTCGGCGTACGCCGGGACGCCACGGGTGAGGAAATCAAGCGTGCCTACCGCAAGCTGGCTCGCGAGCTGCACCCTGACGTGAACCCCGACCCGGTCGCGCAGGATCGGTTCAAGGAGGTCACCGCCGCGTACGAGGTGCTGTCCGACCCGGATAAGCGCCGCATCGTCGATCTCGGCGGCGACCCGCTTGCGCCGGGTGGCGGCCAGGGCACCGCGAGCAACCCGTTCGCCGGATTTGGCGGCTTCGGCGATGTCTTCGAGGCGTTCTTCGGCGGCGGGGCATCCAGTGGGCGGGGGCCGCGCAGCCGGGTGCGCCCGGGTGGCGACGCCTTGCTCCGTCTTGAACTCACGCTGGACGAAACGGCGTTCGGCGTGCGCCGGGACATCAGCGTGGAGACGGCCGTGGTCTGCCAGACCTGCCACGGCAGCGGCTGCGCACCCGGCACCTCGCCACGCACCTGCGCGGTGTGCGGCGGCGTCGGCGAGATTCAGTCCGTGCAGCGGTCGTTCCTCGGCCAGGTAATGACGACCCGGACCTGCCATGCCTGCGGCGGCACCGGCGAGCAGATCCCGTCGCCGTGCCCGACATGCGGCACCGAGGGACGGGTCCGGGCCCGGCGCACCATCGCTGTCGAGGTTCCCGCCGGTATCGAGGACGGGATGCGGATCCGCCTGTCCGGGCAGGGCGAGGTCGGTCCAGGAGGCGGCCCGGCAGGGGACCTGTACATCGAGGTGAGCGAGCAGCCGCACGACATGTTCACGCGAGAGGGCGCCGATCTGCACTGCCGCATCTCGCTCCCGATGACCGCTGCGGCACTCGGCACCAACCTGGCCCTTCCCACGCTCGACGGCGAGGACAAGCTCGAGATTCGTCCCGGAACCCAGAGCGGCGCGGTGCTGACCCTGCGCGGCAAGGGCGTGCCGCGGCTGCGCAGCAGTTCCCGTGGTGACCTGCACGTCCACGTCGAGGTGGCTACGCCGACCCGGCTGGACGAATCGCAGGAGAAGCTGCTGCGTGAATTCGCCGCGCTGCGCAACGAAGAGGTGTCCGTCACAACGACACGCACCGGCCTGTTCGGCAAGATGCGGGACGCCTTCGGCGGCCGGTGAGCACGCCGGCGCTGTTCCTTCTCGATCCGCTGCCGCGCGGCGACGTGATCGTCCTGGAAGGCGACGAGGGACGCCACGCCGCTCGCGTCAAGCGCATCCGGCACGGCGAGACGGTGCTGGTCGGTGACGGCCGCGGCACGCTGGCCAGCTGCGTCGCCGAGTCGGTCGGCGCGGACCGGCTGACCGCGCGCGTCGGAAGGCGGTGGGTCGTTCCGGCACCCCATCCGCGCGTGGTCGTCGTCCAGGCGTTGCCGAAGGGCGACCGGGCAGAGCTCGCGGTCGAGCTTCTGACCGAGCTCGGCGCGGACGAGATCGTGCCGTGGTCGGCAGCACGTTCGGTGGTGCATTGGTCAGCGGAACGGACCGCGAAGGCGCTGGCGAGGTGGCAACGAGTCGCAACAGAGGCGGCGAAGCAGAGCCGGCGTCCCTGGGTGCCGGTCGTGGCCCAGCCGGCGAGCACTTCTGAAGTCGCAGCGCGGGCGAAGGGAGCGCTCGTCCTGCACGAGGGCGCCGTACTTGCGCTGACCGGCGCCGTGTTGCCGGTCGGCTGTGACATCATCCTCGTCGTGGGCCCGGAAGGCGGCATCACCGACGACGAGCTGGCGGCGTTCACGGCTGCCGGTGCCAACCCCGTGCGGCTGGGCGAGCCGGTACTTCGCACGTCAACGGCCGGAGCCGCGGCGCTGGCGGCTCTGTCGGTGCGTCTGGGCCGATGGTGAGCGCATGATCGGGCGCCTGCACCACGTCATCGTCGACTGCCGCGATCCTGCGGCGCTCGCGGCGTTCTACTCTGAGCTGCTCGGTCTGCCGGTCACGTATCGGTCCCCCGACTTTGTCGTGGTGTCGCGTGACGACACGACTTCGGGGGTGGCATTCCAGCTGGCGCCCGACCACCAGCCGCCGCAGTGGCCGGACCCGGATCACCCACAGCAGATGCACTTCGACGTCATGGTCGACGATGTCGACGCCGCCGAGCCGAAGGTGCTCGCCCTCGGTGCGCGGCGGCTTGCCGGTGGCGACCATGTCTACGCCGACCCGGCCGGGCACCCGTTCGACCTCATTCCGCGCCCGAAGTGGGCGCCACCCATCGGCTAGCGTCAGGGGAGGCCACCATGGGAATCGTTACGCCGGGCTTCCGGGGCCGCGATCGGGCGAGTAGCGCCGATCTGCCGCCGGGCCAGTATCTAACGCGCGACTTCCCCGTGCTGTCCGCCGGACCGACACCGAAGATCCGGCTCGACGACTGGGAGTTCACGATCACCACCGAAACCGGCGAGGTGAAGCGCTGGGACTGGCCGGGGTTTTCCGCCTTGCCGGTCCAGCAGATCACGGTCGACCTGCACTGCGTCACGCGCTGGTCCAAGCTCGGTACGTCCTGGGAGGGTGTCTCGCTGGACGACCTCTTCGGTAGCGTCGAGACGGCGGCGGACTACGCCCTGGTGCACTCCTACGGCGGCTACACCACGAACCTGCCGGTGGAGGATCTGCTCGAGGGGCAGGCGTGGATCGCGTTCCGCTACGACGCCGATGAGCTCGCACCGGAACACGGCGGTCCGGCCCGGCTGCTCGTGCCGCATCTGTACCTGTGGAAGAGCGCCAAGTGGGTCCGTGGCATCACGCTCGCCAATGAGGACCAGCCGGGATTCTGGGAGAGCCTCGGCTACCACAACTACGGAGATCCATGGCGCGAGCAGCGGTACTGGGGCGACTGACCTGGCGGGTGGGGACCGTTGCGGCGGTGCGCGACGAGACCGCGACGGCGCGGACGCTGACGCTCGACGTAGCGGGCTGGCCCGGGCACGTCGCCGGCCAGCACGTCGACATCCGGCTCACCGCTCCCGACGGCTACACCGCAGTGCGCTCGTACTCGATCGCGTCGGTCGCTGCGGGCGAGCGGATCGAGGTGACCGTCGAGCCGGTGACGGACGGTGAGGTGTCGCCGTATCTGTCGCGCGTCGTAGGGGTCGGCGACCCGCTCGAGGTGCGTGGCCCGGTCGGCGGCTGGTTCACCTGGCGCGCGGCGCAAACCGAGCCGGTGCAGCTCGTGGCCGGCGGCTCCGGCGTCGTGCCGCTCATGGCGATGCTGCGCGCCCGCGATGCGGCGGCGAGCGCCGCGCCGTTCCGGCTGCTGTACTCGACGCGGCGCCCCGAGTCGGTGATCTACCGCGACGAGCTCCAGCGCTGTGCGGCCGACGGCCTGCAGCTCAGCTACGCCTACACGCGGGCCGTGCCCGACGGTTGGCCGCGGGCACCGGCACGGGTGGACGCAGCGCTGCTGGCGACGGTCACGTTTGCGCCGGAGGTACACCCCACGTGCTACGTCTGCGGCCCGACACCGTTCGTCGAAACCATTGCAGACCTGCTCGTCGCAGCCGGGCACGACGCCCGGCGCGTCCGCACGGAGCGATTCGGAGGACCGTGATGACCCACCTCGACGGAAACGCCGCCGCCGGCGACCTGCGCACGATCTTCGCGGTGGACGTCACGGCCGCAACGGGCCAGTGCGCCGCCTGCGGGCAGACCGCACCACTAGGTACAGCAAGGCTGTACAACCAGGCGCCAGGGCTCGTGGCGCGGTGCACCGGCTGCGACGGTGTCCTGCTCCGCTTGGTCAGCGCTCCCGGACGTGCCTGGCTCGATGTCCGCGGGCTGAGGTACCTCCAACTTGAGACCGGCTAGAACGGGTACGGGGGCGGCTCGCTTCGCACGGTCACCCAGCGCGTCTCGGTGAACGCCTCGATGTTCGCCGCTGGGCCGCCGAAGCGGACACCGGTGCCGGACATGCCGACGCCTCCGAACGGCACATTGGCCTCGTCGCTCACCGTCTGGTCGTTGATATGGACGATCCCGGAGGGAATGCGGTCGGCGACTGCGAGCCCGCGCATCACATCGCGCGTCACGATGCTGAGCGCCAGGCCGTAGTCGGAGCCTGCGGCCAACTGTGCCGCCTCCTCGACCGACGACACGCGAACCACCGGTGCGACCGGCCCGAAGATCTCCTCCGTCCAGGCAGGTGATTCCGGCGGTACCTCGGCGAGGACCGTCGGCCGGTAGAACAGCCCGTCGTACTCGCCGCCGGCGGCGACCTTCGCGCCGGCGTCGCGGCTGGCGGTGACCATGCTGTGTATCTTGTCGCGCTGCCGCTCATCGATGATCGGACCGAGGGCGACCTCGTCGGTTGCCGGGTTGCCGACCGGCAGCCTGGCTGCCTTTGCCGACAGCGCCTCGACGAAGTCGTCATAGTGCCGCTCGTGGACGATGTGCCGGCCGGCCGTCATGCAGATCTGGCCCTGGTGGAAGAACGACCCGAAGGCAGCCAGCGTCGCGGCCTGGGCGACGTCGGCATCGTCCAGGACGAGCATCGCAGAGTTGCCGCCCAGCTCGAGGTGCACGCGCTTGAGATGCCGACCGGCCAGTTCGGCTACCCGGCGACCCGCCGTCGTCGACCCGGTAAAGGAGACCACGCGCACGTGTGGGTGGGTGATCACGGCTTCACCGACTGCAGGATCGCCGGGCAGCATCTGCAGCAAGCCGGGTGGCAGCCCGGCCTCCTCGAGAATGCGGGCGATCACCACACCGCCGGTGACGCCGGTGCGCGGGTCCGGTTTGAGGATCACCGCGTTGCCCAGCGCCAGTGCCGGAGCAACCGAGCGGATGCCCAGGATGATCGGCACGTTGAACGGCGAGATCACTCCGACGACACCCGCCGGTACGCGGCGTGCCATGGACAGCCGCGGCTCCTCGCTCGGCAGTAGGTCGCCGTAGGGGCGGCTGGGCAGGGCCGACGCCTCGAAGCACTCCTGCTCCGCGACATGCAGCGAGAAGTCGGCGATGCCGGGGATGGCGCCGACCTCGCGGACGTTCCACCACTTGATCTCGTCTGCGTACTGCGACCACAGCTCACCGGCCTTGCGCAGCACGGCCGCACGTTGCGGGTACGGCGTGGCCGCCCAGCCGGGCTGTGCCGCGGCCGCGCCCTGTACGGCGCGGTCCACGTCCGCGGTCGTGGGCCTGCCGAGGCTGCTGAGCATGGCGCCGGTAGCCGGTTCGATCACCGGGTATTCGCCCCCCGACGCAGCCGTCCACTCACCGTCGAGATAGATAGTGCCGCGCCAGCGCGCTTCGTCGAGAAGGGTCATTACCTGCTCCCATCGTGATGGAGTACATCGTCGGCGATGGCGAACGCCCGGTTGGCGCGCGGCAAGCCGGCGTAGACGGCGGTGTGTAGCAGTACTTCGCGAATCTCCTCGGGGCTCGCCCCGTTGCGCAATGCTCCGCGTACGTGCATCGCCAGTTCGTGTTCGGCGCCCAGCGCAGTGAGCACGGCGAGGGTGATCAGCGACCGCTCACGGCGTGGCAGGCCGGGGCGCGTCCACACCTCGCCCCAGGCATAGCGGCTCAGGAAGTCCTGGAACGGCGCGGTGAACTCGCTCGTGTGGGCGGCAGCCCGGTCGACGTGCGCGTCGCCAAGGACGGCCCGCCGCGTGGCCTCGCCCCCGGTGAAGTGCTCGAGCAGCCGGACCGCGATCGGTCCCGCCTGCTCGACGGTCGGGATGTGCGCGGCGCCGGGCAGCACGCAAAGACGCGCCATGGCGATGCCGTCGGCGATCGCGTCGGCGTGCGCGACGGGAATGGCCTCGTCCTGCGCGCCGGCGATCACGAGGGTTGGGGCGCCTATCCGGGAAAGGTCGGCGCGCAGGTCCATCGCGGCGATGGCATCACAACAGCGGGCGTAGCTCTCCGGGTCCGTGCTCTGCAGCATGGCTGTCAGCCGGACGACCAGATCCGGGTCGCGTGCGGCGATTTCCGGCGTGATCCAGCGGGCTACGACCGGTCCTGCGATTGCCGCCATCCCGCCGCTGCGGACGGCGGCGGCGCGCTCGTGCCAGCCCGGCGCGGGAAGGTGCGCTGACGTCGACAGCAACGCCAGCCGGCCCACCCGCTCGGGACGGTGGGCGGCCAGCCACATCGCCACCATCCCGCCGAGCGACAGGCCCGCGACGTGGGCGCGGCCGACGCCGTGCTCGTCAAGGTGAGCCAGCACGTCGCGGCCGAGGTCTGCGATCGTGCAGGGCCCGGGCACGGGGGGCGCACCGCCGTGGCCGCGAGTGTCGATGGGGATCACGCGCAGCCGCTCGGCCAGCGGCCCGACCAGGCCGTCCCAGACGGCGGTGGTCGTGCCGATGGCGTTGAGCAGCACTACGGGCGGTCTCATTGCTTCCGCCCGCGCAGATAGGCGTCGACGAGGTCGCCGGCGTGGCCGAGGTAGGTCACCGGATCGAACACGCCGCGGTCAATGTCCAGCGCATCGAGATTCCCCCTGCGTGCAGCCTCGCTGACCGTCTGGTGCGCCGCGGCTCGCCCCATCGTCGGCGCCAGGTGTGCCGCGATGCGATCGGCGAGCAACAGCGCGGACGTCCGCCTCATGTTCTGATGCATCGCCTCGACGTCCACCTCCAGCCCGTCCAGGCACTGGCGCAGTCGCGTCGCGGCGCCACCAGTCCAGCGGAGCAGCGCCGTGAGCGCGGGCCACTCGGCATGCCACGCGCCGGCCGCCCGCTGCTGTTCGCCGGACATGGCGGTGTACACCGTAGCCGCGAGCCCGGGCGCCTGGGCAGCAGCCGCCCGTGCGGTGACCGCCGCGATGGGATTCTGCTTGTGCGGCAGGGACGACGAGCCGCCCGGCACCGCCTCGTGTACCTCGCCGACCTCGGTTTGAGCGAGCAGTACGACGTCCGTGGCGACCTTGCCGGCCACTCCCGCGGCGGTGGCCAGGGCGCCGGCCAATTCGGCGACGCGGGTTCGGTCGGTGTGCCAGACCGCGTCCGGGTCGGTGAGGTCGAGCTCGCGGGCGAACGCCCGGCGGACTGCCGGCCCGTGCGGGTGCAGCGCGGCGAGCGTCCCCGCGGCACCACCGAGCTGCGCGGCGAACTCGACCGCACGCAGCCGCCCCACGGCCCGGTCGAGCCCGGTGCCCCAGACTGCGGCCACTGCACCGAACGTCGTCGGCGACGCGTGCTGAAGCAGGGTGCGCCCAGCCATCGGGGTATCCCGGTGCTCGTGGGCCAGGCGGGCGGCGGCGTCCGCTGCAGCTGCGAGGTCGTCGGCGATCACACACACCGCTCGCCGAGCAACGAGCATCGCGGCCGTGTCGAGAATGTCCTGGCTGGTGGCGCCCACGTGCACGGCATCCTCGCCCGGTGGGCCGACCCGGGTACGCAGCCGCCGCACCAGCGGGATGACCGGATTGCCGCCGGCCGCGGCCTCCACACCGAGCGAGTCGACCGGCAGCCAGTCGGCATCGGTGCAGGCGTTTGCCACCGCCTCGGCGGCAGTCGCGTCGACCACGCCGGCCGATGCGGCCGCGCGAGCGAGCGCCGCCTCCGCGCCGAGCATGGCCCGCACCCAGGCAGCGTCGTCCACCTCGGCGGCCACTCGGTCGGCGCCGAAGATCGGATCCCAGAGCTCACTCATACGGCGAAGAATGGCGTCTCGCGGTCGCCCTGCAACCGGATGTCGAAGCGCAGCGTGCCGTCCGGCTCGAGCACCGCTGTCAGCAACGCCCTATCGGCGCCGGAAAGTGACGTCAGCATCGGGTCGGCGGCGTTGGCCGCGGTCTCGTCCGGGAAGTAGATGCGGGTTACCAGCCGCTGCAGCAGGCCCCGTGCGAACACCGACACGTCGATGTGCGGCGCCTCGACGGTGCCGTCCGGCGCAAGTAGGGGCGCCGGCTTGACGGTGCGGAACCAGAACGTGCCGTTGGTATCGGTGGCGCAGCGCCCGAAGAGGTCCGGTGCCGACTGCCACGTCTCGACCAGCCCGTCGGGAATCGGTTCCCCCGCACCGTCGGTGAGTTGCCCGGTGATCAGTAGCGCGCCGCGAGTGCCTTCAGGTACCGCCGCGGGGCCGTCCGGCCACGGCAGCACGATGGAATGGAACGGTCCGACCGTCTGCGAAGGCGTGCTCATCGCGGCGCCTCGAACGGGGTCTGCTCGCGCCCCCGCAGCACGATGTCGAACCGGAATCCGAGTGCCCAGTGGTCGGTCGAGGCGTCATGGTCGTAGGCACTGATGAGCCGGGCACGGGCGTGCGGGTCGGGTACCGAGTTGAAGATGGGGTCCTGGAAGAAGAGCGGATCGTCGGGAAAATACATCTGGGTGACGAGGCGCTGGGTAAACGCCTGCCCGAACACCGAGAAGTGGATGTGCGCCGGGCGCCAGGCGTTGTCGTGGTTGCGCCACGGGTAGGCGCCGGGGCGGATCGTGGTGAAGCGATAGCGTCCCTCGGCGTCGGTGGCCACCCGGCCGGCGCCCGTGAAGTTCGGGTCGAGCGGGGCCGGCCAGCGGTCGACGGCGTGTGCGTACCGCCCCGCGGCGTTGGCCTGCCACACCTCGATCAGGCTGTTCGTCACCGGGTGCCCGTCGCCGTCGAGCAGCCGTCCGGAAACGACGATCCGCTGCCCGATCGCCGCGCCGCCGTTGGTGAGGTCGTCATCGCCCGCACGTACCCGTTCCGCGCCGAACACCGGTCCGGTCAGCTCCGTGAGCCGCTGCGACAATACGGAAAGCGGACGCGTCGGGTGCCGAAGCTTCGTGCTTCCGTAGTCGGGGTAGTCGTAGGGCGGATGCGTACCCGGTGGGTCGGCGCGGTAGGTCATCGGTAGCTCCATCCCTCGGCGTACGGCAGGCCGGTGTAGTTCTCGGCGAGTGCAGTGGCCATGGGCCGTGACGACGCGACGTACTGCAACGCCGCGTCGGCAAGCTGCTCGTCGAACGGGTCGCCATGCGGGTCGACGTGCAGCATCGACGTCATCCACCACGAGAACTGCGTGTACCGCCAGACCCGGTTCGACACCGTTTCTGTGTACATTTCGAGCAGGTCGCTGCGGCCATCGGCGTAGTAGCCGGCGATGGCGCGCGCCAGCACCCGGACGTCGGCGATCGCGAGGTTCATGCCCTTCGCGCCGGTCGGTGGGACGATGTGGGCCGCATCGCCGGCGAGGAACAGCCGCCCGTGCTGCATCGGCGTGGCGACGAAGCTGCGCATCGGCGTGATCCCTTTGTCCAGCACGGGTCCTTCGCTGAGTGAGAAGCCGGCGTCGTCGGAGAACCGCGTGGACAGCTCGGACCAGATGCGCTCGTCCGGCCACGCGTCGAGCTGTTCGTCCGGAGCGACCTGCAGGTAGAGGCGGGTGATGCTCGGACTGCGCATCGAGTGCAGCGCGAAGCCGCGAGCGTGCCTGGCGTAGATCAGCTCATGCGCCGACGGCGGCACCTGCGCCAGGATGCCAAGCCACGCATAGGGATAGTCGCGCTCGTACGTCGTCAGGCCCGCGACGTACCCCCGGCTCACGCCGTGAGAACCATCGGCGCCCACCACGAAGTCGCAGTCCAGCGCACCACCGGCGAAGGTGATCCGGGGCCGCTCGCGGTCGAGTCCCGAAAGCGCGATGTCGGCGATCTCGAAGCGGACGTCGCCCCCGGCATCCAGGCGGGCCGCGATCAGGTCCTTGACGATCTCCTGCTGCCCGTACACGGTGATCGTGCGCCCGACCAGATCGGCGAAGTCGACGCGGTGCCCGCGCTGTCGGAAGCGCAGCTCGATTCCCTCGTGCCGCATGCCCTCGGCGTCAAGGCGCTTGCCGACGCCGGCCTCGCGCAACGTCTCGGCGGAGCCGTGTTCGAGCACGCCGGCGCGCACCCGGTGCTCGACGTACTCGCGGTCGCGGCACTCCAGCACCGTGGAGTCGACGCCCGAAAGGTGCAGCAGTTGCGACAGCAGCAGGCCGGCCGGCCCGGCACCGAGGATGCCGACCTGGGTGCGCATGCGGCAAGCCTGCGCCGTCCCGCTCGCGGGCTGCGCCTACACTTCCGCTCAGTGGAAGGCAACACGGTAACCGGCAGGGCGCTCGCCGTCCTGGAAGTGTTCAGCGCCGAGCATCCGCGGCTGCGGCTTGCGCAGTTGAGCCGGCGGACCGGGCTGCCGCTCACCACCACGCACCGGCTCGTCGGCGAGCTCGCCCGCTGGGGCGCCCTCGAACGCGACGACACCGGCGCATACCGGATCGGGCTGCGGCTATGGGAGGTGGCGAGCCTGGCGCCGCGCAGCGTAGGCCTGCGTGAGGCGGCGCTGCCCATCCTGGGCGACCTGTACGAGGCGACGCACCAGAACGTCCAGCTCGCGGTACTGGACGGTACGGACGCCGTGTACATCGAGCGAATCTCCGGCCGGGATGCCGTGCATGTCGTGACACGCGTCGGCGGCCGGCTGCCGCTGCATGCGACGGGTGTCGGCCGCGTACTGCTCGCTCACGCGCCGGACGAGCAGCGCGAACGCGTGCTCGCCGGGCCACTCGTCCGCTACACCGAGCGGACGCTCACCGACCCGCGGCGGCTTCGCCGCGAGCTGGCGGAGGTCCGCCGTACCGGGGTGGCGATCACCCGCGGCCAGATCGAGCTGATCTCGACATCCGTCGCGGCACCAGTGTGGGGCGGCGGGCAGGTCGTTGCTGCCGTGTCGGTGGTCGTGCCGGAAAGCCACGACCCGCGCCGCTACGTCCCCGCGGTTGTCACGGCAGCCCGCGGCATCTCTCGCGCGTTGACCCGGCCCTAGGCGTATCGCCGGCCTATCGTGCGATCGAGACGGACAGACCGAACAGGCCGTCGCGGTCGGTCCACCACCTGCTGAGCTCGAACCCGGCGGCGGCCAGTTCTGCGGCCACACCCTCGCGACGGAACTTCGCGGAGACCTCGGTGCGCATCTGTTCGCCGCGTGCGAAGTGCACCTCCAGTTCGAGCAGCTCGACACGAACCCGCTGCTCGCGCAGCGAGCGCAGCCGCATCTCGATCCACTCGGCCTCGGCGTTCCACACGGCGATGTGCGCGAACGCGTCGGGGTCGAAGTCGGCCTTCAGCTCGCGGTCGATGACGTAAAGCACGTTCTTGTTGAACTCGGCGGTGACGCCTGCCGCGTCGTCGTAAGCCGGGACCAGCACATCGGGGCTCTTGACGAGGTCGGTGCCGAGTATCAGCGCCTCACCCGGCTGCAGCACCGCCCGGAGCGAGCGCAGGAATACGGCGCGCTCGTTCGGCACGAGGTTGCCGATGGTTCCGCCGAGGAACGCGACCAGGTGCCTCCCGTCCTGTGGCAGCCGGTCGAGGTGCTGCTGGAAGTCGGCGACGACAGCATGGACGGCCAGCCCGGGATAGTCCGCGAGCAGGCCGGCCGCGGCCTGGCGCAGTGCGGACTCCGACACGTCGACCGGTACGTAGCGGGTGAACGCCTGTGTGTCGAGCAACAGCCGGGTCTTTTCCGCGGACCCGGCGCCCAACTCGACGAGCGACGTCGCCCGGGAGACCGAGCCGATCTCCGCTGCCCGTTCGACGAGGATGGACCGCTCGGCCCGGGTCGGGTAGTACTCGGGCAGCCGGGTGATCTGTTCGAACAGCTCGCTGCCCCGCTCGTCGTAGAACCACTTGGGCGGCAGCGACTTCGGGCTCGCGGTGAGTCCGCGGAGCACGTCCGCGCGAAGCGCCGCGCTGAGGAAGTCCGGCGGGAGATGAGTCTCGAGCGTCAGGCTCACGTGATCTCCAGGGGGGCGACGTGCACGCCGTCGGGCGTGCCGGTGAGCAGGCTTCGGTCGGGGACGTCGTGCCATCCCGGCCCGTCGTCGGACGGTTCGGACGCCACGAGGACGCCGCGCCGGTCGGCGCGCCAGTACAGCGTGTCGCCCCAGGTGGTGGCCGCGATGGTTTCGCCGTCGAGGACGAGCAAGTTCAGCCGGGCGTCGGGGGGCGCTGCGGCGACGGTGCTGCGTAGCGCGTCAGGCAACGGCATCCCGGCTTCCAACCAGCTGTGGGTCAGCGCCCATAGCAGCGCCGAGTCGCTCGGCGCGTCCAGGCGCAGCAGTCGCTGCGGCGGCAGAGCCGCGGCGAGCGTGGATGCCGACTGCGGCCACCCCGGCAGGGCACCGTTGTGGCTGAAGAGCCAGCGCCCTTGGCGGAACGGCGCCGCCGCGCCCTCTGCGTGCCCCATACCGTCCGTACCGGAGCGTACGGCAGCGAGCACCGCGCCGGACCGGATCACTCGCGCCAGATCCGGCAGGTTGGCGTCCGTCCACATAGGACGGTCGCGACGGTAGCGGGCCGGCACCGGGTCGTCGCCGGCGTACCAACCCACGCCGAACCCATCGGCGTTGAGCCGCCCGTGCCGTTGCCGTCGGGGTTCCCACGACTGACGCAGCAGGCCGAACGGTGGATCCAGCAGCAACTCTGCGAGTGGGACGGGCGGGCCGAGATACGCGATGTGCCTACACATCGGCGGCATCCCGCGCGCACCGGAATCCCGAGAAGATCTGCCGCCGGATCGGGTAGTCCCAGTTGCGGAACGTGCCGCGAACGGCGGAGCGGTCGGCGGCCCACGACCCGCCGCGCAGCACCTTGTACTCGTCGCCGAAGAACACCTCGGAGTACTCGCGATACGGGAACGCGACGAAGCCGGGGGGACGCGCGAAGTCGCTGGCCGTCCACTCCCAGACGTCGCCGATGAGCTGCCGCACGCCGAGCGGCGAGGCGCCGTCGGGGTACGAGCCGACCGGCGCCGGCTGCAGACACGCGCCGCCAAGATTGGCGCGCCGGGGTTCCGGATCGTCGTCGCCCCACGGGTAGCGGCGTGAGCGCCCCGTGGCCGGATCCCAGCGCGCCGCCTTCTCCCACTCCGCTTCGGTAGGCAACCGTTTGCCGGCCCACCGTGCGTACGCATCCGCCTCGTACCAGCACACGTGCTGCACCGGTTCGTGCAGTGGCACCGGCTCGTCGACCCCGAAACGGCGCCGCCACCACTGCGCGCCCTCGCGCCGCCAGAACAGCGGCGCGGCCAATGCCGCAGAAACCCGATGTGCCCAGCCCTCGGGTGTCCACCAGCGCGGGTCGTCGTAGCCCCCGCCCTCTACAAACGCAATGAACTCCGCATTGGAGACGGGCACCGTGTCGATCCAGTACGCCGCCGTAAGGACGGGACGCGCCGGCCGTTCATTGTCGAGCGCCCACGGCTCGACATCCGTGCCCATGGTGAACGTGCCTTCCGGGACGAGCACCTCGGGCGGGAGGTCGCGATCACGGGGCGGATTCGGAGGCTCGGCGGAAAGCGCCGGACCGCCCTGCCGCAACTGGTGCGTGGCCATCATGGTTTCGTCGTGCTGCTGCTCGTGCTGGACGATCATGCCGAAGGCAAAACCCTCGGCAACGAGACGACGGCCCTCGAGAGCGCTGCGGTCGAGGACGTCGAACACCTTGTCGCGCACCGTGCCGACGTACGAGCGCGCCTCGGCCGGGCCGAGCAGCGGCAGGCTGGGCCGGTCGCGACGCGGGTGCTGAAACGCGTCGTAGAGGTTGTCGATGTCGGCACGAATCGGCTCGCGGCCGCCGACGTCACGCACCAGCCAGAGCTCTTCCTGGTTGCCGATGTGCGCGTAGTCCCAGACGAGCGGCGACATCAGCGGCGAGTGCTGCCGGGTCAGGTCGTCGTCGTCGACCGCCTGGGTCAGCGCGTCGCTGCGCTTGCGCGCGCGGATCAGCTCGTTGGCGATGTCTTCCTTCAGTCGCATGCGGCTTCCCAATCGTCGGCGGGGCACCGCCCGCGCAGCGTGTATCGCTCGGTGAAGTCCACGACGTGATCGCGGACGTGCGCCGGCTGGCCGGCGAGGGCGTCCAGTGCGATGCCGGCGAGTTCGCGTCCGGCCCGGGCCAGCGCCGGGTCGCGGAGCCCAGAGCGCGCCGCGTCGGCCCACCGGCCTGCCACCGGCTCGGTGGCGGCCGTGGCGAGGTCGCGGGCGAGGGCGGTGGCGGTCAGCGCCCAGGTGATGGCCGCCACGGCGATCCAGCCGTCGCCGGCCTGTGCGTCGAGGTAGCGCACCTCGAGGTGCCCTGCTGCGCGCACGGGCGGGAACAGCGTCGACAGGTGGTAGGCGAGGTCGTCGTACGTCGGCGCGGGGTGCATGGCGCCGGCGATCCAGTCCGCGAAGGTCACCCCCGGCGGCGCCGACCAGCGCCCGCCGTCGCGGCGCACGCACAGCAGCGGCGCGTCCATGGCGTAGCGTGCGTACGCCTCACGCGGATCGCTGCCCTGTGGCGGCGAGGTGCGGTGCGGGTCGATATCCAGCCAAGCTGCCTGCCGGGACGAGCGCCATCCGGTGCGGTGCCCGGCCAGGACCGGCGAGTTGGCGAACATCGCGACAAGCGCCGGCCCGATCGCGTGCAGCGTGCGCCAACGTTCGGCGAACGAGCGGGTGTCCCCGGCGTCCAGGCAGGGCTGCACGGCGGCCGTGGCGCACATCATGGTCCGCCCGGACGGCCCGCGGCGGTCGAAGTACGCCTCCATGGCGGCGTAGCGCGGAATATCGAGCAGCCGGCTGGGCAAGCGGTGCGGATCGGCGCCGGCGCCCATGGTGGAGAGGCCGGCGCGTGCGAGGCGCTCGGTCAGCAGCCGAGCATCGGCAGCCGCGGCGGCCAGGCACGCAACGAGGCTGGGTGCGGGTCGGGTGGAGATTTCGACCTGCCCGCCGGGTTCGACGGTGACTGCCGAACCGTTCGGCAACGGAGCCGGGGGAGCGGGCGGGTCACGCAACGCCGGTGGGCACCAGGGCCCGAGAGCGGCGGCGAGACGAGCGGGTGAGACGGGACTTGCGGGCTTGCGCTGATCGTGAACGAGCCATTCGAGCTCGAGGCCGACCAGCTGCGGGGGGCCGATCTTGAAGCAAATCCGGGTTACATAGGCCTCGGCGGCCTCGCGATGCGGCATTATCTCTGCTTCCTCGTCGCATGCCGACGGTGCGCAATCGGGCATGGTTCCTCCTCGCATCCCTTTCGTGCTTACCTTGGCGGGCGGGTCCGCGTCCACCTCAGCGCCATGACGCTCAGCCTCACGTAAGGCACCGACAACGTGTCGTGTAGCGCAACGCGGGTCCCATCGGTCACAATGTGCACGCACGCAT
>JBKPQY010000003.1:0-27181 GCA_046734315.1 Actinomycetota bacterium | reverse complement strand
ATGACAGATGACACCGGTCGGGTCAGCAGCGCGTGGAACGGCCCAGCCCTCAACGCCAAAGTCGAGGGCATCCCCGGCCGCCACCCGTTCGTCCGGTCGCCCACAGCCAGGATCCGCCCGGTTGACGCCTCGTATAGCCCCGCTTTGCGTTGGTCTCACCAAGCCAGCCAGGATCCGCTGGTGCGCCTGAAGTCCTTGTTGTTCAAGGATATTCTGTGTGCCCCCGGGCGTGCCCCCGGCAGGACTCGAACCTGCGACCTACCGCTTAGAAGGCGGCAGCTCTATCCGCTGAGCTACGGGGGCCCCAGCGGCAGGTTACCGCCGTCAGAGCCGGCGCAGGCGGACGTGCCGGGCCGGCGGCAGGGCGGTGTGCGACAGCTGTTCCGTCCATGTCGGCGCGGGCTGCTCGCCGCCGGCCTGGACGGGAAGACGCGGCCGCAGGTCGCGGGAGTCGGCGCTCAGGCCGAGCAGGCTGGCCACGGCGACGAGCAGGAACAGGCCGAGAAGGACTAGAGCGAACATGGCAAAAATTATGCGACAGCAAATATCCTGCCACGAGTGGCAGAAATGCCATCTCGCATTGAAATCCTGCCAGCCGGCGAGCATGCTGTCCGGCGTGCCCCTTGACTCCATCGCCGCAGTCATCGTGCCCGGCGTCAGCCCGTTCGAGTTGGGCGTGGCGTGTGAAGGATTCGGCGTCGATCGCACCGACGACGGCGTGCCTGGCACCGAGTTCCACGTCGTGGCGGTGGACGACGCACCGGTCGTGACGTCTGCGGGCTTTTCGATCAGTACGCCGTACGGCCTGGACGTCGCCGAGCAGGCCGACCTGGTGATCGTGACGGCGACAGTCGGTCCGACGGTATGGCCGCAGAAGCTGCTGACCGTACTGCAGCGTACGGTCGCGCGGGGCGCTCGGGTAATGAGCATCTGCAACGGCGCGTTCGCGCTCGGCAAGGCAGGCCTCCTGGACGGTCGCGATTGCACCACGCACTGGCGGCATACCGCCCACCTCGCTGAGCAGTTCCCGGCGGCGCGCGTCAACCCGAATGTGCTCTATGTATGCGATGGTCCGGTCCTGACCAGCGCCGGATCAGCGGCCGGACTGGACCTGTGCCTGCACCTGATCCGCGACGAGCACGGTGAACGGGTGGCGAACACGGTGGCCCGCCGCATGGTGATGCCCCCGTTCCGGGACGGCGGGCAGGCGCAATTCGTCGGACCAGTGGTGCACGCCAGGGAGGCCGAGACGCTGGCGCCGCTGCTCGATGCGATTGCGGCGGAGCTGGATGCCGAGCACACCGTCGACTCGATGGCCTCCCGGGCGACGATGAGCCCTCGTACGTTTGCCCGCAGGTTCCGCGACGAGACGGGGGCCACGCCGCACGCCTGGCTGACCAACCAGCGCGTACTCCACGCGCGCGAGATGCTCGAACGCGGGGACGATCCCATCGAGACGGTCGCCCGGCGCTCGGGATTCGGCACCGCCGCCATGTTGCGGCACCACTTCACGAGAGCGGTGGGCACGTCGCCCGCGGCGTACCGGCGCACCTTCCGCGGCTAGCCGCCGATACCACGCACCGCAGACACTTTCGCGACTCGCCTTCCACAGCCCAGCTCCTGTCCACAGATCACCGCACGCCGGCCCGCGCACGCCGCCGCTGCGCTTCAGTGATCACACGCCCAACGCGGGCGACCGGAGGCACAGCCGATTACTGACAGGAGCACGGCAAATGAACGACACGTACCTCACGATCGTCGGCAACGCAGTTGACGACCCGAAGATGCGCACGACGGGGTCCGGGATCCCGGTCGCCAGCTTCCGCATCGCGTCGACATCGCGACGCCTCAACCACGAGACCAAGGCCTGGGAGGACCACGAGCGGCTATTCGCCACCGTCACGTGCTGGCGTGCGCTTGCCCAGAACGTGGCCGCCTCGCTGAAGAAGGGCCAGCCAGTCATGGTGACCGGTCGCTTCTACTCGCGCGAGTACGTGAAGGACGAGGTCTCCCGGATGTCCTACGAGCTGGACGCCATCGCCGTCGGCCACGACCTGGCGCGCGGCACCTCGCAGTTCACCAGGGTCACGCGGCCGCACGCCGTCACGTCCGTCGAGGTGGACGACGAGGGCATCCCGGCCGACCTGAGCGGCGAGCGTATCGAGGTCGTCGCGACGCCGGCGTTGGCCGCCGTCGGCTAGCCGGCGCCTGTGCGGAATCGGCCTCGCCGGCTGGTGGTCGCGACTGGGGGTTGTGGGCCGGCGGGGTCCTGGAACTGGGACACTGGACGGGTGCGGCAAGCTGGGAATCGCCGTGCGGTAAAGACGAGTTCACAGGCGAGGACAGACAGTGGCGCAGTACATCTACACGATGCGCAAGGTGCGCAAGGCTCACGGCGACAAGCTGATTCTCGACGACGTCACCTTGGCGTTCCTGCCGGGCGCGAAGATCGGCGTCGTCGGCCCCAACGGTGCTGGCAAGTCGAGCGTCCTCAAGATCATGGCGGGACTCGACCAGCCGTCGAACGGTGACGCCCAACTTGCGGCGGGCGCCTCGGTCGGCTTGTTGCAGCAGGAGCCGCCGCTGGACGAGGCGAAGACCGTTCGCGGCAACGTCGACGACGCGGTGGCCGAGCTGCGTGGTTGGCTGCACAGATTCGAGGAGGTGTCGGCCGCGATGGGCGAGCCGGACGCCGACTTCGACTCGCTGCTAGCCGAGCAGGGCGAGCTGATGGAGAAGATCGAGCACGCCAACGGCTGGGAACTGGACAGTCGCATCGAGCAGGCGATGGACGCGTTGCGGTGTCCACCCGGGGACGAGCCGGTTACTCACTTGTCCGGCGGCGAACGGCGGCGGGTGGCGCTGTGCAAGCTCCTGCTCGAGCAGCCGGACCTGCTGCTGCTCGACGAGCCGACCAACCACCTCGACGCCGAGAGTGTGCAGTGGCTCGAACAGCATCTGGCGAAGTACCCGGGCACCGTGCTCGCCGTCACTCACGACCGGTACTTCCTCGACAACGTCGCCGAATGGATCCTCGAGCTCGACCGCGGGCGGGCCTACCCCTACGAAGGCAACTACTCGACCTACCTGGAGAAGAAGGCTGAGCGGCTGGAAGTCCAGGGCCGCAAGGATCAGAAACTGCAGAAGCGGCTGCGTGACGAACTCGAGTGGGTGCGGCAGAACGCCAGGGGCCGGCAGGCCAAGAGCAAGGCCCGCCTCCAGCGCTATGACGAAATGGCCGCGGAGGCGGAGAGGACGCGCAAGCTCGACTTCGACGAGATTCAGATCCCGCCGGGGCCGCGGCTGGGGAACCTCGTGGTCGAGGTGAGCCATCTGGACAAGGGGTTCGACGGACGCGTGCTGATCAAAGACCTGTCGTTCTCGCTGCCGCGCGGTGGCATCGTCGGGATCATCGGCCCGAACGGGGTCGGCAAGACCACGCTATTCAAGATCATCATCGGCGACGAAGCACCGGATTCCGGCGAGGTCCGAGTGGGCGACAGGGTAAAGATCAGCTACGTGGACCAGAGTCGGGCTCGGATCGACCCCGGGAAGACGGTATGGCAGGTGGTGTCCGACGGACTCGACCATATCCAGGTCGGTCATGTCGAGATGCCGTCACGGGCGTACGTATCCGCCTTCGGCTTCAAGGGACCGGACCAGCAGAAGCCGGCTGGCGTCCTCTCCGGCGGCGAGCGCAACCGGCTCAACCTTGCCTTGACGCTGAAAGAAGGCGGCAACCTGCTGCTGCTCGACGAGCCGACCAACGACCTCGACGTCGAGACCCTGGGCTCGCTCGAGAACGCACTGCTCGAGTTTCCGGGGTGCGCTGTGATCACCAGTCATGATCGGTGGTTCCTCGACCGCGTGGCAACGCACATCCTGGCCTGGGAAGGCACCGACGACGACCCGGCTCGGTGGTTCTGGTTCGAGGGCAACTTCGAGTCGTACGAGAAGAACAAGATCGAGCGCCTCGGCGCGGAGGCGGCCCGTCCACACGCCGTCACGTATCGCAGGTTGACTCGCGATTAACGCCATGGCCCGGTTCGTCGCGAGGTGCGCAATGCGCTGGTCCGACATGGACGCGTACGGGCACGTCAACAACACCGCGTACCTGGCCTACCTGGAGCAGGCGCGGGTGTCGATGTTCTTCGACCGCTACGACGCGTCGTTCTCGGCCGGCACCGTCGTGAAGCACCACGAGATCAGCTACTTGCGCCCGGTCGTCTACCACCCCGAGCCACTGCGCCTGGAGTTGTGGGTCGACCGGGTCCGGGCAGCGTCGTTCCGAGTGCTCTACGACGTGTACGACGGTGACACGCTGGCGGCGAAGGCATCGACGACGCTGGTCACCTTCGACTTCGACTCCGACCGTCCGCGGCGCATCACCGCGGACGAGCGCGCCGTCCTCGCGCGGTATGAGGACGAGCCCGCGGCGGAGCCGGCATGACAGACCAGCCCGGTGACGCCGGCGTACTGCCTGGAAACCTCGCCGATGTCACCACGCAGCTCGCCGGTCTTGCGCCGCTCGCGAGGCGGGTAGCTGGGCTCGATCCATGGGGTTTGCTGCGGATCCGGCTCGGCGGCAGGGTTGCGGCGGCGTATGCCTTGCTGCCGTTCGGCGTTCTCGTTGGCCGGACGGTCAGGGTTGATCCGGCCGGCGTCAGCATCGAGTGTGTGGTGCGCGCCCACGAGCTGATCAGCTGGCTCGACGGCGAGGCGGGTGAACCCCCGCGGCGCCGCGACATGAAGTGGCGCGGGGCGCTGCCGCCGGCACTCGGCTGGCGGCGCATCGAGACGGTTCCGGACGGCGTCGTCCGCGATGTGGTCCGCAAGGGGGCAGCCACATTCCGGCAAGCTGCGGCGCGGGAAGGCGTGCTGGGCGCGCAGCCACGCGCCGAGGTCGCCGATGCGTTGCTCGACTCGGTCGTGCTCAGCGCCACCGAGGGCGACCTGCACGCTGAGGTCACGTTGCGAGCGATGAGCGCGCTCACCCGGATGGGATTCCTGCCGCGCGGGTCGTACGTCGCGATCGACGTGTGCGGGCGCTGGTCCCGACTGGCCGCCGAATACGGCTCCGTCTACACCGAGCGACCAGGCATGGCACTCGGAATCGTCTCCTGAATTGCGGACCCCTGACTGCCGGTGCGTCAGCGGCGGATCCACACCGCCGTGTCGGGGGCCAGGACCGCGTCGCGCACCGGCCCGGACGCGAGGACGAGGTCGCCCGCCGGCAGCGGCACCGGCCGATCGCCGGCGTTGAGTGCTACCACCAGGCCGGCCCCGCGGCGGTACGTGAGGCACCCGGGCGGGCCGTCGAGCCAGGTGAACTCCTCGCCACGCAGCTCGGCCGTCTTGCGCCGGAGCGCCAGCGCCTGCTGGTAGAGGGCCAGGGTCGAGTCCGGATCGGCAGACTCCGCCTCGACGGTGAAGGGCGCCCAGCCGTCGGGCATCGGCAACCACGTCGACTTCCCGGTCGTGAAGCCATACGGCGGCGCGACGCCGCTCCACGGCATCGGGACCCGCTCGCCGTCCCGGCCCCGAACGGTGTGCCCGCTGCGCTCCCAGGTGGGGTCCTGAAGCGCGGCGTCGGGCAATTCGACGTTCGGCAGGCCGAGCTCGTCGCCGTTGTAGATGTACACCGCGCCGGGCAGCGACAGCTGCAACAGCGCCGCGGCGCGGCCTCGGGCACGGCCGGTCGGACCGCCGCCGTAACGGGTCACGTGGCGCACCACATCGTGGTTGGACAGAACCCACGTGCACGGCGCCCCGACCTCGGCCATCGCGGACATCGAACTGTTGATCGCGTTGCGCAGCGTCTCCTCGCCCCACGCTGCTTCGAGCAGGGTGAAGTTGAACGTGAGGTTCAGCTCCCCGGGGCGCGCATAGCGGGCCAGCCGTGCATCGTCGGCCACCCAGACCTCGCCGACGGCCATGCGATCGCCCGGGTAGGAGTCGAGTACGCGCCGGAAGCTCCGCAGATAGTCGTGCACCGCGTCGCGGTCCCAGCGAATGTCCTTTGGCGACGGGGTCGGCGAGTCGCCGCGCGGCAGGATCTTGGCCAGGTCCACATCCGGCAGGCCGGCCGGCTTCGCCATTCCGTGGGCGACGTCGATGCGGAAGCCGTCCACTGCGCGGTCGAGCCAGAACCGCAGGATGCGGTCGAACTCGGCCACGACCTCCGGGTTCTCCCAGTTCAGGTCGGGTTGCTCCTTCGCGAACAGGTGCAGATACCACTGCTCGTCCGGCACCCGCTCCCACGCAGGACCACCGAACACTGACGGCCAGTTGTTCGGTGGCAGTTCGCCGTGCGGGCCGCGCCCGTCGCGGAAGATGAACCGGGCGCGTTCGGGGCTGCCCGGCGGGGCAGCGAGCGCAGCCTGGAACCACGGGTGCTTATCGGAGAAGTGGTTCGGGACGACGTCGACGGTGACCCGCATGCGCCGCTCCCGGGCGGCGGTCATCAGCGCGTCGAAGTCGGCGAGCGTGCCGAACATCGGGTCGACATCGCAGGGGTCGGAGACGTCATACCCACCGTCGGCCATTGGTGAGCGGTAGAACGGCGACAGCCACAGCGCATCTATGCCGAGCTCGGCGAGGTAGTCGAGCCGCTCGCGTATGCCGATCAGGTCGCCGGTGCCGTCGCCGTTACCGTCGGCGAAGCTGCGCGGATAGATCTGGTAGAAGACGGCGTTGTGCCACCACGCCCGCTCGGAAGTCACCTGACTGATTGTGCCCGGTGGCCCCGCGCAGCGTGTCAACCCGGGGTATTGCGAAGCGACTCGGCCGCCCGAGTGAAGTAATCCCAGAGCATCGCGTCGTACTCGGGCGGCAGCTCCAGCGCGTCGAGCGCGGTACGCATGTGCCGTAGCCACGCATCCCGCGCAGCGACGTTGACCGCGAACGGCGCGTGGCGCATACGCAGCCGGGGATGGCCGCGGGTCTCGGAGTACGTCGTCGGGCCGCCCCAGTACTGGATGAGGAACAGCCGCAGCCGTTGCGCCGCCGGGCCCAGATCATCCTCGGGATAGATCGCGCGCAGGAGCGGGTCGGCGGCCACGCCGGCGTAAAAGGCGTCGACGAGCCGGGTGAACGTCGGCTCGCCGCCGATCGCCTCGAAGACAGAGATGGGGTGTTCCTGCGCGCGCACCCGCCTATTGTCCCAGTCATGACTGACGTCGATCTCATCGTGGTGGGACTCGGACCGGGTGGTGAGGAGGTTGCCGAGCGAATGGCTGAAGCCGGATGGTCAGTGCTCGGCGTCGATTCGCATCTCGTCGGCGGCGAGTGCCCGTACTACGGCTGCATCCCGTCCAAGATGATCGTCCGCGGCGCTGAGCTGCTCGCCGATGCGCGGTGGGTGAACGATCTCGCCGGCAGTGCCGAGGTGAGCCCGGACTACGGCAAGGTGTACCGGCGCATCCGCGACGAGGCCACCGACGATTGGGACGACCGCGTAGCCGTCGAGCGGTTGGAGCGCCTCGGCGGGATGTTCGTGCGCGGCGCCGCTCGGTTCGCCGGCCGCACCTCCGACGGCCGGCTCGCCGTCGAGGTGGCAGATACGCGCTATGTCGCTCCGCACGTTGTCGTCGCCGTGGGCACCGCCCCGGCCATGCCGCCGATCGACGGGCTGGGCGACCTCGAGCGGAGCGTCGACGGTCCGGTCTGGACGAACCGCGAGGTCGTGCAGGCCAAGGCCGCCCCGGCGAGCCTGGTCGCGCTCGGCGGCGGAGCGATCGGGATCGAGATCGGGCAGGCACTGGGCCGGTTCGGCACCAGGATCAGCATCGTCGAATCGGCCGACCGCATCCTCAGCAAGGAGGAGCCCGAAGCATCGAGCACTGTCGCCGAAGTGCTGCGCCGCGAAGGCGCCGACGTGCGCACCGGCACGAAGGCAGTGCGCGTCGACGGAACCGGCGACGGTATGGCGCTCGCCCTGGACGACGGCAGCACCCTCGTTGGCGAGAAGCTGCTTGTCGCGGTAGGGAGGCGTGCCAACCTGCTCGACCTGCGGCTTGACACGCTCGGCTTGGACGGCGCCGCCCGCACCCTCGACGTCGATGACGGCATGCGGGTGGTGCACAACGGCGCGCCGATCGACGGGCTCTACTGCGTCGGCGACTCGACGGGCCGTGGCGCCTTCACCCACGTCGCGGTGTGGCAGGCACGTGTGCTCATCGGCCGGCTGCTGGAACGCCACGAGCCGTTCGGTGGCTACCGCGGACTGGCCTGGGTCACCTACAGCGATCCCGAGGTGGGGCGTGTCGGTATGACCGAGGCAGAGGCCCTGGAGGCGGGCATTACCATACGCACCGGTACGGCAAAGATCGCCTCGTCGACGCGCGGGTGGATCTACGGGACCGACAACGACGGGCTGGTCAAGCTTGTCGAGGACGCCGACCAGGGCGTGCTCGTCGGAGCAACCGTGGTGAGCCCGCACGGCGGCGAGATCCTCGCGCTGCTGACCCTCGCCGTCCACGCTGCGGTGCCGACCTCGACGCTTGCCACGATGCACTACGCCTACCCGACGCTGCACCGCACCGTGCTCGACGCGGTCCTGGACCTGGCGTCCTGATCGGGTACGCGGTCAGGACGGCTCGTGGGGCTCGCCCGCGGAGATCTCCAGCCGGTCGAGCCGTTCCCGGATCCGCCGCCGCAGTTCGCGGGCCGTGCGCCACTGTTCCAGGGGACGCACACGTACGGTCAGGCGGATCACCGTCTCCTCTCGGGTCAGCTGCTCGACGCCCTGGACCTCCGGATCGCCGAGGAACACGTCCGCCCAGCCTTCCTCGTCGTGCAGCTGGCGGGCCACGTCCAGCATGGCCGCCGAGGCCGCCTGGAGGTCGGTCGACGCGGCGATGGGTACATCGAGCACGATCTGCGCGTAGCCCTGAGTCTTGTTGCCGACCCGCAACACTTCGCCGTTACGGACGTACCAGACGGTGCCGTTGACGTCGCGCAGCTGCGTGGTGCGCAACCCCACGGACTCGACCGTGCCGGTCGCCTTCTCGAAGTCGATCACGTCGCCGACGCCGTACTGGTCCTCGAGGATCATGAAGATCCCCGACAGGAAATCCCTGACGATGCTCTGGGCACCAAAGCCGAGCGCGACGCCCACGATGGACGTGCCCGCAATGAACGGGGCCAGGTTGATGTTCAGCTCCCCGAGAATCAACAGGATCGCGAAGACCAGGATCGTGACCGAGACGAAGCTCTTGAGCACCGAGGCGATGGTGGCTGCGCGTTGCGTCCGCCGTTCCGAGAGCAGACCGGTCGACTGCAGGATCGCGTTCGTGCCCGGCTTCTCCCTGAGCGGCCGCAGGATGCGCGGCAGCCCGCCGCGCTCGACCGGTCGGGTCAGCCGGTTGATCATGCGGTGCAGGATCCACCGGACGATGAACGCGACGACGATGATCGCGAGGATCCGCGCCGGAGTCTCGATCAGCGCCTTGCTGTGATCGCTGAGATACTGCGGCAAGGCGAGGTGACTGTCCACGGCCCACCAGCGTGCCAGCCCGGCACAAGCCCGGAAGCATGGACCGGGGTGCTGCGTAATATCAGGATTTGTCCTGAGCGCGACACTCCCGAGCGTGGGATACGACGAAAGTTCGTGCGCACGGCGCCATCGTCCGGTTGACTGTCTTCGTCGGGGCTGGGCTCGAGAGGTCTGCCGATGCCGGGTGCGTTGGTGCTCAACGCGACGTACGAGCCGCTGTGCGTCGTGCCGCTGCGCCGCGCCGTGGTCCTCGTCCTGGCCGAGAAGGCTGTTGTCATCGAGTCCGGCGACGGCGTAATGCGCTCGGCGCGCACCTCGATGCCGGTGCCGAGCGTGGTGCGCCTGTCGCGCTATGTCCGGGTGCCGTATCGGCGTGAAGTGCCGCTGACCCGCCGCGCCGTCCTGGACCGTGACCGGCATGCCTGCGTCTATTGCGGTACCCGCGCCGACACGATCGACCATGTACGGCCGCGCTCCCGCGGCGGCGAACACATATGGTCGAACGTGGTGGCTGCCTGTGCCCGGTGCAACCATCGCAAGGGCGACCGCCTGCTCGCCGAACTCGGCTGGCACCTGGCTAGCTCTCCCACACGGCCACCGGCAACGGTGGCTGTTGTTCTGGGATGGGCGAAACGTGATCCGGCATGGCAGCGCTACCTGGCGCTGGACTGGACGAGTGCCGAGGCGGCGTCAGCCTGACAGATCCAGTTCCCAGGACTCCTCAACCAGGTCCGCGCCGAAGCGTCGGTGTGGGGCCGACTCGACCAACTCGAACCCGACGGCGTCGTAGATTCGCCGAGCCGCGCTGAGGATGCTTTGCGTCCACAGCGTCATTCGCCGGTAGCCGGCCTCGCGCGCGAACGCGACGCAGCCATCGACCAGGCGGCGGCCCACGCCCAGCCCACGAAACGCCGGCTCGACGAGCAGCAGCCGAAGTTTCGCGGTGTCCTCGTCGGCACGTACGCACATCACGCAACCCGCGCGCAGCCCCGTGACGTCGGCGATCCACGCGCGCTCATACGCCGGATCCCGCGATGCGGCGAAGTCGGCGACGATACGGGCGACCAGCACCTCGTAGGTGGCGTCCCAACCGTACTCGGCCGCGTAGAGCTCGGCGTTGCGCGCGATGATCCAGCCGAGGTCACCCGGGCCGGGCGAGCGCAGCACCACCTCGCCGGCGCGCCCATCGCGGTCCAGCAGCATGCGCACAGTCTCTAGCGAGTCCCGCAATTGGCTCCGCTCGGTGGGCGTGAGCGGCGCGATCAGCCGCGACACGTCGCGGTTCGCGCGGCGGTTCACCGTGGCGAACGTCGCGCGCCCTGACTTGGTCAAGCCCACGACCAGGCGGCGGCCGTCGGCTTCTGACCGGTGTCGGATGATCAGCCCGTCGCGCTCGAAGCGGGTCAGGATGCGGCTGACGTAGCCGGCGTCGAGGCCGAGCTCGCGGCGCAGTTGCACCACGTCGGATGGGTCGTGCTGCGCCAGCTCGTACAGCACCCGCGCTTCGGTGAGCGTGAACGGCGTGTCGAAGTGCCCCTCGCCGAGCGCTCCGATCACGTTCGTGTAGTAGCGGTTGAATCGGCGCACGGCCGGGACCGTCTCGTCCACAGCACCCCTCCATATCTTTGACCGAGGCGAAGATATGGGGCGCGGTAGCGTGCCGCTATGAATTTGCACGACCTGACCGCGCTCGAGGCCGCGGCCGCCGTCCGGCGCGGCGAGGTGAGCCCGGTCGAACTGGTGGAGCACGCACTCGACCGCATCGGCAGCCTGGACGGCAGGCTGGGCGCGTTCGTCACTGTGTCCGCCGACGCCGCGCTGCAACACGCGAAGGCCGCCGAAGACGCCGTGCTTGCCGCAGACCGCCCCGACGATCTGCCCCCACTGCTCGGCGTCCCGACCGCGATCAAGGACCTCAACCTGACCAAGGGCGTAATGACGAAGCTGGGGTCGACGCTGTACCGGGACTTCGTGCCCGACATCGACGACTACGTCGTCGAGGCGCTGCGCAACGCCGGTGCAATCAGCGTGGGCAAGACAGCCACTCCCGAATTCGGGCTGGCGTGCTACACGGAGACCGACATCGGCCCGCCGGCACGCAACCCGTGGGACCTCTCACGCACGCCGGGCGGGTCGAGCGGAGGAGCGGCCGCGGCGGTGGCTGCCGGTCTGATCGCGTTCGCGCAGGGCAGCGACGGCGGCGGGTCGATCCGCATCCCGGCCAGCGCGTGCGGGCTGGTCGGGCTCAAGCCGGCGCGCGGGCGCGTTTCGAAAGGACCGCTCGACATCGACTCCTCGCGGCTTTCCGTGTACGGCGGCCTGGCTCGCACGGTCCGGGACGCGGCGGCGTTCCTGGATGCGGTGGCCGGGCCGCGTCGTGGCGACCCCGATCCGCTGCCGCTGCCGCCGCAGCCGTTCCTGCGCGCGTGCGAGCGTGATCCGGGGCGCCTGCGAATCGGCCGGTTCATCCAGCCGCCGATGGACGCCGACATCGACGCGCAGGTGCGCGACGCCTGGGAGAAGGCCAGTCTGCTGCTGTCGAGCCTCGGCCACGACGTGGCTGACGTCCACTCCCCGGTCCCCGCCGCCGCCGTGCCGGCGTTCGAGACGGTGTGGGCGGTGTCCGCGCACACTGCCCCCGTCGATCCGGCTCGCGAAGCCGAGTTGCGCCCGCTCACCCGGTACCTGCGCGAGCGCGGCCGCGCCGTCACCGGGCCGCAATACGCGCAGGCCGTCGGAACGCTCGGGCTGCTCGCCCGGCAGGCCATGGCGGCGAGCGCCGCGTTCGACGCGGTGCTCACGCCGACGCTCGCGACGCTGCCACCGTCCATCGGCTGGTTCACCGACGCGGATCCGGCCGTGGACTTCGAGCGCCAGAAGCGGTTCACCCCGTTCACCGCGGCTGTCAACACCACCGGTCAGCCGGCGATCTCGCTGCCGCTGTACCAGAGCGCCGAAGGCCTGCCGATCGGCATGATGTTCGTCGGCAGGCGTGCCGACGAGGCCACGCTGCTGAGCCTCGCCGCGCAGCTCGAGTCAGCCGCGCCATGGCGCGATCGACATGCGCCGACATGGGCCGCCTGAGTGCGAGGGACGTGCCCGCGTTCGCTACCGTGTCGACGTGAGTGTTGCGCAGACGGCGCTGGTATTTGCCGGCATCCCGCTTGCGGTCGTTGCCGTGTTCGCGTTGCTGATCTTCGGGCCGAGCCAGCTCCGCCAGCCCAACCGCTACCGGCCGGGCAAGCCCTGGACGTACCCCCCCGTCTGGTACATCCCGCGTCCCCTCCCCGCGAACGGCTCGGCGCCGCATCGTGCCGTCGGCGCGCCCAGCCGTCCCGCGATCGAGTCCGGTGACCAGGCGCCTACCCCCGACGCGGTGGGAGGTGCCAGCGGTGAGTGGTGACGCCAAGCTGGCCGGTGACCTGGTTGCGCACGGTCCGAGCGCGGGCCGCAATGACACGGGCCCGTTCACCACGCGGCAGCTGGCGCGCATCGACGAGGCGCTCACGTTGTCCAGTCGTGAGACGGGCCTGACGTTCTCCGTGTACGTCGGCGAGCTCGCCGAGCCGTCGCGCGCCACCGCCGAGGGACTGTTCGGCAAGCTGGCGACCGATGTCGACGGCGCCGTGCTCGTCGCCGTCTCACCGGGACAGCGCAAGCTGCACATCGTCACCGGCGAGACGTCCGCGCCACGGCTGCCGAACCGCGCGTGCGCTCTCGCCGCGCTGGGCATGCGCGCGGCCTTCTCGTCCGGCGACCTTGCCGGCGGCATCGTGACCGGACTGCGCATGCTCGCCGACGCCGCCGGCCGGCCGTAACAAACCCGCCGCACCCGGTGGCTAGGTGTCAGCCTGCGGCTGTATCGGTGGCGCGCGCTCGCAGGGCGCGGACGATGTCGGCCCGCCCCTCGCTCACCAGCCGGCGTAGCCCCGGCGCCAGCTCCGAGCGGGCGAGGAATTCGTCGGCAGTGTCAAGGGTGTCCTGGGTGATGGTCGAGGTCCAGCTCGGGAAGAGCCCGATCACGACGGTCTGCGCGAGCTCGCTGGAGCGTCGCCGCCACACGTCCGGCACCGCCTCGAAGTAGCGCGGCATATAGGGCGCAACGAGATCGCCCTGCGCCGGATGGGAGAAGCCGCGGATCACCGCCTCCTGCACGGCGTTCGGAACCGTGTCGTCCTCGGTGGCCAGCCGCCACGCCTCCGCCTTTGCCTCGGCGAGCGGTCGCAGCGCGCGGGCCGTCGCGGCGTGCCGGTGCCCGGCGGCCGACGGATCACGTTCGAGCTCTGCGGCAATATCCTCGTCGCCGGCCAGTCCGTGCGCGCACAAGGCGTGCAGGATGGCCCAGCGCAGTTCGGCATCGAGGGACAGGGCGGCGACGACATGGCCTCCGTCGAGCAGCCCCCGGATGACCCCGAGGTGGTCTGCGTCGCGTGCTGCGCCGAGGAAGGCGTGTGCCCAGGCGAGCTGGTGGTCGGAGCCGGGTTCTGCGGCGTGCAGCGCGGCGAACGACTTTTCGGCCAGCGCGCGGTACCCGGCCGGCGCCCAGGACGGGTCGGCGTAGATCTCCAGGGCGCGCAGGACCTGGCGGTTCAGCGATTGGAGCAGGCCGATGTTGGACTCCACGTCCGCGCCGGCAAGCACCAGCGCCAGGTAGTCGCGGGTGGCGAGCTCGCCGTCGCGGGTCATGTCCCAGGCGGCCGACCAGCACAGCGCCCTGGGCAGCGACTCGGGCAGTCGGGCGATGCCACCGTCGCGCAGCGTGCGCAGGCTGCGGTCGTCCAGGCGCAGCTTGCAGTAGGTCAGATCGTCGTCGTTGGCCAGTAGCAGCGGGGGAGCGCTCACCCCGATCAGCTCGGGCACCGGTGTGCGCTCGCCGACCACGTCCAATTCGACACGTCGGGTCCGCACGAGGTTGCCGTCGGCGTCATTGTCGTACAGCCCTACCGCCAATCGGTGCGGGCGCAGCACGTTCGACGCGGCCACGTCCGTCGGCGCCGTCTGGACGAGCTCGAAACGCGAGTACCGCCCGTCGGTGTCCAGCTCGTATTCGGCGCGGATGGTGTTCAGGCCCGCCGTCTCGAGCCACAGCTTCGACCACGAGCCGAGATCGCGTCCGGATGCGGCCGCGAGCGCGTCGAGCAGGTCAGCGAGAGTGGTGTTGCCGTACGCGTGCTCGGTGAAGTACTCGTGCAGGCCGGCGAGGAAGTGGTCACGGCCGACGTAGGCGGCGAGTTGCTTCAGTACGCTCGCGCCCTTCGCGTAGGTGATCCCGTCGTAGTTGATCTCCGCCGTCTGCACGTCCGGCGCGTCAGTGGCGATCGGATGGGTGGTCGGCTGTTGATCCTGCCGGTACGCCCAGGTCTTCTCGACGTTGGCGAACGTCGTCCACGCGTTGGTGAACCGCGTTGCTTCCGCCTGGCACAAGGCTGCGACGTACGTCGCGAACGACTCGTTCAGCCACAGGTCGTCCCACCACCGCATGGTGACCAGATCGCCGAACCACATGTGTGCCATCTCGTGCAGGAGCACCTCACCGCGCCGCTCCCGCCGTGCGTCGGTGACCTTGCCCCGGAACAGGTAGTCCTCGCGGATAGTCACACAGCCGGCGTTCTCCATCGCGCCGGCATTGAACTCCGGGACGAACAGCTGGTCGTACTTGTCGAGGAAGTACCGCATCCCGAAGTTCGCGTGGTACCAGTCGAAGCCCTGCTTCGTGATCGTGAAGATCTCGTCCGGATCGAGGTGTTCGGCCAGGCTCTTGCGGCAGTACACGCCGAGGTCGATGCCGTCGTGGTGATCGCGTGCCACATGGTACGGGCCGGCGACGAGGGCGCTGATGTACGCGCTGAGGCGCGGCGTCGCGACGAAATGCACAGTCTTGCTGCGGTTCTCGTGCTGCTGGGTGTGCGCCGGTTTGCTGTTGGAGACGACCTCCCAGGCGTCCGGCACCGTCGCGTGGAAGGTGAAGCTCGCTTTCAGGTCCGGCTGGTCGAAGCAGGCGTAGACGCGCTTGGCATCCGCGGTCTCGAACTGGCTGTACAGGTATGTCTCGCCGTCGATCGGGTCGACGAAGCGATGCATGCCTTCGCCGGTGTTCGTGTACGCCATCTGCGCCTCGACGACCACGACGTTGTCGGCGGCCAGTTCAGCGAGTACCACGCCTCGGTCGGGCTCGTAGCCGGACACGTCGACGGGCTGGCCGTTCAGCGTCACCTTGTCGATGGTGTCGGCGACCACGTCGAGGAACGTCGAAGCGCCGGACCGGCCGGCTGCGAAGCGCACCGTGGTGACCGAGCGGAACGTCTTGTCCGTCGGTGCGCCGTCGGCGTCGGTGAAGTCGAGCGAGACGTCATAGGACTCGATGCGCAGCAGGCCAGCGCGGACGGCGGCGTCCTCGCGGGTGAGATTGGGTAGGGTCACGAGACTCCCGGGTTCGAAATCAGCAGGCTTCGCGCCACGGATGGTACTGATCGCCATGGCAATACGCTGGCGGGCATGAGGCCGAACGACATCGTCCCCGACTTTGAGTTGCCTGACCAGGACGGTACGCCTCGAACCCTTATCGGGTTGCTCGCCGCCGGTCCCGTGGTGCTGTTCTTCTACCCGATGGCGATGACCACCGGGTGCACAAAGGAGAGCTGCCACTTCCGCGACCTCGCCGCCGAGTTCACCGAAGTGGGGGCGCAGCGCGTCGGCATCAGCGCCGATCCGGTCGCAAAGCAGAAGCGATTCAGCGACCTGCACCGGTTCGACTACCCGCTGCTGTCCGATGTGGATGGAACCGTCGGGCGCCTGTTCGGAGTGAAGCGCCGTTTCGGTCCCGTCCCGGTGAAGCGCACCACGTTCGTGATCGACACCGACCGCCGAGTGCTCGGCGTGATCGCCAGCGAACTCAACATGGACAAACACGCCGACGAGGCGCTTGCACTGCTCCGTGCGCGGCAGTGACCACGCTAGGCGGTCGCGCGTTCAACTATCGCGCTACGCTGAGCGTTGTGAGCGATTCCGACCGTACTGCCGTCGATTTCTGGTTCGACCCAGCGTGCCCGTACGCGTGGGTGACGTCGCGGTGGATCCTCGAGGTCGAGCGGCAGCGCCCGATGGACCTCAGCTTCCACGTGATGTCCCTGTCCGTACTGAACGAGGGGCGCGACCTGCCGGATAAGTATCGCGCCGTGATGGACCGGTCCTGGGGGCCCGTCCGGGTCGCCATCGCCGCCGAGCAGGCAGCGGGGACGGGCGTGCTGCGTGATCTCTACACGGCGCTCGGCACGAGGCGGCACGTCGAGGGCCGCGAACTCGATCGCGCCGCGATCGTCGAGGCGCTCGCCGACGTGGCCCTGCCCGAGTCACTCGCCGACGCCGCCGATTCCACCGACCACGACGACGCACTGCGCAAGTCGCACCACGCCGGCATGGACCCGGTCGGCTACGAGGTCGGGACGCCCGTCATCCACGTCGACGGTGTGGCGTTCTTCGGGCCGGTATTGACTCGGATCCCGCGCGGCGACGACGCGGCGCGCATCTGGGACGGCGCCCGGCTGCTCGCCGCGTATCCGTACTTCTTCGAACTCAAGCGCACCCGCACCGAGCGTCCCCGCTTCGACTAGCCGGCCTCGAGCGCACTGCGGCGCGTACGGCACGCCTGCGATGATGCCCCTATGCGCGTCTACCTGGGCAGCGACCACGCGGGTTTCGAGCTCAAGTCTTCCCTGATCGAGCACCTGAAGGCCATCGGCCACGATCCGGTCGACTGCGGCGCCCTGACGTACAACCCGGGCGACGACTACCCGCCGCCGTGTATCGCGGCGGCCGGCCGCACGGTCGCCGACGCGGGCAGTCTGGGCGTGGTGATCGGCGGCTCGGGTAACGGCGAACAGATCGCGGCGAATAAGGTCGCCGGCGTTCGGGCCGCGCTGGTGTGGAGCGACGAGACGGCCCGGCTCGCCCGGGAGCACAACGACGCCAACGTCATCGCGATCGGCGCCCGTAACCACCCCGAGGCCGACGCGCAGCGTTTCGTCGAGATATTTCTGGCCACGCCGTTCTCATTCGACCCCCGCCACATCCGGCGCATCGACGAGATCAGCGAGTACGAGCGCACCGGACACATCTAAGCAATGCCGGTAGCCGCGCCCTACGTCTTGGGTGGCTTCCAGTGCCGGCGCACCAGCGCCACTTCCTGTTCGGCCTCGGCCAGATCGGCTTCGGTCGGGCGGTTCGCGTCGCGGGCGCGCATTGCCCGGGTGGGCCCGACCTGTGACGGACCGCTGCCGACGAGGTCGCGCAACCCGCGCTCGCTCGGCTCGGGACGTCGCCGCTTGGCCGCGGGCGGCTCGGCCTCCGGCTCGTCCGCGGGCGCAATCGTCTCGGCGCTCACCTCGTCCGTGCGCGTGATTCCCGCTCCGGGGCGCCACACGGCTCGCCGGCGCCGCCGCTGCTGGGGACGTTCCGCCGTCACAACAGACCATTCTGCCTCGCAGCAAACACATAGCCGGCTCACGTACCGTTGTCGGGCGATGGAGGAGAACCGGGCCCGCCGGGTTGTCGACGCGCTGCGTGAGCGCGGCATCGACGCACGCACGGCCAAAGAGGGTGTGTATCAGTTCGGCGTGCGTATCGCGCTGCGCGACGGACGCGAGGCCGTCTGGGACAGCGATGGCACGGCTGGCCTGGAGGCACAGGTGATGCGCGACGGGATGCTGGTCGGCTTCGTGCCGTCCATCGACGGCTCGGAGACGTTCGACGAGCAGCAGGTCGTGGACGCCATCGCGCGCACGGACTACGACCAGCCGGTCGCCGTGCAGCGCCGCACCGCGCCAGCGCCGGCAGCACCACTCCCACGCAGCGGCGGCGTGTTCCGCCGCTTCCTCGACGGCTTTCGCTACAAGTAGGGCGCCGCGTCCGGGCCTCTCGCCTGGAGCGGGCGACGGGAATCGAACCCGCACTATCAGCTTGGAAGGCTGAAGTTCTGCCATTGAACTACGCCCGCATCGTCCGTGGTGAGGGTACCGCGGGGCAGACTCCCGGCGGCCGACCCGTGCGCCCGTACACTAAGGCGGTTAGCGCCCGGGGTGTGGCGCAGCTTGGTAGCGCACTCGCTTTGGGAGCGAGGGGCCGTGGGTTCGAATCCCGCCACCCCGACCAGATATGCCCGAATTTCTCGGGGCATATGCCCGGATTCTAGTGCGCGCAGCGGTTGGCCGTGTCACGAGATGTCACGCTTTCCCGCCGAGTAGCGCGTTCAGCGCGTCCCGGCCTTGCTCGAGGTCGTCCACACCGGCGTGGCTCGCCGCGAACGTCCGGGTGATCGAGCGGGTGCAGGCCAAGTGGCTCAACCAGACCGAGGACGAAGAGCGCATCTCGACGGTCTCGCCGGGCGACGCCGCCGCCGCGCTGCGCAACGTCACCGCGTTGCTCGGACGGCACGTCCGCCGCGAACGTGACGAGGGGACGCTGTCATGAGCGCGCGGCTGGTAGCGCGCGTGGCCGCGCAACTCAACGTGGACGACAACGACGTCAAGCTGCAGCTCAGCCTGGAAGACCCGCCCACGGACGGCTTCGTGCTCCTGGACGGGGTCGGTACGGCCGCGCCGATCGTCGCGCTGCAGAACAACCCCCCGCCCGAGGGCTGCGTGCGAGCGGCCGGCCGATACCTCTATGACTGGCTCGCCGCCCGCCACCAGCTCGACATCGAGCTCGGCCGGGCAGACCACAGCCGGTTGTTCCTGGACGTTCGTGATGCCACCGCCGAGGGCGTTCCTTGGGAGGCTCTGTGCGCGCCGTCGGGGACGTTCCTGTCCCTCGATGCGCGGTGGCCGATCGCCAGGATGGTGGCCGCGGTCGACGAGGCCAGCGGCGTGCGGACCTTCCGGCAGCCGCTGCGGATCGCGCTGCTGCTGTCCTACCTCGGCATCAAGGCCAGACCGGAATGGCGCGAGATCTGGCGGGCGCTCTCGGCCTGGAACGGCAAGTTCGAGGTGCTCGCCCTGGTCAGCGAGCCGGAATTCGGCGCCGAGATCCAGGCCCTCACCGACGACCGTGTTCGGGTGCTCGGCCTGCCGACCACGGCGACCGAGGTACAGGATGTGGTGTCGGCATTCGCGCCGCACATCGTCCACCTGTTCTGCCACGGCCTGGCCGACAACCCGCCGTTCGTCGACCTGGCCGTCACCAGCGACTGGCTGCCGGGGGCAGAACGCAGTCCGGTGCAGATGGAGGCACGGCAGCTGGGCGGCCTGTCCAATCCGCAGGACCCGTCCTGGCTGATCGTGCTGAACTGCTGCGAGGTCGGCGGCTCGGCCGGGCAGGTGCACTCGCTGGCCCGCGATCTCGTGAGCCGCGGGCCGTTCGCCGGGGCCGTCGCCATGCGGGAACCAGTCGAGCCCGAGGACGCGGTGATCGTCTCCGGTTGCCTCTACCCGGGACTGCTCGCCGCGGTCGACGAGGTCGTCGCTGCCGGCGGGCAGCCCACCGAGTTCGACTGGGCGGAGCTGACGGTCAAGCCGCGCATCCAGATCTGCGAGCGCCGGCAGCAGCGCCGAACGTTCACCATCACCTCCCGGTCGGTGAAGCAGTGGACGCTTCCGGTGCTCTACGTGCGGCCGACACCGTTTCACCGTGCGGCTCGGCGGCCTCAGCAACGAGGAGGCACTGACGTTGCAGTTGCTGCGGGAGCTGCGGGCCGCGAACCCGGAAGGCACCGCGCAGCGCGACAACATCGAGGCGGCGATCGGCTCGCGGGCGTGACCGAGTGGACATTGCCGCCCACCCTGCAGGCGAACGCCTGGTCGGGCGAACCGGTCGCCGGTGGCGTCGCGGACGCGACCGGCTGGTCGCTCGGCGGCGGACCGCTCTGGAAGCCAGTCACTCCCATGCGCCCGGAGCGAGCACCCGACCCGGCCGACTTCACCGACGTGCGGGTGGGGTGGGGGCTCGTCCTGCCCGACCGGCCACACCTGCCCGAGGCCGATCGCGCCGGCGCGGACGACGCACCGCCGGCCCTGCAGGCGTTGCTCGACGCCCGCGCACCGGCCGCGCGGGTGTTCCGGTACGTGCCCGGCCCGGCGACCGGAGCGCTGTCGCTGCGGGACTACGCGGCCGGTAAGGACGTCGCGATCAGCGGCTCGCCCGAGGGCATCGGCGACGGCAAGCTGCCGAAGTTCCTACTGCTCTACGGCGGGCCGGACGTACTGCCATGGGGTCTGCAGTACCAGCTCAACGCCGGGCGGCACGTCGGCCGGCTCGACGTCACCGGATCGGCGCTGGACAACTACGTCCACGCCCTGATCGACGGGTTCCCGGCGAGCCGCTACGACGCGCCGGTGGTGTGGTCGGTCGACCTCGGCGACATCACCGAGATCATGCGCACCCATATTGGCGCGAAGCTCGCGGCCAGGCTCTGCGCCGACGCCGAGATGCCCCACGCCCGGTTCGTGGACGGGGCCGCCTCGACCGCCACCATCGCTGAGCTGCAGGCGGCGCTCGTCGCGAACACGCGGTCATTCGCCGCGACGACCAGCCACGGCATGACCGGCCCGCTCGACGAACCGGACCGGATGGCCGCGACCCTCGGCCTGCCCGTCGACCGGCTGCACGCCCTGCTCGATCCCGAGGCGCTGCTCGCGCAGCGGCAGCCGGCCGGGACGATCTGGTACGCCCACGCCTGCGGCTCGGCCGGCGCCGACGCCTCGACCGCGTTCGCCGGTCTGGTGGCCGCGGACTCCACGGTCGACAAGGTGCTGCGTGGCCTGGCGTCCGTCCGGCCCCCGGGTGGCGCCCCTGCCGGGCCCTGCTCGGCGCGTCCAGCCCGGCCCGGGCCTTCGTCGGGCACGTCGAACCGACCTTCGACTGGACGCTCAGCTCTCCGTTCACCGGCCAGCCGCTGACCGACAGCATCGTCGCCGCGCTCTACGACGGGCTCGGCAACGGCCTGCCGGTCGGGCTGGCGCTCGACCGCGTCTACACCCACATCGGCGAGCTGGCCGCGGCGCACGCCGAGGCCAGCCGGGACTACAACCTCACGTTCGGCACCGTAGAGTCCGCGGTCACCGCTGCGACCTACACCAAACTGGCCTGGCTGGACCGGCAGAGCACCGTCATCATCGGCGACCCCACCGTGGCCATCCCGCTGCCGGCCTGAACACGCGAAGGGCGCAGGTTGCCCGGTGGCCGGGTCCACCCCGGTCAGCCGGCGCGTTCGTCCTCGTGGTCGTGGTCGTGGTGGTCGTGGTCGTGGTGGTCGTGGTCGTGGTCGTGGTCGTCCTTGCAGTCTTCGCAGGTGTGCGGGGGACACAGCTTGTCGTACCGGCACAGGATCTCGTCGACGGTCTGCGTGCGCAGGTTGTCGCACCAGTCGTGATGCGCCTTGTCGATGCACGTCTTGATCGCGAGCTCCCCGGTCAGGATCGAGATCGCCTCGGATGCCTTCGTCCAGCAGGTCAGCGCGCGGCACAGGCACTCGACGAAGTCCGTGATCTCGGTGAAGCCCTTCCAGACCTGGGACACGTGCCAGCGGGCGACGAGTGCGCTGGCGTACACGAGCTTGAGGTCGGTAGCCGCAGGATCGGCGCCGAGCGCCGCGTTCACCTTGTCGAGCTCGGCCTTCGCGTCCGTGACGCGCTGGGCGAGATTCCCCGGCTCGGCGACCATCGACTCGAAGCACGCCTTCGCCCGGTCGAGCTCGGCCTGGTAGTCGGCGATGCGGTGGGCCAGCTGCTGCAGCGTCAGATCGCCGGCATCGACGTCGAAGTCGCAGTCCTCGTCGACGCAGCAGCCCGTCGCGACCGGGCATTGTCCGAGGTCGACCTGCACCTGCTCCCAGGCCTCGTCCAGGCAGTCGACGACCCGCTCTTGCTTGATCAGGCACTTGATCCGCTCGACGAGGTGCTTGCTCTGGTGTCTGAGGTCCTGGACCTCGAGGGCGACGTCGCTGCGCTTCTTGCGGTAGTCCTTGCGCGTCTGGAGGTACTTGGACTGCGCGTCGACGAGGGCCGGCTGGGCGGTCGCGTTGTACTGCGCCTGCGCGGCGATTCCCTCCGCCTTGCACTTCAGGTCGTCGATTCCAGGATGACAGTCACTGCACCCTTCGATCTGGGGGTGGTCGGCCCCGGTGGACTCCTGATCGTCCTGCTGGGCCGGTGAGGCGTCGGCGGTCATCGATGTTCCCTTCGTCCGAGCGCACGTCGCAGTGTTGGGTGGCAGTGTTGGGCGGCCTTGTCACCGCATCGTCGCCGGCCCGCTGCGGTGCGACGGTGGAGTGACGGCATGACCCCGACGATTGCCGGGTGGCTGGCTACCGGGCTCTGGCGGCCGTCGGGCGCAGCATCGTCGACCTGCTGAACCGGCGGTTCGCCGAGACGCTGCCCGCGGGCCCGCGCCCGGCGGCCGTGCTGGCCGGCACGGTCGACTTCGATCAGGTCAACAGCAGCCCCACCGCGGTGATCCAGTACCCGGCGGTGTCGGTCTACTGCTATCGCGTGTGCGTCGACCGCGAGACCCGCCCGGGGTGGTCGGCCGTCGCGAGCGTGGACGGGATCCCCCGCATTCCCCTGCGCATGCACCTCATGATCGCCGCGTGGGATACCGTCGTGGAGAGCGAGATGGAGTGGCTCGGGCTGGCTGCTCAGGTGATCGAGGGTGAGGGCATCCTCACCGGTCCGCTGCTGCATCCCACCGGCGACTGGGAGCCCGGCGACGCGGTGCAGATCGTTCCCGACGATATCGCCCTCGAGTCGATGAGCGAGGCGTTCCAGGCGCTCACGACGGACTACCGGCTGTCGATGCCCTACATCGCGCGGGTGATCCGCATCGACGGACGCCGCGAGCCCGGTGGTGAATCGGTGGCCACGGTCGCCGCACGGCTGGAGGGCGTCTCGTGACGCAGATCCGCACCACCATCGGCACCGCCGACGTGCTGCATCGGCTGGCCCTCGGCGTCGAGGTCGTCGACGCGGTCAACGCCCGCCTCGTCGGGCCGGGCGTGCGGGTCGGGCGGGAGGTGCCGGCGATCGCCCGGCCGCCGGCCGCGAGGCTCGGACCAGCGTGGCCGTGCCTCGACTTCGAGCCGCGTGGCACCGGCCGGTTCTGCCTGCGACACGCGCGAGCGCTGCCAACCCGGCCGCTGACCGTCCGCGTCGACGATCCGACCCGGCGCTACGTACCGCGCCGGTTCACCATCCCGCTGTGGACCCTGGCGGCCGTCGAGGCGGCGGACGCGGACCCGCCGGCCGGCCCGTTCGTCCGGCCTCGCGCGCGGCTGCTGCGGCCGTGGCTGCTGCCCGGCTCGGCGTACCCCCTCCCGAGGGGGGTGACGGCCCTCCGCGGGCGGGTGGTGCGCCGGCACGTACCGGTGCGCTGGCCGCGTGTCGTCGCGATCGACGCGATGAACACGGTGCTCGGCCGGGCCCATGGTGACGAGCGCGGCGAGTTCCTGCTCGTCGTCACCGACACCGGCACGCTGCCACCACCCGCACCGAGCGAGCTCGACCTCGAGCTGCTGGTGTTCGCCGGTGACCCCGCCCATCCGGTCGCCGTCGACGACGAGGACCGGTGCGCGGACCTCGTCGTCGAACCGGTCGCCCGCTCGTCGAATCCCCCGCTGCCGGCCGAACTCGACAACGACCTGCTGCGCGGCCGGTCGAGGCCACCGGCCTACGTCCCGTCCGCTGCGGCCCGTCCGCAGCTCACCGTTGCGGTCGGCAGCTCGCTGACCCTTACCGCCGACGTCGAGTTCGACACCTGACAGTGACCGAGGAGGTCGCCCATGCCCGAGTACCTGACTCCCGGCGTGTACGTCGAGGAGACCAGCTTTCGGGCACGCTCCGTCGAAGGCGTGCCCACCAGTACCTTCGGCATGGCCGGCGTGGCAGCGTACGGTCCGGTCCCCTGCGTGCTCGCGTTCCCGGCGGTCGTGCAGGTGCCGACACCGACGCTGGTCACGAGCCTGACCGAGTTCGAGCGCGCGTTCGGCGGCTTGGACGACGTCCAGGGCGACACCAATTACCTCGCCTACGCGGCCCGGGCGTTCTTCGGCAACGGCGGCCGGCGCCTGTACGTGGCGCGAGTCTTCAATTTCACGGTGGACGCCAACGGGGTGATCACCCCGGCGAACTTCGCGTCGGTCGACGTGGGCAATCCCGCGGTCGCCGTCTGGAGGGCGCGGTGGCCGGGCAGCGCCGCGAACGCGATCAGCCTCAACTTCCGGTTCCGCCGCGGCAAGAACGTCCTGGTCGGCGGGTCACTCAAGGGCCTCGCGCCGGGGGCGGCGGTCGAGTTGGTGCCAGACCGCACGGCCGTGCCCAAGGACGCCGCCGTCCCGGTGGCGAACAACGTGCGAATCGTCGCGCTCGATGCCAACAACAAGCTCGGCTACGTGAACGCGGCCGGCGGTGTGGACCCGGTTCAGGACGACGGCGTGCAGGGCGCCTGCCACATCACGTTGAGGGTGGACGTGCGCATGGGCCGGCGCCTGGACTCGTACCCGGATCTGGAGCTGGACCCGCGCCACCCCCGGTCGGTTGCCAAGGTCCTGCAGGCGGAGTCGCCGCCGGACGAGTTCAGCCTGGTCTGGTACGACGAGAGCGGCGCCCCGGCGGGGACGACGGCGGGCGACGTGCTCGCCGCGCTGCTGGCCGCGACGCCCACCACGCGCGACTGGCTGTTCCTCGCCGGCGCCACGGATGGCCGGCCCCTGTCCCCGGCGGATCTGCTGGGCCAACCGTCCGATCCCGACGACGCGACGGTCGCCGCCACCGGCCTCGGCGCGCTCGGCGAGGTGGACGACATCGCGATCGTCGCGACCCCTGACGCGGCGCGTTTCGGTGACCCCGACCGGAAGACCGCCATCGACAACCTGATCGGCCACTGCGAGCGACTGCGGTACCGGATAGCGATCGTCGATCCGCCGGCGGGCAGCACCTCCATCTCGGGTGTGCGCGCGTTCCGGTCGCAGTTCGACACCACCTACGCGGCGCTGTACTACCCGTGGGTCGAGATCGTCGACCCGACGCAGAAGAACGATCCCGGCGCCGCACCGGCCACGTTGCAGTTGCCGCCGTCCGGCTTCGCCGCCGGTATCTACGCCCGCAGCGACATCGCGCGGGGTGTGCACAAGGCGCCGGCGAACGAGGTCGTCCTCGGCATCACGAGGTTCCTGCAGAACGTCACGTTCGACCGGCAGTCGGTGCTCAACCCCGAGGGCATCAATGCGCTGCGTTTCTTCGAAGGGCGCAGCAACCGGGTCTGGGGCGCGCGGACCATGAGCTCGGACCCGGAGTGGAAGTACGTCAACGTCCGGCGGCTGTTCATCTACCTCGAGCACTCGATCGACAAGTCCACGCAGTGGGCGGTGTTCGAGCCGAACAACGAACGGTTGTGGGCCTCCATCCGGCAGACGATCGAGGACTTCCTGCTCGCGACCTGGCGCACCGGTGCGCTCATGGGCACCAAGCCGGAGGAGGCGTTCTTCGTCCGCTGCGACCGCACCACGATGACGCAGAACGACCTCGACAACGGCCGGCTGATCTGCCTCATCGGCGTGGCACCGACGTATCCCGCTGAGTTCGTGATCTTCCGCATCGGCCAGTGGACGGCCGACGCCCAGCAGAGCTGACGGTTCGAGAGGCGAGCGACATGGCCGTACGCGACAACCCCTTCGGGGCGTTCAACTACATGGTGAAGCTCGGAGACACCGGCGGCGAGGACCAGATCGCCGCGGGGTTCTCTGACGTCAGCGGGCTCGGCAACGAGGTCAAGTACTCCGAGTACCGCAACGGCAACGACAAGGCCAACCACGTCCGCAAGGTGCCGAACACCAACACGACCGACGACGTCACTCTCAAGCGCGGGATCATCGGTGATCTGCGGTTGTTCGCCTGGTTGCGCGCGACACGCGACGGCGAGTTCCAGCCGCAGACGGTGACGATCACGCTGCTGGACGAGCGCCGTACTCCGGTGTGCCAGTGGCGATTGCTGGCCGCCCAGCCGAAGAAGTGGGTGGGTCCCACCCTGGCCGCGAAGGGCGGCGGCGAGGTGGCGATGGAGGAACTGCACCTCGTGGCCGAGCAGATCGACTTCCTGCAGGTATGACGACGCCGGTCGGACTGAGCCTCGGCGCGCCGGGCGTCTATCCCGCGCCGCCACTCGTCGAGCCGGAGTTCCATCCGATCCGGCTCGACGTGTGCGGTTTCGTCGGTGTCGCCCTGCGCGGACCGGTCGACGAGCCGGTCCTCGTCTCGAGCTGGACGGACTATCAGCGGCGATTCGGCGGCTTCGAGTCCCCGGACGGCAGGTCCGGACCGGACCGCCTGCTGCCGTACGCGGTATCGGCGTTCTTCGCCCAAGGCGGCCAGCGCGCCTACGTCGTGCGCGTCGCACCACCCACCGCCAGCGACGACACCGATGACGATGCCGCCGAGGCGGCGACCGCCCGGTACCGGTTCCCGCTCGAGGTCACCGGCGGGGGCGTCGACATCTCGGCCGCCGACGAGGGCAGCTGGGGCGACCGGCTCGCGCTGCGGCTCGAGTACGAGATCACCCAGTCCTTCCCGGCAGCGCCGCGCCCCCGCGCATCCGGCGACACCGAGACGCGGGACCTCCGGCTGACGCCCGGGGTGATCATCCCGGCCGGGACGCTGCTGCGGCTGCGACGTGGCGACCTGCCACCGGGGGGCGCCTTCCGGTGGG
>JBKPQY010000002.1:0-12696 GCA_046734315.1 Actinomycetota bacterium | reverse complement strand
GGTCCGCACCGCCGCCGGCCGAGCCGCCCGCACAGCAGTGGTCGGGCCCGCCGCCCGGCCAGCCGGCGCCTGTGGGGCGCGGTGGGTTCGATCCCGCGTCGGTCAAGCCGATGGACTGGGGCATCGTGGTCGCCGGCGTCCTGGCGTTGATCTTCTCGACGTTCGACTACTACACCGCAACGGCCAAGGCTGGCGGTAATTCAGCAAGTGACAGCATCAGTGCGTGGCACGGCTTTTTCGGCTGGTTCGCCACGCTGCTCGCACTGGTCGGAGCCATCGTGCTGGCGGTGCACCTCTTCGCCCCGACGGTGCAGATGCGGTTCCCGGTCCGCCTTACCGTCCTGGGTGCTTTCCTGTTGTCGTTGCTTTGCATGGTAATTGCCGGTTTCGTCACTCCCGGCGCCAAGTCGTCCGACGACCTCAGCGCGGCTCTTGGCGTCAGGGTGACCGTCGATTACGGCCGGGGAGCCGGGTACTACTTGAGCCTGATCGTGATCCTGGCGGGTGTGGTGCTGTCGTTCCTACGGCTGCGCGAGACCGGCGGCACCCTGCCCTGGGAGAAGCGCCGGACCTGAATTTCTGGCCGTACCTGTCTGCTGAGGATGCGGGACCGGCGGAGCGCCGTCGCCTTTGCCGGCCCGCATCCGATACGGTGGCGCCGATCGTCACTGGCGTGCCAGTGCAGGCACACCTGATAAGGAGTGAGGCCTAATGACCGCGTACGGAGCGCCCCAGCCGCAGCAGCGGTCCGGGGAGCAACTGCCGCTGTTCGACCTGATCGGGGCCGGACTCGGCGTTTTGGCATTCATTTGGGGCTTCCTGGACTGGTACGGCGTCAAGGGGGGCGGGTTCGGCGGCTCGGCGACCGCTAAGGGATACGCAACCGGGGCCGGCGGTGCGGCGGCGGCGATCGGCTTGTCGGTGCTCGCGGGCGCAGTGGCGGCCATCGTCCTCGTGGACAAGAAGGCGAAGGGCTCGCTCGTTCCGCTCGCGGCCTCCGTCGCGTCGCTGCTCGTTACGTTCGGCCTGATGGTCGGCAAGGAGAAGGCCCTCGACATCAAGATCGGCCTGATCCTCATGCTGATCACCGCCATCGCCCAGGTCGCGGTGTTCGTCGCCGCGTGGCTGCAGGCCGAAGGAAAGATCATGACTGGCTCACCTGCCGCTTCCGGTGGGCAGCAGTGGGGCAGCGCGCAGCAGTGGGGCGGCTACCAGCAGCAGGCCTACCCGCAGACTCCGGCGCAGCCGCAGTACGGCCAGCCCCCGGCGCAGCCGCAGCAGCCGCAGTACGGGCAGCCCACGCAGCAGCCGCAGTACGGCCAGCCCACGCAGCACCAGCAGCCGCAGGGCTACCCGCAGCAGCCGCCAAGCAACCCGTACGGGCAGGGCTAAGGCCCCCGGCGTACGCGCTTGCTTTCCGCGTGATCTTGGACTTGTGGCTGGATAGCGACCAGAAGTCCAAGATCACGCGTTAGTAGTTGCACAGCCGTCCTGTCGGCGAGCCTGGCGCGTCACCGGGTACTGGTTTGCGAGCCTGGACGGCATGCCGCAGCGAGCCCGGACCACGCCTCGGGCCGGGCGGGCGGCCGATGCGACGCGACGGTCCGTCCCGGAGGCGATGAGCCGTTCGCTGCTCCGCGCCGCGGCGTGGACCGGCGGCGTATCCGCAGCCACGGGCGCGGCGCTCGGTGCCCTCATCGCCGTGCTGTGCTGGCTGCCGGATGCTGGCGTCTCCGGACATCCCCTGTCGGCGGTGCGCGCGGGTGTGCTGGGATTCCTGGCCGCACATCACGGGGGACTCGTCCTCGATCACGTGGCCACCGCGTTCGCGCCCTTACTCGGGCTGCTGGTCGTCACTGCGCTCGCATGGCGTGCCGGAACGGTGCTCGCCGAGGTCGCCGCGCAGCTCGGCCAGCGCCGCCGCCGCGCACTGCTGGGAGCGGGGCTCGTCCAGGCGGTGAGTTACGCCGGGGTGTGCCTGGCGCTGGTACCGCTGTCTCGGCTGGGCACGACCTCGGCGCGAGCGGAGCCGGCGGCGCTCGCAGCGTTCCTGGTGTTCGCAAGCGTGGCGGTTCCGGCCCTGGTAAGGCCGGCGCTCCCGGCGCATGTGCGGGCGGGCGTGCGCGGGGCAGGCGCCGCGCTCGCCGTCTACATCGGTGCGGGAGCGCTACTCGTGGGCGGCTCGCTCGTCGTCCATGCGAGCGACGTGATGCGGCTGTCCCGTCAGGTAGGAGGTGGGCTCTCCGGGTTGCCGGTGCTCGTGCTCGGCGTCCTGTGCGCGCCGAATGCAGCCGTGGCCGGCGCCGCGTACCTCGCGGGCCCTGGTTTCGCGGTGGGAACGGGCACCGCCGTCACCGCGTTCTCGAGCAGCCGCGGCGTGCTGCCCGCATTCCCCATGCTCGCTGCCCTGCCCACCGGTGACGGCGCCAGCCCCGTGGTGCTGACCTGGATGCTCGTCTCGCTGCTCGGCGCCGGGTTGGTTGCCGCGCGAGTGGCCGGGCACGCCGAGGGCGTGCGCGGAGTTGCCGTCGCCGTGGCCCTCGCGGGGTGCGGCATGGCGTTGCTGGCATGGCTCGGCGGCGGGGCGATCGGCACCGGGCGGCTGCACACCATCGGTGCGTCGCCGTGGCAGGTCGGGCTTGTCGTCGCCGGCGAGATCGCGACCGTCGCGCTGGTGTACCTCGGGATACGGTGGCTGCGGCGCAGGGATCGGCACACACCGGCGCGGGCCGAGCCGGAGCTGGCCGGCGTCTAATGTCGTACGTGTGGTAGCCCGCCTGGTGGTCCTCGCGTCCGGTGGCGGCAGCACGCTTCAGGCCTTGCTCGACGCGAGCGCCGACGCGTCGTTCGGCGCCCGCGTCGTAGCAGTCGGTGCCGACCGTGCAGGTATCCAGGCGCTGGCCCGCGCCGAGCGCGCCGGCGTGGCGACGTTCACCTGCCGCACCTCGCAGTACCCCGACCGCGACGACTGGGACGCCGCATTGACGGACGCCGTCGCCGCGTACGAGCCGGACCTGGTGATCTCGGCGGGCTTCATGAGGCTCGTCGGCAAGCGGTTCCTCAGCCGCTTCGGCGGGCGCTTCGTCAACACACACCCTGCACTGCTGCCGTCGTTCCCGGGCATGCACGGCGCGCGCGACGCGCTCGAGCACGGCGTCAAGATCACCGGGTGCACGCTGTTCGTGGTTGACGACGGCGTCGACACCGGTCCGATCATTGCCCAGCGCGCGGTGCCGGTGCTCGATGACGACGACGAGACGGCGTTGCACGAGCGGATCAAGGTCGCCGAGCGCGAGATGCTCGTCGACAACGTCGGGCGGATGGCCCGCGACGGCTGGACGATCAAAGGCAGGAAGGTCACCATCCCGTGAGCCGCATCAAGATCGAGCGCGCGCTGATCAGCGTCTACGACAAGTCCGGCCTGGAGGAGTTGGCCCGCGGCTTGCACGAGGCCGGGATCGAGATCGTGTCGACCGGCACGACGGCCGCGTACATCCGCGACCTGGGCGTGCCGGTGACGCCGGTCGAGGATGTCACCGGCTTCCCTGAGATCCTCGGCGGCCGCGTCAAGACCCTGCACCCCAACATCCACGCCGGGCTGCTGGCCGACCAGGCCGATCCCGAGCATCTGTCCACAGTGGACGGTTTGGGTATCAGGACGTTCCAGCTCGTCGTGTCGAACCTGTACCCGTTCGCCGATACGGTGCGTGGCGGCGCCACACCGCCCGAAGCGATCGAGCAGATCGATATCGGCGGCCCGGCGATGGTTCGTGCGAGCGCAAAGAACCACGGCTCCGTCGCGGTCATCACCGATCCGGCAATGTACACAGCTGTGCTGGACGCCGTGCGCCGCGGCGGCTTCGAGCACGCGGAGCGGCAACGCCTGGCAGTGATGGCGTTCCGCCATACCGCGACGTACGACATCGCGGTGGCGAGCTATCTCGGAAATGTCGTAGCGCCCGAGGCGGAAGGATTTCCCGCGTGGATCGGGGCTTCCTGGGAACGTGCAGCCGTACTGCGTTACGGCGAGAACCCGCACCAGCAGGCTGCCCTGTACGTAAGCTCCGACGGCGCCGGCATCGCACAGGCCGAGCAGCTCGGCGGCAAGGAGATGAGCTACAACAACTACGTCGACGCCGACGCCGCGCGGCGTGCCGCGTACGACTTCGCCGAGCCATGTGTGGCGATCATCAAACATGCCAATCCGTGCGGCATCGCGATCGGCGCCGACGTCGCCGAGGCGCACCGCAAGGCAAATGCCTGTGACCCGGTCAGCGCGTACGGCGGCGTCATCGCCGCGAACACTCCGGTCAGCCTCGAGATGGCCACGCAGGTGGCCGACATCTTCACGGAGGTGATCGTCGCGCCGGCCTACGACGACGATGCGTTGGACGTGCTCGCCCGGCGCAAGAACCTGCGGGTGCTCCTGGCCACGCCTTCCGGCGCTGCCGGTGCCGAGTTCCGGCCCATCTCCGGCGGCATTCTGCTGCAGAGCGCCGATCGTATCGACGCGCCCGGCGACGATCCGTCGTCGTGGACGCTAGCGGCCGGTGCACCCGCTGACGACGCGACGATGGCCGACCTGGCCTTCGCATGGAGGGCGGTGCGCGCCGTCAAGTCGAACGCGATCCTGCTTGCCCACGACCGGGCCACCGTCGGCATCGGAATGGGTCAGGTAAACCGGGTCGACTCGTGCCGGCTCGCCGTCGCCCGCGCGGGCGGCCGGGCGACCGGCTCCGTGGCCGCTTCCGACGCGTACTTCCCGTTCCCAGACGGGCTTTCGGTGCTGCTCGACGCCGACGTGCGCGCGGTCATCCAGCCGGGCGGATCGATCCGGGACGACCAGTCGATCGCGGCGGCGGCCGCCGCGGGCGTCCCCATGTACTTCACCGGGACACGGCACTTCGCGCACTGACCGCATCGGGTCGTCCTCAGCGCGTGACGACGACCGCGTGCCAGGTGAGGTGCGTGCCGCCTGTGGCGGCCTTGCTGCCGCAGGCGACAAGCAGCGCGCTTGCCAGGAAGCTCACCAGCGCGGTCCGCCTTGCTGGCATGTCCCGACCTCCCGTCACCGTTCACCGCGCCGTCGACTGGCAGGATGGCGCCGTGAGCGAGCCTTACAGGAGAAGCTGAGTGAGCGCCACCATTTTGGACGGCAGAGCCACGCTGGCCGCGATCAAGATTGAGCTCAGGGCCCGCATCGCCACGCTGGCCGAACGGGGCGTCGTTCCCGGGCTGGGCACCATCGTCGTCGGCGACGATCCGGGTAATCGCTGGTACGTCAACGCCAAGCACCGCGACAGCGCCGAGATCGGTATCGCGAGCATCCGCCGCGATCTGCCGGCCGGCACCACGCAGGCGGAGGCCGAAGCCGCTGTCGACGAGCTGAACGCCGATCCGGCGTGCACCGGCTTCATCGTCCAGCAGCCGACAGGGCTTGACGAGTTCGCGCTGCTGAGCCGCGTCGACCCGGCCAAGGATGTCGACGGCCTGCATCCGATCAACCTCGGTTGGCTGGTACTCGGCAAGCCGGCGCCGCTGCCGTGCACGCCCACCGGCATCATCGAGCTGCTGCGCCGATACCAGGTGCCGATCGCCGGGGCCAACGCCGTGGTGATCGGGCGCGGGATCACCGTCGGCCGGCCGCTCGCGCTGATGCTGACTCGGCGTAGCGAGAACGCAACGGTCACGCAGTGCCACACGCGTACCCGCGACCTGGCGAGCTTTGTCCGTCGGGCCGACATCCTGGTTGCGGCCGCCGGCTCGCCCGGGCTGGTCACCGCCGACATGGTCAAACCGGGCGCCGCGGTCCTCGATGTCGGCGTGAGCCGGGTCGACGGCAAGCCGGCCGGCGACGTGGCCTCTGATGTTGCTGCGGTGGCAGGCTTTTTTGCGCCCAACCCGGGCGGCGTCGGGCCGATGACCCGGGCGATGCTGCTCAGCAATGTGGTCGAGGCGGCCGAGCGGGGTTGAGACTCGACAGGCTGCGCCGCAACGTCCGCGACGAGGTGCCGTTCGTCTCGGTGCTCCTGATCGTCGCGTTCGGCTTCGTGTACGTGCTCGTGGCGTCCGGCCACTGGCTACGCGGGGTCACCGTGATCGCGTTCGGCATGGTGGTGGCCTCCGGGCTGCGCGCCGCGCTGCCGGCAAGCAAGGCGGGGCTACTAGTTGTCCGTGGCCGGGTGTTCGACGTGCTGTGCTACCTGACTCTGGGCCTGCTGGTGTTCGGCTTCGCCATCTTGCTGCCGCAGTGAGCCGGGCCACAGGGCTAGGCTCCCGGATATGCCTGAACGCCACGGGAAGATCACCGTCGTAGGGGCGGGCTTCTACGGTTCCACGACTGCGCAGCGCCTTGCTGAGTACGACATTTTCGAGACCGTCGTGCTGACCGACATCATCGAGGGACGCCCTGCCGGAATCGCGCTCGATCTGAACCAGTCCCGTCCGATCGAGGGCTTCGAGACCGAGGTCGTCGGGGTGACGACGGCGGACGACGGCGGCGGATACGAGGCGACCGCGGGCTCCGACGTCGTGATCATCACTGCCGGGCTGCCGCGCAAGCCGGGCATGAGCCGCATGGACCTGCTCGAGGTCAACGCCAAGATCGTGCGAGGCGTCGCCGAGAACATCGCCAAGCACTCACCGAACGCGGTGCTGATCGTCGTGTCGAACCCGCTGGACGAGATGACTGCGCTGACCCAGCTCGCATCGCAGTTCCCGAAGGAGCGAGTGTTCGGCCAGGCAGGAGTCCTCGATACGGCGCGGTTCACGAACAACGTCGCGACCGCCCTCGGCGTGCCCGTGTCGTCGGTGCAGACGCTCACCCTCGGCTCGCACGGCGACACGATGGTGCCGGTGCCGTCGGCATGCAGCGTCTCCGGCAAGCCGCTGGCGGACGTGATGGATCAGGCCAAGATCGACGAGCTGGTCCAGCGAACCCGCAACGGCGGCGCCGAGGTGGTGGCCCTGCTGAAGACCGGGTCGGCGTATTACGCGCCCTCGGCGGCGGTAGCCCGCATGGCCCGCGCCGTGATCGAGGACTCGGGCGCACTCATCCCGGTGTGCGCGTGGGTCGACGGCGAATACGGCATCAGCGGGGTGTACCTGGGCGTCGAGGCCGAGATCGGTGCGGGTGGCGTGCGCCGTGTCGTCGAACGCGACCTCACGGAATCCGAGCTCGCCGCGCTGCGCGAAGCGGCCGAGGCGGTGCGCGCCAAACAGGCCGACGTCACTACGCTCTGAGCGAATCGCGCAAGGATTCCCGGTCTCAGGCGAGCCGTTCTTGCGCGATCAGGGTTGGGTAGCGGTATGGCCGTCGCCGTTCTGTCTGACATTCACGGGGTGTTGCCGGCGCTGGACGCCGTCCTCGCCGAACCCGGCGTACGGGACGCGGAGCGGATCGTCGTCACCGGGGATATCGCGGCCGGGCCGCAGCCGGCGCAGGTGCTCGATCGGCTCAGCAGCCTTAGCGAGCAGGTCGTCTGGGTACGTGGCAACTGTGAGCGCGAGCTGGTCGACCTGGCCCGTGACCCGAGCCGCACGGTCCCGTTCGCGATCTCGCGCTACGCCGCCGACCAGCTCGACTCGGAGCACGTCGCGCTGCTCGACAACCTGCCGCATCCGGTGATGCTCGAAGTCGACGGGTTCGGCCCGGTTCTGTTCTGTCACGGCACCCCCCGCGACGACAACGAGATCGTGCTCGTCGACACGCGCCTCGAACGGTGGGCGGAGGCGTTCGCGGACGTGCCCGACGACGTGCGCACGATCGTCTGCGGCCACACGCACATGCCGTTCGTCCGGCTGGTCGACCGGCGCCTGGTCGTCAACGCCGGCAGCGTGGGCATGTCCTACGGCAGCCTGGGCGCCGACTGGGTGCTGCTGGATCGCGGGGCGGTCACCGTGCGCAGCACGCTGTACGACGTCGAAGCCGCCCGCGCGGCCATCCGCGCGACGTGCGACTACCCGGACATCGACGAGTGGACCGACGAGTACCTGTATGCGCGGAACTCCGACGCCGAGGCGATCGCCGTCTTCGGGCCGGGCGACGGCCGTCCGGGATGATCGCGCCAGGCCCGGCGGTTGCCCTCTGAACTGAACGACCGCGGCGAACACCGAGCCGGCGCTGGAGCTCAACCGGCGCGCGTTCCGCCCGTCGCAGTGGCTGGACCAGCCGTACGCCATGGTCGCGGTCAACGCGATCTGCGCCGACACCGACGAGCGGGCCGAGGCGCTTGCCAAGCCCGGCCAGTTGTCGTTCCTGCGGCTGCGCGAGGGCCGGCCGATTGCGCTGCCGAGCGTCGAGGAGGCGGCGGCGTACGACTTCACTGACGCTGAGCGGGAGTTCGTGGCGCAGCGCCGGGTCGGTCAGGCGCTCGGCGCGCCAGAGGCCGTCCGCGAGCAGCTGCGCGGCTTGTCGGCACGCACCGGCGCCGACGAGCTGATGCTCACCAACCAGGTTTACGACATCAAGGACCGCCTGCGCTCGTACGAGCTGATCGCCGAACTCGCCCGTCCGCGCTAGTGGCTTTCGATCGCGAGGCGGGTGCCGAAGCCGATCATCGCCGCACCGGTCGCCCCGTCGAGGCTGCGCCGCACCCTGCGCCGTCGCAGGAACGACCGGATCCGGTGCAGGAACGCGACCAGGACGATCAGCCACAACAGGCCGAGCACGGCGTGCGTGTACGCCAGCAGCAGGGCTGCCGAGACGGTGGGATGCCCCGAGGCGAGGAACTGGGGGAGGACGGACAGGTAGAGGGTCAGCACCTTGGGATTGGTGATGTTGGACAGGAACCCCTGCTGGTAGGCGAGCCAGCGCCGGGTCGCTGTCTCGCCGCGGTCCCGATCCTCGGGAGCCGAGTTCCGCCGGCGCAGTGCGGAGCGGATCGTCGTCACCCCCAGGTAGGCCAGGTAGGCCGCGCCTGCCCAGCGGATGATCGTGAACGCCAGCTCGGATCTCGCGATCAGCCCGCCGAGGCCGAGGGCGGCGGCCGTGCCCTGGACCGTATTGCTGGTCGCGATTCCGAACGCGGTTCGCAGGCCGCCGGGTCGCCCGGCGCGCAGCGTGTTCGCCACGGTCAGCGCGAAGTCCGGGCCCGGCGCGACGATCACGACGACCGCGAACGCGAGGTAGGACAGGTAACTCGCGAGGCTCACTACCTCGACGCTACCCGCGGCCAGGGCTGCTCGGCCTCGAGCGCGTATGCCACCTCGAGCAGGGTGCGCTCGTCGCCGTGCGCCGCTGAAAGCATCACGCCGATCGGGACGCCCTCGCTCGCCGTGCCCATCGGCAGCGAGATCGCCGGCGCGCCGGCCACGTTGTGCAGAGGGGTGTACGCCACGTAGGCGATCAACCGCTGCAGGAGCTCGTCGAACGGCACCGTCGGGCTGAGGTGGCCCAGCGGCGGCGCGATGTGCGCGACGACCGGGGAGATAACGAGCTCGTGCCTGCGGAACATCCGGGCGTACGCGCGCGGCACCCGGCGCAGCCGATACAGCGCGCCGGGACTGCGATGCATGTTCCGCAGATAGTGCTGACGCAGGCCCTGTGTCAATCCGTCGAGTCGGGTGGCGTCGAAGTGCGGTGAGAACACGACACGTCCGAGCCCCGCGACGAGCGAGGCCAGGAAACCCCAGTAGAGCACGAAATCGTCGACGAACTGCCGCCCGATCGGCAGCGGTACGGGCGTCACTTCGTGACCGAGCCCTTCCAACAGCTTGGCTGTATTTTCGACGGCGGCCCGGGTCTGCGGGTCGACCACCGCTCCGCTTACCGTGTCGAGCACCAGGCCGACCCGCAGCCGGCGCCGGGACGGACCCTCGACCAGTCCGATCGGCGGCAGCCCGGGGTTTCGCCAGTAGTCCTCCGAGGCGGCAACGAACGCCGCCGTGTCGCGAACCGTCCGGGTCAGCACACCCTCGGAGCCGATGTGCACCGGCAGGCTCCGATCCTGGTCACCACGCACGTGCCGGTCTCGGGTGGGCTTGAGCCCGACGAGTCCGCAACACGCCGCCGGAATGCGGATGGAGCCGCCGCCGTCGTTGGCATGCGCGATCGGTACCGCCCCCGAGGCGACAAGCGCGGCGGCGCCGCCCGACGACGCGCCCGGTGACCGGTCGAGGTTCCACGGATTGCGCACCGCAGCTGCGGACTCGTACTCCGACGCCGCGTTGAACCCGTATTCGGGCAGCCGGCTCTTGCCCAGCACGGTCATGCCGGTGCTGAGGAACTGCCGGGTATAGCGACCGTGCCGCGCTGCGGGACGCGCGGTGAACGCCGCCGTGCCGTGGTTGGTCGGCATGCCGGCCACGTCGGTGTTGTCCTTGACGAACGTCGGCACGCCGTACAGAGCGCCGCGCGGTGTCCCGATGAGGGGCTTTTCATAGGCGGCGTATTCGACGGCCGCCAGTTCCGGGTCGACCCGTGCGATCGCGGCCCGGGCCAACTCGTCGGGACTAGCCTCTCCGCGCCGCACCAACGCGGCAAGCGCCACCGCGTCGAGGTCGTCAGCGCTGCGCATCGAACGAGCCGAGCAGTGCGGCCCGCAGCACGTCGAGGCCCACGCTGCCGATATCGAGCGCCTGCCGGTGGAACGTCTTCAGGTCGAATGCATCGCCGTCACGGCGGCGCACCTCGTCGCGCAATGCGAGCCACAGCCGTTCGCCGATCTTGTAGGAGGGCGCCTGCCCGGGCCAGCCGAGGTAGCGGTCCAACTCGTAGCGCAGTTGCGGCTCGGCCTTGGACGAGTGCGCGGTAAGGAACCGCCATGCCTTGTCGTAGTCCCACGCGCCGCCACCCACCTCCGCCGGCGCGTCGAACCCGCAGTGGATCCCGGCGTCGAGGACTACGCGAGCGGCGCGCAGCGACTGGCTGTCCAGCATGCCGAGGAAATCGGCCGGGTCGTCGAGGAAGCCGAGGTCGGCCATCAGCCACTCGGCGTACAGCGCCCAGCCCTCGCCGTGCCCGGAGATCCACGCCGCCATTCGTCGCCAGCGGTTGAGCAGCTCGCGCCGGTACGTCGTCTGCGCGATCTGGAGGTGATGCCCGGGCACGCCCTCGTGATAGACGACCGACAGCTCGTGCCATGTCGAGAACTCCGTGACGTCCTTGGGGACCGACCACCACATCCGTCCAGGACGAGAGAAGTCCTCGCTGGGCCCGGTGTAGTACATCCCCCCGGTGTGGGTGGGCGCGATGCGGCACTCCAGCGTGCGGATCGGCTCGGGAATGTCGAAGTGTGTGCCGGCGAGCGAAGCGATGGCGGCATCCGACTTCTGCTGCATCCAGGCCTGTAACGCGTCGGTGCCGGCGAGTTTGCGGGACGGGTCGGTCGCCAGGTGGGCGATCACGTCGGGCACGGACGCGTCGGGCAGGATGCGCGACGCGGTCTGCTGCATCAGGTCGGCGATCCGGGCGAGTTCCTTCTGCCCCCAGATGTAGGTTTCCTCGAGGTCGATCGCCGAGCCGAGGAAGGATCGTGAGAAGACCGCGTAGCGCTCGCGGCCGACCGCGTCGCCGGCCGGTGCCACGGACAGCAGTTCATCGGCGAGGAACGCCCGCAGCCGCGCGTAGGCGTCGGCGGCGGCCGCCGCGCCGCGGTCCAGGTCGGCGCGTAGCGGTGCCGGCACATCGCCTGATCCGGCCACCAGCGTCGCGAAGAACCCGTCCGCGCCGAGGTTGTCGTCGCACTGCCCGAGGCACGCCTCGACCTGCCGGCGCGGGCTGACGTCGCCGCGCGACGCCGCGTTTCGCAGCGACGCGATGTACCCGTCGATCGTGGCCGGCACCCTGCCCAGTCGGGTCGCGATCACGGACCAGTCGTCGGCGGTCGCGGTGGCCATCAGGTCGAATACCGCGCGCACGCTCTGGAGCGGGCTGGCGATGATGTTCAGGTCGGACTCGTCGGCGCCGAGCTGATAGATCTCCTCGGCGACGCCGAGCTGTTCGGTAGCGGCCGCGATCGTGACACGGTCGGTGTCGTCTGCGGGTGTGGCCTCGGCCAGCGCGGCGAGTGTGCGCAGGCGCAGCGCCGACCGGGCGGCGTGCCCGTCCGGCGAGAGGTCGGGCAGCACGGCGTCGTGGCCGGAAATGCCGACGAACGTCGCGAAGCTGGGGTCCAGAGCGACGTATTCGTCGAGGTAGTCCTCGACGAGCTGGTCGACCGCGGTGTGGTTACGCGTCATGTATGGACCCTACCCGGGTAGCGACTACGGTCGGCGGCGAGGATATCTTGAAGCCAAGAAATCGTGAGGCGCGAAGAGCCGTATTGCGGAGGTACTCATGGCCAAGGTCAAGGTCCAGGGAACGGTTGTCGAGCTCGACGGCGACGAGATGACGCGCGTCATCTGGCAATTCATCAAGGACGAACTGATCCAGCCCTACCTGGACGTGAACCTGGAGTACTACGACCTCGGCATCGAACACCGCGACGCCACAGACGACCAGGTCACCGTCGACGCCGCGCACGCGATCCAGAGGCACGGCGTGGGCGTCAAGTGCGCCACGATCACCCCGGACGAGGCGCGTGTCCAGGAGTTCGGCCTGAAGCGCATGTACCGGTCGCCGAACGGCACGATCCGCAACATCCTCGGCGGCGTGATCTTCCGTGAGCCGATCGTGATGCGCAACGTGCCGCGCCTGGTTCCGAGCTGGATCAAGCCGATCGTCATCGGCCGTCACGCCTACGGCGACCAGTACCG
>JBKPQY010000001.1:0-10277 GCA_046734315.1 Actinomycetota bacterium | reverse complement strand
GTAGTGGGCCGCATCGAGCACGACCGGTGCCTGCTCGATCTGCGCTGCGTCGCGGAAGAGGACGACGACCGTGTGGCCGAGGCGATCCGCCTATGCACGTGATCGCAACCGCCGGCCACGTCGACCATGGCAAGTCGGCGCTGGTCCGCGTCCTGACGGGCATGGAGCCTGACCGCTGGGCCGAAGAACGGCGCCGGGGCATGACGATCGACCTCGGCTATGCGTGGACGTCGCTCCCGTCCGGTGCCGAGCTCGCCTTCGTCGACGTCCCCGGGCACGAGCGGTTCATCGGAAACATGCTGGCAGGTGTCGGGCCGGTGACCGCGGTGCTCTTCGTCGTGGCCGCCGACGAGGGCTGGCGTGCCCAGTCCGCGGAGCACCTGGCGGCGGTGGACGCGCTCCGCTTGCGGCACGGGCTGCTGGCCGTAACCCGAAGCGACCTGGCCGACCCGGCAGCCGCGCTGGACGAGGCCCGGCGGCGGATCGCCGAGACCAGCCTGGGCCGGGTCGACGCGGTTGCCGTGTCTGCTGTAACCGGTGCCGGCGTGCCTGAATTGGGCGCCGCGCTCGACCGGCTGGTGACGCGACTGCCGCCGCCCGACACGGCCGCCGCGCCGCGGTTGTGGGTCGACCGGGCATTCACCGTCCGCGGCAGTGGCACGGTCGTGACGGGAACCCTGGGCGCAGGCACGGTCTCGGTCGGCGATCGGCTCGAGGTTTCGGGCCGGCCCGTTCGGGTGCGCGCCCTGCAATGCCTGGGTCAGCCGTGCCAGTGCGTCGCCGCTGTAGCTCGAGTGGCGCTGAACCTGCGCGACGTTGCGGCCCACGACGTCGGCCGCGGGGACGTCGTGGTCGAGCCGCGTGCGTGGCACTGGACGTCCACCGTGGACGTCCGCATCGACGCGCAATCGCCACGGCTGGCCAATCCCGTCGTCCATGTGGGAACCGCGGCGTTGCCGGTGCGGCTGCGGCACTTCGACGCCGTCCACGCCCGGGTCACGCTGCCGCGGCCGCTGCCGCTGCGCGCCGGCGACCGAGCGATCCTGCGCGATCCCGGGCAGCCGAGCGTGTTCGGGCTGCTGGTGCTCGACGCCGATCCGCCCGCGCTCCGCCGCCGCGGCGCCGCGGCCCGCCGAGCCACGCAGCTCGCCACTGCCACGGGATGTCCCGACGCAAGAGCTGAGGTGGCTCGCCGCGGCGCCGTCCCTCGTCGGCACCTCGACTCGCTCGGGGTCACCCTCGGCGAGCCCGGCGACATGCGGGAGGTGGCCGGATGGCTCGTGGCAGCCGGCGTCTGGCAAAGCTGGCTCGTTGCGCTGCCGGCCGCCGTGGACGAGTGGCACGCGACGTCGCCGCTCGACGCAGGCGTCCCGCTCGAGGCGCTACGCCACGGGCTCGGCATCCCTGACCGTGACCTGCTCAAACCGCTGATCGCCGACGCGGGCCTTTCCCTTCAGGACGGCCGGGTCCTGCGACCGGGGCAGGACGTCTCGCTCGTTCCCGGCGTCGACGTCGTGTGTGCCCGCCTCGAGCGGGTGCCGTTCGCCGCACCGGAACGGTACGAGCTGGACGCGCTCGGGCTTGGTCGCCGCGAGCTCGCCGCCGCCGAGCGAGCCGGCCGCCTGCTTCGGATCACCGATGACGTGGTGCTGCTTCCGTCCGCGCCCGAGGCGGCGATGCAGAGGCTGCGCCCCCTGGCACAGCCCTTCACCACGAGCCAGGCCCGGCAGGCGCTGGGCACGACGCGGCGGGTTGCGATCCCCCTACTCGAGTATCTCGACGCCCACGGGCTCACCGAACGGGTCGATCAGCTGACGCGGCGGGTGATGTAAGCCGTTCGCGCTGCGGGACAACCGTGTACTTCGGGTCGCGCGCGGACTGCTGGCCGGCCTCGAAGATCGCGAACCGGCCCAGTGCCGACCCGGCCAGCAGTGCGGCACCTGCCACAGCCGCCGCAGCACGGCTGCGCGACGCGAGCGGCGTCGCTGCGAGACCCACGGCGACCGCGGTCTTACGCGCGCGCATCAGCGTGCCGGCGCGGCCCTGCTGGAGCGGTTCCGCGGCCAGTCCCAGCGACGATGTCATCCTGCGTTCGGCGGCGATCTCAGCAAGCACGCCCCCCAGCGCCATGCGCCGCGCCGGTCCCGCCTCCGCGACCGGGGCGGCCAGCATCGCGAGCCCACCGGCGGCGGACGCCGCCGACCCGGCGAACACGAACGGCAGTTCCCGGTAAGCCTCGTGCCAGGACGGGGTCGCCGTATCTGCCAGCAGCACGGCTGTATATGTGACGACCGCCGGGGCCAGCGCGGCAGCGGCCAGCCCCGCCGGCCGGGCCGAGACGCCGAGTACACCCGCCAGCCGCCGCGGCAGCAGCCCGCGCATCTCCGCCGCCCCGGCAAGCCCGGCCAGGGGGCCGAAGGCCGTGAGCAGCCAGATGCCTACAGACATCGGCGACGTCGGCTTGGCCACCCGCAGCATGTTGAAAAACCGTGCCGGGCGGCCGAGGTCGTGCACCAGCGTGGCACCGCCCGCCGTGATCGCCCCGAGCGCACCCAGTCGTGACACGCGCCGCAACGCCAGGCGCCCGGTCAGGTCGGCGCCGGCGCCGAGCACGGCCGCACCCCCGGCCACTCCGCCGAGAAACAGGTAGGTCGGGATCTCCGCCGTCCACGGGGCCGCCTTGACGACGGGCCGACCGTAGTAGCTGCGGAACTCGGCGTTCGGCACCACGCGACGCTCCCTGCTCATGCGCGCCCCCCAAGAAACGAGGCCACCGCGCCGGCGAACAGGGTCAACGCGGCCAGTCCGGCTTGCTTCCACATCGCAGGAAGATCACGCGTGGTGACGACGGGGTCGGGCGGCAGGCCGTACACCTCCGGCTCGTCCAGCAGCAGGAACATCGCGCCCGCACCGCCGACGCCATCGCCGGGATCGTGCCCATACAACTGCGCCTGCTCCACGCCGGCGTCATGCAAGGTCGACAGGCGAGCGGCTGCGCGCGAACGCAACTCGGAAAGGTCACCGAATTGGATCGACTCGGTCGGGCATGCCTGAGCACACGCCGGCGTCATCCCGTCCTGGAGCCGGTCGTAGCACAGCGTGCACTTCTGGGCGATGCCCACGTTCTTGGTGCCCGCATCGCCGGTGCGCCGCTCGATCACGCCGTACGGGCAGGCCGGAACGCAGTATCCGCAGCCGTTGCAGATGTCGTCCTGCACGACGACCGTGCCGAATTCGGTCCGGAACAAGGATCCGGTAGGGCATACGTCCAGGCAGGCTGCGTGTGTGCAGTGCTTGCACACGTCGGATTCCATCAGCCAGCGCACTCCGTCTGCGCCGGCGGACTCGATGAAAGCGACGTGGCGCCAGGTGCTCGCGCCGAGGGCTCCGGTGTTGTCGTAGGACGACCCCAGTAGGTTGAAGCCGTCGTCGGGAACGCCGTTCCACTCCTTGCACGCCACCTCACATGCCTTGCAGCCGATGCAGATCGTCGTGTCGGTGAAGAATCCCTTGCGTGGCCGGGCATCCTGCCAGCCCGCATCAGCTGCGACGTCCGGCTCGGGTCCGTACAACTGGTGGCCCATACGGCCAGCCTGGACGTTCCCCCGTGCCGGTGCAAGGCTTTCGGATGTGACGGCGAAGCGCGCGTTTCTGCAGTGGCCGGTCGTCCGACAGGCGACGGGGCCGGACCGGCTCGGCCGCGGGGCCGCCGTGCAGTCCTCACGCACCGCCGGCCTTGCGCCGCGTACGCGTACCGCTGATCGCGTAGTCGGCAGCATCTGTCCGTACTGCGCCGTAGGGTGCGCGCAGCGGGTGTACGTCAAGGACGGGGAGGTCGTGCAGATCGAGGGCGACCCGGACTCCCCGATCAGCCGCGGCCGCCTGTGTCCCAAGGGGTCGGCCAGTCTGCAGCTGACCACGGGCACGGCCCGCGAGTACCGGGTGCGCTACCGGCGTCCGTACGGCACCGAATGGGAGGACCTCGACCTCGACACGGCGATGGACATGATCGCCGATCGGGTCATCAAGGCGCGGCGCGAGTTCTGGGAGGAGGAGAGCGACGGCAAGCGCGTCAACCGCACGATGGGCATAGCCAGCCTCGGAGGAGCGACCCTCGACAACGAGGAGAACTACCTCATGAAGAAGCTGTACACGGCGATGGGCGCGATCCAGATCGAGAACCAGGCCCGCATATGACACTCCTCCACAGTTCCCAGTTTGGGAACGTCGTTCGGCCGCGGCGGCGCGACCACCTTCCAGCAGGATCTGCAGAACGCTGACTGCATCATCATCCAGGGCTCGAACATGGCCGAGTGCCATCCGGTCGGGTTCCAGTGGGTGACGGAGGCCAAGGCGCGCGGCGCGACCATCATCCACGTGGACCCGCGGTTCACCCGCACGTCGGCTCTCGCCGACATCTACGTGCCGCTGCGCGCCGGCTCCGACATCGCGTTTCTCGGCGGACTCGTCAACTACGTTCTTTCCGGAGGGCACGAGTTCCGCGAGTACGTCGTCGCGTACACCAACGCCGCAGCCATTCTGCGTGAGGACTACCGCGACACCGAGGACCTGGACGGGTTGTTCTCCGGCTTCGATCCCGACACCGGGCACTACGACTCGACCAGCTGGCAGTACGAGGGCACCGACGTCGCCGCGGCGGCCGGGGCGCGCGACGCCCAGTACGAGCACCGCATCGCGATCGCGCAGTCGGCGCGCGGAGAGACGGCCGGCGCCGGCGGCGCCCGGGCCGGCGGCGAGCCGGAACGCGACGAGACGCTTTCGCACCCACGCTGCGTGTTCCAGGTGCTCAAGCGGCATTTCGCCCGCTACACGCCCGAGGTAGTCGAGCAGGTGTGCGGCGTCCCGCCGGAGCTGTTCCACAAGGTCGCCGAGGCCTTGGCCGCAAACTCCGGGCGCGAGCGCACTTCTGCATTTGCTTACGCTGTCGGGTGGACCCAGCACACAGTGGGCGTCCAGTACATTCGCACCGCCGCGATCCTGCAGACGCTGCTGGGCAATATGGGTCGCCCGGGCGGCGGCATTCTGGCGCTACGCGGCCACGCTTCCATCCAGGGATCCACCGACATTCCGACGCTGTTCGACCTGCTGCCGGGCTACATCCCCATGCCGCACGCCCACGAGCACGAAACACTCGGCGACTTCGTCGTGGCGGATGCCGCCGTCAACGGGTTCTGGGGCAACATGGCGTCATACCTGGTCAGCCTGCTCAAGGCATGGTGGGGCGACGTGGCCACCGAGCAGAACGACTATTGCTTCGACTACCTGCCCCGGCTCACCGGCGACCACAGCAGCTACCCCACGGTGATGCGGCAGGTCGACCAGGGCGGTGGCGGGTACTTCCTCGTCGGAGAGAACCCCGCCGTCGGTTCGGCGAACGCCAAGCTGCAACGCCTCGGCATGGCGAACATCGACTGGCTGGTGGTGCGCGACTTCTCCCTGATCGAGAGCGCCACCTGGTGGAAGGACGGCCCGGAGATCGAGACCGGTGAGCTGCGCACCGAGGACATCAGGACCGAGGTGTTCTTCCTTCCGGCGGCGGCCCATACCGAGAAGGACGGCAGCTTCACCAACACGCAACGGCTGTTGCAGTGGCATCACAAGGCGGTCGAGCCGGGCGGCGATGCGCGCAGCGACTTGTGGTTCTACTACCACCTCGGCCGCATGATCCGGGAAAAACTGGCTGGGTCGAGCGATCCGCGCGACCGCCCACTGCTCGAGCTCACCTGGGATTACCCGACCGAGGGCCCGCTCGACGAGCCGAGCGCCGAGGCAGTGCTCGCGGAGATCAACGGTTTCGACGCTGCCGGCCGGCCGCTCTCGACGTTCACGCAACTGAAGGACGACGGCAGTACGCGATGCGGCGTTTGGATCTACTGCGGCGTCTACGCGGACGGCGTCAACCAGGCGGCGCGCCGAAAGCCCGGCCGCGAGCAGAGCTGGGTCGCTCCAGAGTGGGCCTGGGCGTGGCCGGCGAATCGGCGGATCCTCTACAACCGCGCGTCCGCCGACCCGCAGGGCCGGCCGTGGAGCGAGCGCAAGGCGTATGTCTGGTGGGACGCCGAGCAACAGCGCTGGACCGGCCACGACATCCCCGACTTCGAGGCCAACAAACCCCCCGACTACCGGCCGCCTGAGGGTGCCCGCGCGCAGGAAGCTCTGTCCGGCATCGATCCGTTCATCATGCAGGCGGACGGCAAGGCGTGGCTCTTCGTACCCAGCGGTCTCACCGACGGACCGCTTCCCACGCACTACGAGCCGGAGGAGTCACCGTTCGACAACCTGCTCTACAAGCAGCGCGCCAACCCCGCCCGGAGCCGCTTCCCACGTAAGGACAATCCCTACCACCCTGTTGGCGGCGAGGTCTTCCCGTACGTGTTCACCACGTACCGGCTGACCGAGCACCACACCGCGGGCGGGATGAGCCGATGGCTGCCGTACCTGTCCGAGCTGCAACCTGAGATGTTCTGCGAGGTCAGCCCCGAACTGGCCCGCGAACGGGGCCTCGAGCATCTCGGCTGGGCGACGATCGTTACCGCGCGTACCGCGATCGAGGCACGCGTGTTCGTGACCGAGCGGGTCCGGCCGCTGACCGTACAGGGGCGTACGGTGCACCAGATCGGGCTGCCGTACCACTGGGGCCCGAACGGTTACGTCCGTGGCGACGCCGCTAACGAGTTGCTCCCGGTCACGCTGGACCCCAACGTGCACATCCAGGAGTCGAAGGCCGCGTCCTGCGACATCCGACCCGGACGCCGCCCGCGCGGAAGGGCACTGCTCGAGTACGTCGAGGACTACCGACGGCGCGGCCACGTCATCGACTCGTAACGCGGTCGGTCGCCTTCTTAGAACGGCAGTGACGGAGGTGATTGCGTCGGCGGTCGCGTTTGCGCGCCGATCGCTGGTCGCGCGATTCTCCTTATGAAATAAGGGTAGACGGCAGCTCGTGCACTTGATAGACTCGCACATATGTTCGAACGTGTGCCGCCGGTCTCGAAGGTCGACGTGCTCGTCTTCCCGGACGCGGTCGCCGCCGAACTGGCCACCTCCGTGCCGCGTGGCGAGGACACAGCGGCGCTGCTGCTGCTCGACCCGGACGGGTTGTCCGATGCCGGGCGGGTGGATCTGCTGGTCGCCTTCGAGCGGCACATCGCCATGCTGCAGGCCGCCCAGCAGCAGGTGTTGGCGTCTTTGGATGGGCGGGCGCTGGACTGGTCGGGCACCAAGCTCGTGGACTACACCCGCGAGCAGGTCGGGGCCGCACTGCGGCTCTCGCCCGGGACGGCGGAACGGCGGCTCACTATCGCGCGGACCCTGGTCGACCGGCTGCCGGCCACCCTGGAGCTGCTACGTACCGGACAGGTCACGTACCTGCACGCGATGAAGCTCGCCGAAGCCGTCGCCGCGTTCGATGCCGAAACCACGGCGAAGATCGAGCAACGGGTCCTGACCCGGGCCACGCAGCAGACCCTGTCCCAATTCACCGCGTCGTTGCGGCGTGCCGTGATCGCCGCGGATCCGCGCCGCGCCAAGCAGCGCCACGACGATGCCGTCTCGGCCCGGCGGGTGGTGTTCACCCCACAAGACGACGGCGTCACCGAACTGTGGGCGCTGCTGCCCGCCGACGGCGCCGCGTTGATCGAGACGGTGCTCAACTCCCTCACCAATGCGCAGACCGATGCCCGCTCCGCCGACCAGCGCCGCGCCGACGCGCTGGTGGACGTGTTCGCCCGGGTACTCGCAGACCCATCCCTGCCCGAAGCCCACGGGCAGCGGCCCGCCATCAACGTCACCGTGTCGATCTCGACGCTGCTCGGCTGCGACGAGCAGCCCGCCCACCTGGACGGGTACGGGCCCATCCCCGCCGCCCTGGCCCGCCGCCTCGCCGCCGACCCGACCGGTACCTGGCGCAGGCTGGTCACCGACGACACCGGCCAGCTGATCGACTACGCCCGGCGCAGCTACCGGCCACCAGCCAACCTCACCGACCACATCATCGCCCGCGACCACACCTGCCGATTCCCCGGATGCCGACGCCCAGCCCGGCTATGCGACCTCGATCATGCCGAGCCGTTCGGCGATGGCGGGGCGACCAACAGCCACAACGTAGAAGCCCTCTGCCCACGCCACCACAACGCCAAACACCACGCCGGCTGGCGAGTCAAACACCGACCCGACGGCACTCACGAATGGAGCAGCCCCACCGGACACCGCTACCTGACCAGACCGCGCGACGCCTAGACCGCCCAACGCGCCACGATGTCGGCGATGGCAGGACGGGCACGGTCTGCCTCCGCGGCAACCAGGCCGATACGGGTACGCCGATGCAGCACATCCTCCACATCAAGTGCGCCCTCGTGCGCCACGGCGACCTCGATCTCGGCCGCGGGTCGGAATACGGCTAGCGCCTGCCCCTTCCGGCTGGGGCGTAGCCGGAGGCCCCGTACGTGACGCCCGCGAGGAGCGGCACCCGACGTTCGAGCGGCGCGCGAGCACCGGCGAGCAGCACGACGGCGCACCCGATTAGGCCGGCGGCAATCAGGTCTGCCGCGTATCCCGGCAGACCGGGCACGGCCATCGCCGAGGCGCCGGCGCACATCACGACGAGCACCTCGCGCAGACGTCCTCGCGCGACGGGCGCCAGGCACAACACGCCCCACAACAGGTACCAGGGGTAGATGACGGGGCTGAGCAACGCGACGGCGAGCAGCCCGAAACCGACCGTGGCTTCCAACGGGCGCTGCCGGGTGGTCGCGGTCAGGTAGGCGACGATGCACGCCGCTGCCAGCAGCGCGGCCGCCCGTGCCGCCATGGCGAGGTCGTCGAACGACGCCCATCGGACGAACAGGTGGAGCACATCGGCGAGCAGGCTCGCCGGTGCACCGGACGTGTAGTTGAGCGACGGCGTGTTCAGCGCAGAAACCCAACCCCAGCCATGTGGGACGAGCATGGTCAGGCCGAGGCAGGTTGCGATGGCCAATCCGACGTCACGCATGACCCCGAGCCAGGCGGGCCTGGCCCCGCGCTGCCGCGCGACGATGGCGGCGATGACCACAATCAGTCCCGGCACCTTGATGGCAGCCGCGGCACAGCCGAGCACAATGCCGAGGACGTGGCTGCCCCGCCGCTGCGCGAGCAAGGCGCCGAGCAGGAGCACGCACAGTAGGCCTTCCAGATGCGCCGCCGATATCACCTGGAGAAGCACGAGCGGATTCAGCACGGTCAGCGTCAACACGCCGATGCGCCGCGACCCGGCCAACGCTGCTGCCAGCACCCCGATGCCCACCACGCAGGCCGCCGCGACGAGCCGGAAGACGATCACCGCACCGAGCGGGTTGCCGCCGGCGACCACGACCGCGAAGTGCTCGAACCACGTCGCCAGTGGACCGTACGGGCTCGGCACGCTGCGCCAGGCGGGATCGACCGCTCCCACCGCCGGAATGTGGCCCAGCGCCGAGGGGCCGACCGAGTACGGGTCGAGCCCCCGATCCACGAGCATGCCCTGTGCCGCGTAGCTGTAGACGTCGTTGCTCAAGAGCGGCGGCCCGACGAGCAGCGGCGCCACCCATGCGCCCGCCACCAACCAGACCTGCCGCTCGGTTCGCACCGCCGGATGCGGCCCACGTACCAGCACGAGCCAGAGCAGGACCAGCCCGCTGATGCCGGCCATCAGCAGCAGGCCCGGCATCAGCGACTCGCCCGGACGGTAGCCGTTGCGGGAGAGAAGGCCGAACCACGTGGACAGCGGGATGTTGACCTGCACGGTGCCGACACGACCGCCTGCGACGACGGTCAGCGTGCTTGCGGCGAAGCCGGCTGCGGCGAACCAGGCGGTGGGGTGCCGCACGATGCGCACGAGCGTCCCGGACGGTTCGGCGCCCTGATCCGCCGCCGAGAGTGCCACCTCGGCGGCGGCGCCAGGCTGCAATCGTTCCATGACGGCGGCGTTGTCCTCAGGGTGGCTGATGCAGGCTACCGAAAGCGTAGTACCGGCCCCGGAGCGGCTAGGAGGGTGCTGGGTGAACTCCTACCCCGACCAGACGTCGGTGATCGCCGAGCCAGGACTGAGCGGAGCGAGGCGGTACGCCTCCGTGACCGTGCGCAGCAGACGGTAGTGATCGATCCGCTCGGAGTAACGGCCCGGTCGGACGAACGCGCCGGCGATGACCGTCGCGATGCGGTTGTCAGCGCTGTAGTCGTCTTCGTCGACGGTCACGATCAGCAGGCTGCGGTGCGCCCGCGCCCAGGCGGCGTAGCCA